>NZ_JBIVKQ010000003.1:88225-439781 GCF_044750845.1 Streptomyces sp. NPDC088766 | reverse complement strand
GCGCCCTCACCGACGAGGAGTACCGCCGGGCCAAGGAGAAGGTCCTCCACTGACCCGCACATACCCCTCCGGAGAGCAGGACACCGCGGGCGCCGACGGTGGCGTACGGCGCGGTCCGGACGATCCCGGGCCGCGTCTCGGCCGTCCGCGTCCGGCAGGCGGAGCAACTCGGCCTCGAGCCGTTGGCCCGAGTCCTCGGTCCTGCCGGTCCGTGCGTGTCCCCCGGGGCGGAACGCGGAGGGGCGGGCCGTTCCCGAAGCGGACGACGATCATCTCCCGGCTCGGCCTGGCCGGCCGTACGTACCGCCACCCGGCGTCCTCGGGGCCCCCGCCGGCGTCCGAGCCGCGGGCTGGGATGCGATGCGGTTCTCCCCGTTGGATGGTGGAGTAATGAACCATCACCACCAGTCCCAGCGGACGATCGAGATCAACACTCGGCTCGTGACCATCGGTGTCGTGCTCACCGCGGCCGGTGCCACGGTGGCGTGCGCCGGCATGGCCGTCGCGGGCTCCGCCGTGTTCGCGGCAGGCCGGCGCATGATCCGTGAGATGGACGTGCCCCCGGCCCAGCAGGCGGCCATGAAGTGGCGGCAGGCCAAGGAGGCGTCCCGGGCGGGCGTGCAGGCGTGGCACTCCACGCCCGACGCCCAGAACTGACCGCCCGCCCGCCGGGTCCGGCGAAGCCGCTCCGGCCCGACGTGCCCGTACCAAGGCCCGGCCGGACGGGCCGAGCCCGGCTGGACGGGTTCAGTCGGCCCGGACCTCCGGCGCCGTGGACCGTGTCTTGGCGATCGCCAGCAGTTCGGTGGCCGTGTTGCTGCCGTCGACCGGAGCGGGGGTGTCCATCAGCCAGGCGGCGGTACCGGCCTCCGTCGCGGGAGGAATGACGAGCAGGGTGCGAAACCCCTCGCGATAGGAGCAGAGCAAGATCTCGTTCTGCTCGTGACCGGACACGAACCACCCCACGGTCACCTGGTTCTCGCCCACGGCGACCTGGTGGGGGACGTCGGGCCACAGCTCGATCCCCAGCGTGATCCTGGTGAAGCTGCCCGCCCCGTCCATCGCTTCCATGAGGAGGGGCAGCTCGTCGACGAGCTCGTGGGAGTACGGCCACCAGGCACCGTCGAGCCCGCCCGGGACGGCTTCGTACGGCGCCAGCGAAAGCCGGACCGGCGGTGACGGGGAGGGGTGCATCGCGGTGGTCGCGGAATGATCGGCAGTCGGTTCCATGACGTGAACCTGCCCCCAGGCACGGCATCACCGGCCTGGCGTTGTCGTTCGCCGAGAACGGCGCCGACACGGGCACCGACGCACGCAGTGCCCTCGGTGACTTCAGCCTACTCCCCGGGAGAGCCGCCGGAGACAGCGGCGAGACCTCACTCGTTCACGGGGGAACCGGGCCCACCGGCCCGCAGGACAGGAGGCGCCGACGACCGGTTGCCGTGGGGGGGGGTGCAGCGGTCCGCTGCCCCGGTTCGGCCGCAGCTTCCCGGTGCGCCTTCCGTACGGTGGCGTCGAGACCGGATGCGAAAGATTAGACGGGTTATTCGAAATTTTCGGTCTGCCGAGCACGTCGCCTCACCGCCCCCTCTCCCCCGGCTGCACGGCCGAAATCGTGGCGCCGCGCGATGCATGGTGAACGAGATGTATTGACGCGCTCACGGGGCGGCCCTAAGGTGCCCGAAAAGTTCGCAGGAATGGCGAAACTTTCGAAGCAGTCCCTGTCGGAAATCGGCAGGCCGACCCCATCCCCCGATGGGGCCCCACCCGCACGCCAGGAGGAGGACCCGCATGCCTTCGTTAAATTGGCATGATCACTACAAGAAGGTGTTGCTCGCGACGACCGGAGTGGCCGTCACCGCATCGCTGGCGCTCGTCGGTGTCGG
Organism: Streptomyces sp. NPDC088766; assembly: GCF_044750845.1. Classification (NCBI taxonomy): domain Bacteria; kingdom Bacillati; phylum Actinomycetota; class Actinomycetes; order Kitasatosporales; family Streptomycetaceae; genus Streptomyces; species Streptomyces sp. NPDC088766. Next base: position 437,895 of record NZ_JBIVKQ010000003.1, on the reverse strand, counting down.
CAGCATGGCGACCGATGCCGCGGCGGCGAGTTCACTGGGGGCCGCGGCCGCGCAGTCGGGCCGGTACTTCGGTACGGCCGTCGCCGCGTCCAAGCTCGGCAACTCGACGTACTCCACCGTTCTCGACCGCGAGTTCACCATGGTCACCGCGGAGAACGAGATGAAGTGGGACACCGTCGAACCGTCCCGGGGATCGTTCAACTTCGGTCCGGGCGACCAGATCATGAGCCACACGCAGGCCCACGGCCAGCGGATGCGCGGTCACACGCTGGTCTGGCACTCCCAACTGCCCAACTGGGTCTCCTCCATCGGCGACGCCAACACGCTGCGCAGCGTCATGAACAACCACATCAACCAGACGATGGCCCACTACAAGGGCAAGATCCACTCCTGGGACGTGGTCAACGAGGCCTTCGCCGACGGCGGCAGCGGCGCGCACCGCTCCTCGGTGTTCCAGAACCTGCTGGGCGACGGCTTCATCGAGGAGGCCTTCCGCACCGCGCGGACCGCCGACCCCGCCGCCAAGCTCTGCTACAACGACTACAACATCGAGAACTGGAGCGACGCCAAGACCCAGGGCGTCTACCGCATGGTGCGCGACTTCAAGTCCCGCGGCGTGCCCATCGACTGCGTCGGACTCCAGTCCCACTTCGGCACCGGCGGCCCGCCGTCGAGCTTCCAGACCACGCTGTCGAACTTCGCCGCCCTCGGCGTCGACGTCCAGATCACCGAACTCGACATCGCACAGGCGTCGCCCACCGCCTACGCGAGCACGGTCCAGGCCTGTCTGAACGTCGCCCGCTGCACCGGCATCACGGTCTGGGGCATCCGCGACAGCGACTCCTGGCGCACCGGCGAGAACCCCCTGCTGTTCGACAACAACGGCAACGGCAAGGCGGCGTACACCTCCGTGCTCAACACCCTGAACGCCGCTTCCCCGACGACGCCTCCCACCACACCGCCGACGACCCCGCCCGGGACGGGCACCGGTGAGATCAAGGGAGTCGGTTCCGGACGGTGCCTGGACGATCCGAACTCCACCACCACCGACGGCACGCAGCTCCAGCTGTGGGACTGCTCCGGCGGCAGCAACCAGCGGTGGACCTACACCTCCGCGGGCGAGCTGCGGATCCTGGGCGACAAGTGCCTGGACGCGGCGGGCACCGGCAACGGCGCCAAGGCGCAGATCTACACGTGCTGGGGCGGTGACAACCAGAAGTGGCGGATCAACTCCGACGGTTCCGTCGTCGGAGTCCAGTCCGGGCTGTGCCTGGACGCGACCGGCGGGGGCACCGCCAACGGCACGAAGATCCAGCTGTACGCGTGCGCGAACGCCGGCAACCAGAAATGGACGTTCAGCGGCGCCGCCACGACGGCTTCGTCCTGACCTGATCCGGCCCGGCCCGGCCACGTCGGGCCCGGCCCGGCCACGTCAGGCCCGGGCCGGGCCTCAGCGCTCCTCGCGGGTACCGGCGGCACGGGGTGACGCCGTGGCGCCGGGTGCCGGAGCGGCGGCCGAGGGGGCGGCCGTCGGCGTCGTGCCGGTCGTCACCGGGAAGGTGTCACCGAGGCGGACCCGGGTGTGGAACCACTCGGCGTCCTCGGCGCCGAGGCCGATCCAGCCGGCTTTGGCGTCGGCGTCGCTCAGGGCCTTGAGCTGCGGGGAGAAGAGGCCGACGTAGTGCGGCCGGCCCTCCCCGTCGCGCAGCTCGACCACGTACCGGACGCTCACCGTGGTGGGCCCTATGGTGGGGCCCTCACGAGGCACGTCGAGGGGCATCTCTGCCTTGTCCTCCTTGGCGACCACCGTCATCGGGCTCGCGGCCCCGGGCAGGGCGCCGGATTCCGAGAGGATCCGCATCGCCCGGCCGCCGAACGTGAGGGTGCGCCCGTACAGGTCGAGCGTGCCGTCCACGGGCGTCGGGCCGGCCGTGGACGGGGGGGTGGCCGTGGACGGCGGGCCGGCCGTGGACGGCGGGGTGGAACGGGGAGGGGCCACGGCCGCGGGGCGGCGTCCGGCCGGGTGGTCGCGGTCCCCGCCCAGGTGCAGGCTCAGAGCGAGGCCCAGCAGCGCGAGGGCCGCGGTTCCCGCGCCGAGGGCCGCGGCGGCCCGACGGCGGCGTACCCGGCGCATCGCCCGGGCCCGTGTCGCGGGGCCGCCGACGACCGGAGCGGCCGTGTGTGCCGCGGCCAACTCGCGCAGCGCGGCGGAAAGTTCATCGGCCACGGCCGCTCTCCTTCCTGACCGGGCGGCCGGCCCCGTCGCCCCGCCCGTCGGCCTCGTCCCCCGCAAGACGCTTCGCCAGCTCCGCCCGCCCCCGGGACAGCCTCGCCTTGACCGTCCCCACGGGCGCACGGGTCTCGGAGGCTACCTGCTCCACGCTCAGATCACACAGATGGTGCAGGACGATCGCCATCCGCTGGGCCTCGGGCAGTTCGCGCAGGGCGGCCACGAGCGCGGCGTTCTCCGGGGTCGGCCCCGGGGTGGAGTCGGGCGGCGGAGTGCGCCGCACCAGCTCCAGCCAGCGCCTCGAGCGCCGCCAGCGGCTCACCGCCAGCCGCATGGCCACCGTGCGGATCCACGCCTCGGGAGCACTGTCGGCGAGGAATTGCTGCCGCCGGGCCCAGGCCCGTACGAACGCCTCCTGGACGACGTCCTGGGCCTCGCCGTGGTCTCCGGTGAAGGCGTAGAGCTGTCCGGTCAGCCGGGGGAACGCGGTCGCGTAGAAGGCGTCGAACTCGTCCTCGGTCATGCCCCCACCGGAATCCTCGTCCTTTTCTTGCAACCCGGCCGCCTCCGCCGTGCGTACAGGTCCCGTAGTCGCGTAGGTGGCACCGGGCGAGGCGCACCCACCGGGAAGACGGCGCGCAGCGGTTCCGGGCTCCCTCTCCACGACGGTGACGGCTCGTCGGCTGCCCAACCTACCGGCACGAAAAAGCAGTTGCCTGACCAGGACGGACGTCCGCACGTCCGGCCACGACCGAGTTCCCGAGCCTAAGGACCTCCCCCGTGCCACCCACCCGCGATGTACTCCCCACCGGCCACGACTTCGCCGCGTACGCCCGGACGCACTGGCCCCGGCTGATCGTGACCGCGCGCCTGCTCACCGACGACCCCGGTGCGGCGGAGGAACTGGTGCGGAGAACCCTGGTGCGGACGGGTGCGCGGTGGCGACGCGTCCCGCGTGACGACAGGGACTTCCACGTGCGGCGCTGTCTGGTGCGGGGCCACCTGCGCCGGCTGCACGGGCGGCGGGCCGCACGGCGGCGGGCCGTGCTGGTGCTGCGGATCTGGGAAGGGCTGGCGGACGCGGAGATCGCCCAGTTGCTGGGCTGCTCGGAGGGCGCGGTGCGGGCCCGTTTCCGGCACGGTCTGAAAGCGGCCGGCGGCGACCCCGAGCGGCTGCGCGAGGTGTACGCCCGTGCCGCCCTGGACGTCGTCCCGTCCGAGGCGCCGCTGGCCGGTCTCCGGGCCGAGGGCCGCGCCCGGCGGCGGCGACGCCTCGCCGTGGCGTCGGCCGCCTGCGCGGCGCTGCTCGTGCCCGTGGCCCTGCTCGCGGCCGACCGGGTCGGGGCCGGCGGCGCGCAGGACGAGGCGTCCGGAGCCCGGGCGGGGAGCGGTGCCGGTCCGGCGACGAGCCCGGTCCGGGTCGTGGCGCCGGGCGAGCGGGTGACCGTCGGGAGAGGGGTACGGGTGTGGCTGACGGCCGACGGCGGGCACTGGTCGGTGCCCACGGATCTCCCGGGTGACAACAGCGACCGCCCGGACGGCGAACCGGGCGTCTCCGTGCGGGTGGACAGCGTGCCCGACGGGTTCTTCCTGTCGGGCCTCTTCCACGGTCTGGACGGCGAGCCGGCCCGTGTCGAGGTGAGCGCGGGCGACGGCAGGACCACCGCGAAGGTCCTGGTCCTGGCGGGCAGCCCGGGCTGGGGCGTCTGGTACGCGAGCGCACCGCTGCCCGAGAAGAACATGCGGATGCTCTTCGACGCGGGAGGGGACGAACGGATCGTCACGGTGTACGACGCCTCGGGCAGGGTCGCCGCACGGTCGGACAGCACCTGGCGGCGGATATGAACGGGAACGGCGGGACGACCGGGCCGGGACCGGCACGGTCAGAACGAAAAGAACAAACAGAACAAACAGAACGAGAAGAACGAGCAGAACGAACAGCGGAAACGGCCGGAGCGGCGCGAGCGGCACGGCGGCCGGGGAAGGGGATGCGGCCGGCGTCCCGGCGCGAAGGGCGCACGCCGCTCCGGATCCGGTACCGGCGCACCCGGGGCCGACGGCTCCGCCGGCTGTTGCACGTCTTCCTCGCGCTGATCGCGTCGCTGTGTGCGGCGGCCGTCGTGGCGTACCACCTGACGGCCGTTCCGGAGCCGCACCCCGAGACCGTCACCCAGAGCACCGTGTTCCTCGACGCAGGCGGCGCCTACCTGGGCCGGCGCGGACCGGTCGACCGGCAGGAGGTCCCGCTGTCCGCGGTCCCCCGGCATGTGCAGGAGGCGGTGATCGCCGCGGAGAACCGCTCCTTCCGTACGGACAGCGGGATCTCGCCGCGGGCCCTCGCCCGGGCCACGCTGGCGACGCTGACGGGCGGCGACCCGCAGGGCGGCTCCACCATCACCCAGCAGTACGTGAAGAACGCGCTGCTGAGCCCGGAGCGATCGCTGTCCCGCAAGGCCCGCGAAGCACTCATCGCGATCAAGCTGGACCGCACCCGCACCAAGGACGAGATCCTCGAGGGCTACCTCAACACCGTGTACTTCGGGCGGGGCGCCGCCGGCATCCAGTCCGCCGCGCGCAACTACTTCGGGGTGGACGCGAGGAGCCTGACGGTCGCCCAGGGCGCCGCGCTGGCGTCCATCGTGAACATCCCCTCGTACTACGAGAAGGCGGGCTCCGATCCGGAGGTGACCGCGAAGCTGGAGAACCGCTGGGAGTGGGTGCTCGACGCGATGGCGGCGGGCGGGAGCATCACGGACGGGCAGCGGGCCGCGGCGCGCTTCCCGGCGTTCCGGTTCTACCCGCCGGGCGAGACCGAGGGGCAGCGGCAGTATCTGATCGACGTCGCGGCCAAGGAGGCGGCCGACCGGCTCGGCATGGCCGAGGACCAGCTCGCGAGCGGCGGTTACAGCGTGACGACCACCTTCGACCTGGCGGCGCAGGACCGCGCCACGCAGTTGATCGAGGAGCACCCCGGGGGCAAGGGCGTCCGGGTGCACACGGCCGTCGTGGGGATGGTGCCCGGCGACGGAGCGGTACGGCTGCTGTACGGGGGCTCGGACTACGCGCGGCAGCCGTTCAACGACGCGGTGAACGGGGCGGTGGAGGCGGGCACGGCCCTCGAGCCGTTCAGCGGACTGAGGCGGGCGGGCGAGCCGCTGAGCAAGCTGCTGAGGACGGCGGCGCCGACTCCGCTGGCCCTGGCGTCGGCGTACGCGACGGTGGCGACGGACGGCAGGTACGCCACCCCGTACACCGTCGCGCGCATCACGCGGGAGGGCCGCACCGTCTACCGGGCGCGTCCCGAGGTGCGGCGCGTGCTGGACGGGAAGGAGGCGGGGATGGCGGACGCACGGTCGGGGGCCGGACCGGCGCCCGTCGCCGTCGGATCGGCGGGGGCGAAGGCGTTCACCACCGCCGGGGCGGGTGGCGGGATCACCCGGCGGACCGTGTGGACCACCGGGTACGACGGCCGGCTCGCCCTGACGGTCGCGCTGTTCGCCGACCGGGCAGGCGGCAGGAAGGGCACGACGGTGCCCGCGCAACTGCCGAACGAACCGTCGCCGACCGGGTTCGCCCAGCGCGTGGCGGCAGGGCTCTGGGAGGCCGCCACGAGGAGCGGGCCGAAGAGTGCCGCGGAGGAGGACGGGGGGAGAGGGTGACGGGGGCCGTCGATCTGGCGGACGGCTGACGGCTCCTCGTCCGGGCGTGTGTCCGGACGGCGCCCCTGGCCGAAACCGTGTTCCCGGAGCCTGCCCGGACACCGCGCCCGGCGGGCCGCCGTCACCGGGACCCGGGCGCCCCGTGCCGTCTCCCGGGGCGCTTCCCGGCGGCCCGCGGCCACCGGACAAAACCGTCGGCGGCCGAGCGGCGCGAGCACCCGTTTTCGGCCTTTCCCGGTCGCCCGGCGCCGACCGCGCCACTCCCCGCCTGCGACAGCCCTATGCTTCTACGCGTCTGTAGAAGGTCCGCGACAGGGCCGGACCTCAACGCACACGGAAGAGGACACGCATGGCTTCGATCGACCTGGACACGGTGCTCGACAAGGCGTGGGCGGACAAGAGCCTGCCCGAGATCCTGGCCGCCCCGGCGGGGGCGCTCAAGGGCGTCTCCGACCGTGACGGCGAGCTGCTCCGGGAGGCGTTCGGGGTCGAGACCGTGGCCGACCTGGCCGAGCTGAAGTACGTCCGCTGGGCGCAGGCCCTCGCCGCGCTGGCCGCGGCCGAGTAGGCGGCTCCCGCGCACAGCCGCGGTGCCGTGCGCCCGCCCCGGCGTGCGGCACCGCACCCGCACGAGACACATACACACGCACGCACGCACACGCACGCACACGCACACACGCACGCACGCACGCACGCACAAGGAGTGGACGCCACCATGGTGTTCAAACGACTGCTCGGCTCACTCGGTGTGGGCGGACCCACCGTCGACACGGTCCTCGCCCCGGGAGCCGCCCGCCCCGGCGGCGCACTGACCGGCCAGGTCCATCTCGAGGGCGGGGACGCCGACTTCGACATCGAGCACATCACCCTGGAGCTCGTCGCCCGGGTCGAGGCCGAGCACGACGAGGGCGAGAGCGAGGGCGTCGTCGCCTTCGAGCGGTTCACCGTCGGCGGTGGCTTCCGGCTCGGCGCGGGTGCGCGGCACAGCGTCCCGTTCACGGTGACGCTGCCGTGGGAGACGCCCGTCACCGAGCTGTACGGGCAGGGCCTGGGCGTCGTCCTCGGCGTGCGCACCGAGCTGGCGGTGGCCGGCGCGAAGGACAAGGGCGACCTGGACCGGCTGGACGTCGCCCCGCTGCCCGCGCAGGAGGCGGTCCTGGAAGCCCTCGGGCAGCTCGGCTTCGGCTTCAAGTCCGCCGACCTGGAGTACGGGCGCATCAGCGGCACCGGCCAGCAGCTGCCCTTCTACCAGGAGATCGAGCTGACCCCGGCGCCGCGGTACGCGCACCAGGTGAACGAGATCGAGGTGACCTTCCTGGCCCACCCGGGCGGCGTCGAGGTCGTCCTGGAGGCCGACCGGCGCGGCGGCCTCCTCTCCGGCGGCCAGGACGCGCTGACCAGCTTCACCGTCGGCCACCACGACTCCCGCGACTGGAACACGGAAGTCGACGGCTGGATCCGCCGGTTGGTCGAGCACCGGGCGCCGCACGGCGCCCACGGTCACGGCGACCCGTACGCGGGGCACGGACACGGCGGGCACCACGGGCACGGCGACCACCACGAGGACCACCACCGTTCCGGCCCCGGCATGGGCACCGTCGTCGCGGCGGGCGCCGCCGGGCTCGCGGTCGGCGTCGTCGGCGGCATGGTCGCGGCCGAAGTCGTCGACGAGGTCGGTGACTTCTTCGAAGGCGACGAGGACGACGAGGGGGACGAGGGCTGACGAGGGCCGACGGCAGCCCGGCCGGGGGGGCGGACGGACGCGGCCCGCCGCCCCCGCCAGCAACTTCTACAGTAATGTAGAAGAAACGCTGTCCGGCATTCCGGTCCGGGCATCCCCCGACCCGTACGGAGTTCTCATGGCCCTGTGGGACCGCCTCAAGGAGTCCGCGTCGACGATGCAGACCCAGCTCGTGGCGAAGAAGAACGACCTGAAGAGCGGCGCCTTCCGCGACGCGAGCATGGCGATCTGCGCGCTCGTCGCCGCCGCCGACGGCACCGTCGACCCGTCCGAGCGGCGGCGGGTGGCCCAGCTCATCGCCACCAACGAGGTGCTGCAGAACTTCGACGCCGACGACCTGCGCCGCCGCTTCGAGGAGAACCTCGACCGGCTCACCGCCGACTTCGACTTCGGCAAGGTGAGCGTCCTTCAGGAGATCGCCAAGGCCAGGAAGAAGCCCGCCGAGGCACGGGCCGTCATCCAGATCGGCATCGTCATCGGCGGCGCCGACGGCGACTTCGACAAGGACGAGCAGGCCGCGGTCCGCGAGGCGTGCTACGCCCTCGGCCTGCCGCCCCACGAGTTCGACCTCTGACCGACCAGGACCGCGCGGCGGGCCGGCGCACCCCGGGCGCCGGCCCGCACGGGTCACAGGGGCGTGGCCGCGTGCAGGATGAGGACCATCGTCACGGCGGAGTTCGCCGAGGACATCGCCGAGACGGCCGCTCCCGCCGCGGCGCCCCACATCGCCGCGCCCACCGACGTGAACAGCGACGGCCAGCTGCGTACCGCCGGGGCGGGTCCGAGCAGGGCCGCCACCCGGCGCGGCACCGGGCCCGCCGCGGCGAAGCCCGCCAGGGCCGCCGCCGCAGTGCTGCGGGAGACCAGGGCCGCCTTGCCGATCGCGTACGCCACGGCCCGGCGGCTGCCGACGGCCCGGGCCGCGTCCTCGTCCGCCCACCGCTCCGCCGCGTACGCCACCGCCGTCCGCAGCGGCCGCAGGAACGGGTTGGCCCGCGCGGCGAGCTGGACCGCGAGGAGGAAGCGGTGGTGGCGGGCGGCCAGATGGGCCCGCTCGTGGGCGAACAGCGCCCGGCGCTCGGCCGGTTCGAGGCACTCCAGCATGGCCGTGGTCACGACCACGCGATCCCGCCGGCCGCCCGGCAGCGCGTACGCGTAGGGGACGTCGTCCACGAGGACGGCCACCTCGGTCTCCCGCAGGCCGGCCAGCGCCCGGTGGGCACGGCGACGCACCCGCCCGTGTCGCCACAGCGCCCTGCCGCAGGCCACCAGCACCGCGCCGAGGGCGGGAATCGCCGCCTTGCCGACGACCTCGTCGTACGGGACCGCCGCGCGCACCTCGGGGTCCGACCAGCCGTCCGGCAACGGGTTGCCGGGCAACTGGGCGGTGCCGACCACCATCACCAGGCCGAGGCACAGCGTGCTGCACGCGGCCATCAGGGCCGCCACCCCGGTCAGCAACCGGGTCGCGGTCCGTGGATGCAGGTGCTGCTCGGCGAGGCGCGCGATCGGCCACGCCGTCAGGGGCAGCACCAGCGGCAGAAAGACGAACACCCCCATGAGGCTTCAGTCTTCTCCCTCGTCCCCCGACCGGCCCAGCAGCTCCCGCAGCAGCCGCTCGTCGTCCGGGCCCAGGCCGGTCACGAAACTGGCCAGCACCGCTTCCCGGTCGCTCTCGGAGTCCAGCACCTTGCGCATCCGGTGGGCGGCCAGTCCCGCCTGGTCCGACGCGGACGTCCAGGCGAAGGACCGGCCCGCGCGCTCCCGGGTGACCGCCCCCTTGGCCAGCAGCCGGGTCAGGATGGTGATGACGGTCGTGTAGGCGAGGTCGCCGCCGAGGCGCTCCTGCACCCACCCGGCCGTCGCGGGCCCGTCCGCCTCCCTGAGCGCCGACAGGACCAGCGCCTCCAGCTCACCCTGCCCCCGCCGGGGACCCTGCCGCCGCTCCGTCACGCCCTGTCTCCCCTCCACCGCCGTCCGTTTCCCGCGCGGACATCGTATAGACGCCCTGCGGCCCGGCCCGGTGCCAGAGGAGCCCCGCAGACCCCACCGCATCCTCCGCGGAACCGCTTCGGACCGCGTGGACGGCGAGCGCGGAGACGGAGATTGAGGCGGTGTCGATGTCGGTGTCGGCGTCGGTGACCACCCGAGCGCTCCCGGTACGGGTGGGCCGTCCGGCGGCCCCGCGGCGGCGGCTCAGAGCGGTTTCGCGGGCCAGTCGAGCAGCCGCGCGCCGATCACGGCGGTCTGGAGGCTGTAGCGGTGCACCGGGTCGGACGGGTCGGCGCCGGTGAGCTTGTGGATGCGCTCCAGACGGTAGGTGAAGGCGCGCACGCTCAGGGACAGCCGCCGGGCCGCCTCCGCACCGACGCAGCCGGAGTCGAAGTAGGCGGTGAGGGTGTCCAGGAGCGGCTGGGCACCGCCGCGGGCCCGGCGCAGGGGGCCGAGGGCGTTCTCCACCAGGTCGGCCATGGCCTGCCGGTCACGGGTGAGGACGGGATAGACGAGCAGATCGGCGGCGCGCAGCACGGGATCGTCGAGTTCCAGGCGTTCGGCCAGGTCCAGGGCGTTCAGGGCCTCCTCGTACGACTGGACGACGCCCGCCGGGCCGGCGTGCGAGCGGCCGATCGCCACTTGGCCGCCGCCGGTCGCGGCGAACGCCTGCTTGGCGAAGTACGCGAGGACGTCGCCCTGGTCGCCGGGGGCGACGCACACGAGCCGGCCGTCCTTGGTGGTGAGGAGGACGCTGCGGTCGCCGAACCGGCCTATCAGCGCGCGCTCCACCTCCCGCAGCACCGGGTCGCCCTCGTCGTGGGCGGCCGTGCCGCGGGCCACGGCGACCGCGTGCTCGTAGGAGAGCCGCAGTCCGTAGCGTTCCGCGCGCTGGGCCAGCCGCCCCAGGTCGCTGCGGCCGTACAGCAGGTCGTCGACGAACTCCCGCCGGGCGGCCTCCTCCTGCCGTACGGCGTGCCGCTGGGCCCGTTCGTAGCCCTCGGCGAACGCGTCGACGGCCTGCGCGGCGGCGGACAGCACGTCGTCCACGGACACGCCGTTCCCGGTGGGCCAGTGCGCCCGGGTGGCCGCCAGATGGGCTCCGACCAGGGCGCGCAGCCCGATCCCCGTCTCCGCGGCCTGTTCGCCCAGGGCGCGGCGCGACGCCAGTTCCTCCCGGGAGAGCCGGCGGCCGGTCGCCGAGGCGTCGGCGAGGACACGGGCGTACCCCTCCAGGTACGCCTCGCATCCCTCGTGCCTCTCCGGCACGTCCCGTCCCGCCATGCCGGTCCCCCCGAGTCGAATGCGTCGTCGACCTGCCGTGCCTGCCGAATCCTTCTTCGGCGACCGCGGCGGAAACGTACCGCACGCGGCAGGGGCACTTCAGTGCCCCTCGGTGCGGCACACCGGGTGGGCCGCGTGCCGGCCGTTCGGGTGGGCGAGCGGGGTGCGCGGGTCGGCGGTCCGCGAGATGGCCGACTCCACGGCGGCGATCCGGTCGGCCAGCAGGCCCAGGGCGGCGACCGCACGGACGAGATGGTCGGCCTCCGGGCCGCCGAGGGCCAGGGCGCGGACGTGGGCGGCTTTCACCTCCGACCAGCGGGCCGCCTGTCCGGGCGTGAGCGTGCCCCGCAGTTCGGCCAGTTTGAGCAGGCCGGCCTCGGCGCCGGCCGTGAGGGTCTGGGCCTCCGCCCGGTAGTGGTCGTCGATCAGGGCCGCCACTTCGGCGGCGTTCATGACGGGCCGGACGCGCTGGGCGATCTTGTTCATGTTGCGGTACGAGCCCTGGAGCCGGAAGGGCGGCTCGGTGCGGGTGGCCTCGGACTGCGCGGCGGAGGCGAGGTACGCGGCGTTCACGGCCAGGACCGTCCCGCGGATCGTGAGCAGGTGGCCCAGGACCGCCAGGACGCGTTCCAGCTCCACGGGGGCGTACGGGTGGGTGAGCCGGTCGGCACGGGCCGCGGGGTCGTGCCCGGCGAGCCGGACGAGCAGGTCGAGGTCGTCGCGGTGGCGTCCGGCGAGCGGGGCGAGGACAGGGTTGGCGGTGAGGGCGTTCTCGACGAAGCTGGCGGCGAAGGCGTCCTCCTTGCCGGTCAGAACGTCGCCGAGGTTCCACACGTCGGCGCGGTTGGCGAGCATGTCGGGCACCTGGAAGCGGCTGCCGGACTCGGTGTACGGGTTGCCGGCCATGCACACCGCGAAGCGCTTGCCGCGCAGGTCGTACGTGCGCGGCTCGCCGTCCCGCACCCCCTCGACGCGACGGGTGGCGTCGCACAGCGGGATGAACCTCTGCAGCAGTTCGGGCGAGGTGTGCTGGATGTCGTCGAGGTACAGGAGGGTGTTGTTGCCCGCCTCCAGCGCGAAGTTGATCTTCTCGACCTCCCGGCGGGCGGTGGCGTTCGGGGCCTCGGCCGGGTCGAGCGAGGTCACCGCGTGGCCGAGGGCGGGGCCGCCGACCTTCACCAGCATCAGGCCGAGGCGGTCGGCGACGTACTCCACGAGGGTCGTCTTGCCGTAGCCGGGCGGGGAGAGGAGCAGCAGCAGGCCGCCGGTACCGGTGCGCCCGGACTCGCCCGTGGTGCCGAGCTGCTTGGCGAGGCTGTCGCCGACGAGCGGCAGGTACACCTCGTCGACGAGCCGGTTGCGGACGAACGCGGACATCACCCGCGGGCGGTGTTCGTCAAGGCGCAGCCGCGCGCGTTCCTCGGCCGCCAGGGCCGTACGGCGGCGCTGGTGGGCCCGGTGGGCGGGCACCTCGTGCCTGCGGAACGCCCTTGTCCGCGCGAGGAGTTCGTCGACCCGGACCGTGAGGGTGCCGCCGGTGAGGCGGGGGTGGGAGCCGAGCAGGCCCTCGACCGTCTCGGTCAGGGGCGCGTCGGACCCGTAGCGGGTCAGGTCCGGGCACAGCTCGGCGGCCACCGCCTCCGCCAGGTCACCGGGTGCGAGGTCCGTGCCGGTGGCGGCGGCGTACGCCGACAGCCACGCCTCGACGAGCTGCCGGCGCGCGCCCAGGTCCTCGAGGGCGGTGAGGTCCTCGTGGTACGCCGGAGTGCCCACCGTGCGGCGGAACGCGTCGAGCAGGGCGCGGGCACCCGCGCTGACGACGAAGCCGTCGGGGCCGCCGGTCAGTTCCTCGAAGAGGTAGGCGGAGGCGGCGTCCGCGGCCTCTCCGCCGATCGCCTCCGCCAGCTCCTCCCGCAGGTCGGCGATGGCGGGCGCGAGCCCGAACGCCTCCCGGGCGCGGGCCAGGGACACGGCCCGGCGGGTCCACGCCTGGCGCTCACCGGCCGTCGTGCGGTGCGCCCAGAACAACTGGGCGGCCGCGCGGGCCGCCGGCTCGTGGCGGAGCGGGCCCGCGCCCTCGTACAGACGGAGCAGCGCGGTGAGGATCAGGACGGTGTCGTGGTCGTGGACTCCGCGCTCGTACCCCTCGTCGTACGCCTCCTGGGCCGCCCGGCGCACGAGGGCGGGCAGGTCGGCCCCGGCGAGCCCGGTCGGGCCGTGCTCGTCGAGCAGCCGGGCGGCGAGGTGTTCGGCTCGGTAGACCCCGGGCGACTCCGACGGCAGCGGGCGGTCCCCGTACGGGCCGGCCGCGTCGAAGCCGGGCTCGGTGACCGGGGAGCGGTAGTCGGTGCCGGTGATCGCGAAGGCCAGTCCGTCGCCGTGCGGGACGAGGGTGAGGTCGAGCGGCTGGGTGTTCACCGCGAAGCGGTGGGCGCCCAGGCGGACGGTGCGGCCGCCGTCGGTGTACAGGTCGGTGCGGTCGCGCAGGGCGCGGCCGGCCTCCTGACGGGCGGCCTCCAGGCGGCCGTCCAGCTCCTGTGCCCGGACCTGGTCGCCGAGCGCGCGCAGGTCGCCGGCGATACGGCGGACCTTGGCGGGCATCGGGTCGGAGCCGAAGTACGCGGCGACGGCGTCCTCGTCGGCGAGCGCGCGGGCCCGGCGGGTGACCGTCTCCAGGACCCGGTCCGCCGAGTCGGCCAGGCGCTCGGCGCGGCGGGCCCGGGCGTCGGCGAGGTTCTGCTTGCGGACGGCGAACGCCTCGTGGATCTCCTCGCGCCGGTCGGCGAGTTCGCCGAGGAAGTCGTCGGGGCCGTCGAAGCCGGCGGACTCCGCGAACCGCGCCTCCAGGTTCTCCACCTGGAGGAGCAGGCGGGCGAGGTGGTCGTCGCACGCCTCGGGGCTGTCGGCGGACGCGAGGGCGCCGGTGACGGCCTGGCCGAGCAGGGCGAACTCGGCGGCGAACTCGGCGCGTCCCTCGCGGCCGCGCAGCTCGCCGCGGCGGCCGTCGAGGACGGCGCGGGCCCGGTTGACGCCGGCCAGGACCTCGGAGATCCGCTCCAGGACGGCCGTGCGGACGGTCGCGTCGCCGATGTCGAGGCCCGCGACGACCTCGGTCACCGTGCCCAGCCCGCTCGCGAGTTCGTCGATGCGGGCGGCGACGGGCGCGGCCCCGGCGACGGTGGTGACGGCGGCCGCGTCCGCGAGGAGCCGCTCGACGTCCGCGTGCTGGTCGGCGAACGCGTCGTCGCGGGCCAGGTGCGCGACCGCCCGCTGCCCGAACGAGGCGAGGTCGGCCTCGACGTCCGCGGCCAGTTCGTCGACGCGGGCCGGGTCGGCGTACCGCATGTCCTTGAGCGTGAGCAGGTGTCCGTGCGCCTGCCGCAGTTCGGTCAGGCCGGACACCCAGGCGGCGGCGCCCCGCGGGACCTCCCCACGCAGCCGGCGCACCAGCCGGGCGGCCCGGTCCGCCCCCTCGTCGAGCGCGTCGGCGGCCTGCCGGGTCAGCGCCCGGACGGTCCCGAACTCGGCCAGCACCTGCTCGGCCGTCGTCCGCACCTGCGTGAGCGGCTCCCGCAGATCGCCGAGTTCGGCGTCCCCCAGCCAGTGGCAGGTGTCGGCCGTCCGGTCGCAGGCCGCGACCAGCGCCTCGTACACCTCGCTCGTCGGGGTGGTCCCGGCGACCGCACCGGCGATGGACAGGCAGTCGGAGATGCCCCGCACGAGATCGGCGTTGCCGACGCGGGCGAGCGGGCCGCCGCCGACGGGCCGGGCAGCGGCACGGGTGTCGGAGAGGTAGGGGGAGCGCCACAGCTGGACGGGGTGGACGCGTTGCGGCTCGTCGCTCTCGCCGCGCAGCAGGACCAGCGTGCCGTCGTCGAGGAGGGCCCAGCCCCGGCAGGTCAGCGGGGCCTCGACCGCCTTGCGGATCACGTTGTACGGCAGCAGGAGGCCGCGGCCCGCCACGGGTGCGTGGAACGCGAAGAGAACGTCCTCGCCGTCGGGCGAGCGGACCACCCGCTCGAACTCCGGCGCCGCCGGGTGCGAGGGGCCGGCGATGCCGTCGAAGGTCCTGTGCGTGCCGCCGGCCAGGCAGTAGCCGCCGGGGAAGACGATGCCCTGGTCATCGGGCAGGCGCCGGCACGCCCGCCCGATGCCGTCGAGGCGGGCGACGCTCCCGGTGAGCGTGTCGAACACCAGGTACCGGTGGGCGTCCTCCTTGTAGGGGCGGACCCGCAGCAGGATCAGGGCGCCCACCCGCGCGTACGCGATGTCGGCGTCGGCGAGCGCCTGCAACGGCTCGTCGACGGGTTCGGAGTGGATGCCCCCACCCGTCTCCGTGTCGTCCTCGGTCTTCACGGTGAGGGTGCCGCCGACGGTCGTGACGAAGAGTTCGCCCTCGACGGACACGTGCGGGTGGCGGCCGAGGACGTGGTCCTCCCGGGTCGTCGCGGTCCAGGTGAAGTCGTGGGCGGGCGGGGGGACGTGGTCGCGGTCGCCGCGCGCGTCCAGGAAGGACACCTGCCCGTCGTCGGCGAGCGCCCAGCGCAGGACGCGGATGTCGCCGGCCTCGACGCCGGTCCGGAACACGGCCAGGAGCCTGCCGTCGACGCGGCTCAGACGCAGCAGACGGGCCTGGCTGTAGTAGCGGTGCAGGGCCGCGAACTCCCGTACGAGACCGGGGTCGTCGAGCAGGCCGGGCACGGCGTCGTCGGGCAACCGGTTCAGGTCGCGGTCGTACAGCGCGAAGACGTCGCCCACGGCCGTGTCGGGCCCCCGGCCGGGGAGCACGTGGTGGCCGAGCAGCAGCACGTCGCCGACGGCGACGAGGTCGCGGGGCACGCAGGTGTGCCCGGTGCGCAGGTGTCCGGTGCCGGTGAGTTCGAGGCGCGTCGCGCCGAACTCCTCGACCCGGCGGCTGTTGAGCGCCTCGGCACGGCGGGCGAGTTCGGCGGCCTGCGCGGTGAGCCGGTCGCGCAGCACCTCGTACGTACCGGTGTCCGGGCCGATGGTCATGGGTCCCTCTCAGAAGCTCTCAGAAGTCGAAAGAAGCGGTCCGCAGCTGCCCTCCCCTGTGCGGCAGCTCCGGACCGCGGCCTGTCAGACCTCGGCGCTGCCGTTCAGGGCGGCGAGCGAGGTGTCCGCGACACCCAGCTCGCCCGCCCTGTCGAGCAGTTGCCGCAGGGCGCCGGACTCGGTCCCGCCCGTCTTCATCAGCTTCATCAGCAGCGCGGAGACGGTCAGGTTCTGCACGTCGGCCGTGGAGACCGAGCCGAGCACCCGGCCGAGGTCGTCGGTGAAGCTCGCGGAGCCGTCCAGCCAGGGCCCCGCGAGGGCCTGTGCCGTCTCGGAGTGCCGGACGAACCCGTCGACGCTCTTGCCGAGCGCGATGGAGGAGACCAGGCGGTCGAGGAAGACGGACTCGCCGCCCACGATGTTGATGTCGGCGTTCTCCAGTCCGGTGGCGAGGACGGTGGCCTGTGCCTCGGCGACGTGCTTCTGCGTCTCGAGTCCGGCCAGCCGGATGTCCTTCTCCGCCTGGAGCCGCAGCCGGTACTCCTCGTGGCCGCGGGACGCCTCGTCGAGCGCGGCCATCGCCGCCGCCTTCTCCGTCAGCCCGGCGGCCTCCGCCTTCAGCTTCTCGCCGATGCCCTCGGCCTCGGCGAGCGCCTTCGCCCGGGCGCCCTCCGCCTCGGCCCGCATCCGCGCCTCGGCCGCCCCGGCCTCGGCACGGCCGGTCTTCTCGACGACCTCGGCCTCCTTGTCCCGGACCCGGACGGCCGCCAGACCTTCCGCCGCGGCCTCCGCCTGGACGCCCTCGGCCAGCCGCAGCTTGGCCCGCGCGTCGAGGTCGGCGCTCTTCAACCGGGCCTCGGCGAGGGTGATTTCCTCGGCGGCGCGGTGCACGGCGGCCTGCTCGGCGGCCTCCGCGGCCTTGATGTCCTTGACCAGCCTCTCCTGCGCCTGCGCCTCGGCGGCGATGATCACGGCCTGCCGCTGCCGTTCCGCCTCCTCCACGGCACGCAGCTTCTTGATCGACTCCTCCTGCTCGGCGACCGTACGGTCCACGGCGACCCGCTCCCGGATCACCTCGGCGATCTCCCGCTTCTCCGCCTCGACCTCCTTCTCGGCGGCGATCCGCGTCAGCCCCGTCTCCCGCTCGCGGGCGATGACCTCCAGGAGGCGGTCCTTCTCGATCCGCTCGCTCTCGACGGCGATGACCCGCTCGCGGTTCTTCGCGGCGACGGCGACCTCACGGGCCTGGTTCTCCCGCTGCACCCCGAGCTGCTCCTCGGTCCTCAGGAACGCGCTCTGCGCCCGCAGCCGCTCCTCCTCCACCACCCGCGCCGTCTCGGCCTCCTCCCTGGCCCGCACGGTCTCGATCTCCCGCCGCTGCTTGATCTCGGCGTCGGCCTGGCGGCGCTCCAGCTCCAGGACGGCCTCGCGGGCGTCGACGTTCTGCCGGGTGATCTCCTTCTCCTCGTGACGCTGGAACTCGTTGGTGCGCACGTGCTCGATCGCCGTCAGCTCGGTGATCTTGCGGATGCCCTGGGCGTCGAGGACGTTGGCCGGGTCGAGCTGGGTGATCGGCGTCTGCTCCAGGTAGTCGATCGCCGCGTCCTCCAGGTGGTAGCCGTTGAGGTCGACGCCGATGACCTCGATGATCCGGTACCGCAGCTCCTCGCGCTTGGTGTACAGGTCGGTGAAGTCCAGCTGCTTGCCGACGGTCTTCAGGGCCTCGGAGAACTTCGCGTGGAACAGCTCCTGCAGCGTGTCGCGGTCGCTCGCCCGCGCCGTACCGACGGCCTGGGCGACCTTGACGACGTCCTCGACGGTCTTGTTGACCTTCACGAAGAACGAGATGCGGATGTCGGCGCGGATGTTGTCCCGGCAGATCAACCCCTCCTTGCCGGCCCGGGTGATCTCGATGGTCTTCACCGAGATGTCCATCACCTCGGCCTTGTGGAGCACGGGCAGCACGACCTGCCCCGTGAAGGTCACGTCGACCTTGCGCAGCTTGGAGACGATCAGGGCCTTGCCCTGCTCCACCTTGCGGAACAGGCGGGAGACGACGAGGAAGAGGAGGAGCGCTGTGAGCAGGCAGACGCCGACGCCCACGGTGATGGCGGTCATGAGAAGCATCCTTGGCAGGTGAGGTACCCGAGACCGGGCGGGCCCGGACGTCGTCGGGAGTCGGAAGAATCGGGGGGGGGAGCGCATGCCGGGGTCCGGAAGCGGACACGCGCTTCCGTGCTCCCCCGGAGGACACCCCCGCAGGCCGGACGGTGTGCGGCTGCGGCTGCGGCTGCGCCTCAGGCAGCCCGACCGCGTGCCCGGTGTGCCGCGTCGGGGCGGTCGCTCCGGAAGGGGCCGTCGTCCGCCCGCTCCGGACGGACCGTACGGCGCGGCCCGGCGAAGTCCGGCGTGGACGGCCCGGGTTCATCGGGGCGGAGGCGCTGCGGCAGCCGTGCCGGCGCCCGGGTCGCGCACCACGAGAGCGCGGCAGCGGCAGCGAGGACGGCGAGCCCCGTCAGCGCACGTGCCGGCCCCGGGGAGGCGAGCGGCTCCAGCACGACGGCCGCGCCGAGGCCGGCGGACCGGGCGAGGGCCGTCCACAGGGAGACCGGGACCGCGACCGGTACGCCGCCCGGCCCCGGTGCGCCGAGGTCCGCGTTCTCGTCGAACGCGCGCGGGTCGGCGGCCCCCACCGCGACCAGCAGCCAGGAGCCCGCGGCCACCAGCAGGGGGACGGTGAACAGGAAGGTCGGAAACGCGGTGGCGACCATGAAGAACGTCCGCATCCCCAACCCCCCGATCGGCCCCGTCCCGCGACGGCCTCGGCACGCCCGGCCGGCCTGATGCCGGGCACCTGCCGGTGCTCGGCATCGAAGCCTTCCTCGCGTGCTCCCCTCGCCCCCATCCTGCCCGCGCCGGCACCTCACCGCATTGCCGGATCCCGGCAGTCTTGACCGGACCGTCCATGCCGGTGCCCTGCCAGGAAGGCGTCAGCAGGGCGCCGGGGCCGTCCCCTCCCCGGCGGGTACGGCGATCATCAGCAGGGTCACGTCGTCGTCGTGGACGGCCGTGTCGGGGATGAGGGTGCTGATCAGGCGGGACGCCGCCCGGTCGAGGCTCTCCGCACCCGTGCGGGCGTCCTTCGGGGCGCCGTCGAGGGCGTGGGTGAGCAGGTCGATCCGGGCCTCGATGTCGGTGCCGGGCCGTTCGACCAGTCCGTCGGTGTAGAGCACGAGGGTGCTGCCCGGCGGCAGCGGCCGGGTCACCTCCTCGAACGGCACCCCGCCGCCGCAGGCGTCGTTGACGCCCAGCGGCACACCGACCGGTGCCGACAGCCGGTGGGCCGGCCCGTCGGGGGGCAGGACGATGACGGGCAGGTGCCCGGCCGAGCACAGGGTGACCTCGCACGCGTCCTGGTCGATGACCAGGTAGACGCAGGTGACGAGCTGGTCCGCCAGGTCGCCGACGAACGCGTCCAGCCCGGTCATGAGCCCGCCGGGCGTCGTGCCGGTGCGGGCCAGCGCGTGCGAGGCGGCACGCAGCTGTCCCATGACGGCCGCCGCCTCCAGGCCCCGGCCCATCACGTCGCCGATGACGACGCCGGTACGGCGCCCGCCGAGGGGGATGACGTCGAACCAGTCGCCGCCGACGCCGGGGTCCTGGACGGACGCCAGGTAGCGGTGGGCGCTGGGCAGGTACGGGAGGTGGGGCGGCTCGCCCATGAGGCTGTGCTGCAGGGTGTAGGCGATGTGCCGTTGCTGCTCGTAGCGCTCGGCGCGTTCGGCCTCGGCCCGTCTGCGTTCGGTGATGTCCCGCACGGTCAGGAACACCAGGGTCTCCTGCTCGGTGCGCAGGCTGCTGACGCTCACCTCGACGGGGAACTCACCGCCGTCGCCGTGCAGCCCGTACAGGCCCCTGTCCGTGATCATCGGCTTCGGATCGCGCAGGCGCAGGTAGGCGCCGAGGAGGGCGCCGTGCCGCCGGCGGCGCGCAGCGGGCGCCAGGTCGACGACGTCGGTCCCGACGAGGTCGCCCGGCGAGCGGCCGAAGAGGGGTTCCACCTGTGCGTTGGCCATGACGACGACGCCCCGGCCGTCCGTGATCAGGGTGGCGTCGGGTGCGGACTCCAGCAGTGCGCGGAAGCGCCGGTGGGAGCGCTCGACCTCGCGCTGCGCCGCGGCGCGTTCGGTGACGTCGGTGACCACGCCGCACAGCGCGTAGGGCGTGCCGCTCGGGTGCTTGAGGGGGAACAGGGAGGTGAGGAGGTCGCGCGGACCTCCCGGAAGGGCGAGCGACTCCTCACGCTGCACGGGGTTGCCGTCGGCCAGCATGGCGAGGTCGGCGGCCCGTACCTGACGCGCGAGGACGCGGGGCAGGACGTCCTTGTCCCGGCGGCCCAGCGTCTGCTCCCGGGACAGGCCCGTGGTCTCCTCGAACCTCGTGTTGACCGCGAGGTAGTGGCCTTCGAGGTCCTTGATGAACACCACGGCCGGGGTGTGGTCCATGAAGGCCTGCAGCAGGGTGTTCTGCCGCACCTGCCATTCGGCACGCGCGTGTGCCACCTCGACCCGGCGGCCCACGGCCAGGGCCGTGAGGACGACCGCGGTGAACACCGCGACGTGGCCGCACACCAGCAGCGCGGTGCCCAGCCGCGCCCCGAACAGTCCCGCGTCCTCGCCCGCCAGGACGGCCCAGCCCAGCAGCGGCGGCACGACCACGACGGTGGCGAACAGCCAACGGCCCAGCGCGCCCGTGGTGCCCGCGTTCGTCAGCAGCCCCGCGGGACCCTCGTCCGGCCGGGCCAGGAAGGCGGCCGTGCCCAGCAGCACCAGGGCGAGCGCGGTGTGCAGGGCCATCCCCGTGTAGGCGCCGAACCGCTCCAGCTCGGGCACCGCGTAGGCGGCCCCGTACAGCCGCAGCATGCCGAGTGCCGCCACGGCCAGGGCCGGGATCTGGCTGACCCGGGCGGGGATCCGGGACGTACTGGCGCACAGTGCCGCCAGGGCCCCGAGGGCCAGTGCCGCGGCCGTGTTGGGGGCCATCCGGCCGGGCGTTCCCGTCGCCGTCGCCGCGGTGTCGTCGGTGAAGAGGAGTTCGTCGATGCCGAGGCCCGCCCCGGTCGTGTACTCCAGGAAGGTGAGTACGCCGATCAGGGCGGCCAGGGCCGCGGCGGCCCTGGCCGCGACGATCCGCGCGCGGACGGGACCGGTGGCCACCAGGTACAGGGAGAACCCCAGGGCCAGCACGGCCACGGCGGTGTTCGCCTTCATGGCCACCGGGTCGCCGGGCAGCACGCTCTTGAGCGCGTCGACGTCGACGACCCATCCGGCCAGGCTCACCGCGCCCAGCAGGGCGGCCGTCAGGGCGGCGGCCCGGGCCACCGCGCGAGCGGCGGCCAGGACGGATGCCCGGAACGGCAGCCCGTCGGCCTGCGCCGCTCCTCGTGCGCCGGGCGGCTCGGGCACCTGCTGCTCTCTCGTCACCGCGTTCCCTGTGGATGGAGGACCGATCCTCATCCTTCAGGTTAAGAGCGACAAAAGGGAAACGAGCGGTGGTGGAAGGGAAGGGCCCCGCCGCCCGTCGGGGTGACGGGCTGCGGGGTGGGTTCGGTGCCGCGGTCAGTTGGTGAAGGTGAAGTACTTCCAGGCGCCGTGGGTGGTGGAGTTGACGGAGTCGCCGGAGGAACCGTTGACGTACGACGAGCGCATCCGGGCCCGGATGCCTGATTCACCGGGCGCTTCCAGGCGTACGGCCGACCTGCCGTTGGTGGCCAGGGCGAAGTACTCGGACCCGGAGTCGTACCAGGAGCCCTGGTAGTAGACCTGGAGCTGGAAACGCTGCTGGCGGCCCGCGTAGTAGTTCATCGTCGTGGTGAACACCGGGTCGGTGTTCTTGCGGAAGTAGTAGTACGTCGTGGAGCCGATCTTGCCCGTCCTGTAGTGCTTGGAGACGGCGGTGGAGATCTTCACCTGGGCGTACGCGGTCGACTTCACGGTCTTGGACGCGTACCGGGCGTCGCCGTCGAAGACGGCGGTGACGGTGGTGTCACGGGTCATGTCGACGACCGCCGACAGGTTGCCGCCGGAGTTGACCCTGGCCTTCTTCAGCAGCCTCTTCGGCTTGTCGGAGCCGAAGGGGTCCGCGTAGAGGGAGACGGTGCGGTTCTTGTACGTCGTGCCGAGGTGCGCGGTGAACGTGACGTCCTTGCCGTACGCGTACAGCTTGCCGTTGTTGTTCAGGGTCAGCGCGGTCGCCTTGCGCGAGACCTGCACCGCGTCGTGGCCGGCGGCGGGGGCGTGCGTGGCGTCGCCCGCGTAGGACACCTTGTAGGTGACCTTGCCGCCGGCGGGCGGGGTGTCCGTGAAGGAGAAACCGCCGTCGGCCCTCGTCCTGACGGCGGCCAGCGCCTTGCCGCCCGGGGACTCCACGTCGGTGCGGATCACCTTCAGGGCGGTGCCCGCGGGAAGGGGCGTCTTCGAGGTCAGCCGGCCGGTGACGGTGATCTTCTTGGCCCGCTCCGCCGTCGTGGGGGCCGACACCGTGAGGGCGGGCAGCTCCTTGGTCGGGTCGGTCAGGGCGCGCAGGGTGTACGTGCCGTAGGTGTTCACGGAGACGGCGAAGACGCGGCTCGCGTCCGGCGCCCAGGCCAGCGCTCCGTCCACGAGGGTGTCGGCGCCGCTGCTGTTGCCGGTGTTGGGGAAGTCGTACTCGCGCGTCGGCGTCGGGTCGCCGGGCCGGTGGATGTGCACGTCGGGGTCGTACCAGGAGAAGCTGCCGCCCGCGACGCTGCCGTCGGGCGCGACCCGTACGGCGTTCGGGTACGCGTCGATGGGGTAACCCGCCGCGTTCGTGAGGTCGGTGGTCGAGTAGGCGCCGATGCCGTAGCCGTACTCGGGGCTGCCCCACGAGGTGAGCACCTGGCTGCCGTCCGGCGTCAGGTCCAGCTGCTTCACGGCGGTGTCCATGTCGCCCTTGCTGCGCAGCGTGGCTCCGTCGGCCGTGACGTCGTACACGGCGAGCGTGCCGCCGTTGCCCGCCACCAGGACGCCCGGGACGGCCGGATCGGCTGCCAGGAACATCCCGAACGCGCCGTGGAAGTCGACGTCGCCGCGCTCGGCGAGACGGACGACGGGTTCGGTGCCGGAGACGTCCAGCGAACCGAAGTCGGTGCCGTGGGCGAACCAGATCCGGCCGTCGACGACCTCCAGGTCGCCCGGGGCGGCGCCGACCGGGTAGCTCGCGGTCGCGGAGTACGTCGCCGTGTCCACCGACACGATCCGGTCGCCGTTCGTCACGGCCGCGTACACCTGCCCGGAGTCGGCGGACAGGGCGAGGCCGGTCACGCCGGGGAGACCGGTCAGCGTCGCCTTCACGGCGCCCGCATAGTCGGTGACGACGATCTTGCCGCCGGTCGGGTCGGAGACGTAGACGCGCTGGTGGGCGCCGTCCACGACGATGTCGCCGACCGACTTCACCGGAAGCGTCCTGGCGGAGTCGGCCACGGCCGTTCCCGCGGTGCCCACGGCGAGGACCGCGGAGCTGAGGACGACCGCGAGTGCGGTCGCGGTCGAAAGGGTGCGCGTGCGCACGATGATGTGAACCCCCACAGAAGCAGCCCGGTCGGTCACCCGGGCGGAGATGAAAAGGCCGCACGTCCCCCCTCACACCGACGATGGGTGTGTGGACGCCGCCAAGAAAAGCAGCGTATGGCATGCCAGTGACAATCGAGGACTGAAATATCGGCCGCCGGCAGACCGGACGGCCGGTGTCCGAGGTCCGTGCCCGCCGGGCGGCCGAAGCGGGTCCGGGCGACGCGCCAGGTGTGCCCGGCGAGTGCTCTGTCGGCGGCAGGGCGGAGACGGTGGCGAGGCAGCCGACGCACCGGGCCCGGCCCGGGGGAAACGGTGGCGTGGGCCCCTGGGCGGCCGGAGCCGCCGCGGCCGGCGAGCCGGTTCGGGAAGCCGGTCCGGGAAGCCGGTCCGGGAAGCCGGTCCGGGGAGTGCGTCGGCACCTCGGGCGACGGCCCGCCGCCCGGCCTCCGGCGTGGCCGGCCCCCGGGGCCGGAGCCACGGCGGGCAGGTCCGCCACCCCGGCCGTGTCCCGTAGGCAGGCGGCGGCCGCGGAGCGCCGGGCGGGGCCGTGCCCGGCCCCGCCCGGGTGAGGCTCGGTCCCTCCCCGCGCGCGGGCGTCCAGGCGGACGGGGCCCCGGCCGCGGTCCCCTCGATGTCGGTCACTCCCCGCCGCGGGCGATGGCGACGGGGCAGTGGGCGTGGTGCAGCAGGGCCTGGCTGACGGAGCCGAGCAGCAGGCCGGTGAAACCGCCGCGGCCCCGGGCGCCGACCACCACCAGTTGGGCCCCGCGGGTGGCGTCGAGGAGGGCCGGGCGGATCCGGGAACGCACCAGCCGCCGTTCC
Source organism: Streptomyces sp. NPDC088766 (assembly GCF_044750845.1). Taxonomy (NCBI): domain Bacteria; kingdom Bacillati; phylum Actinomycetota; class Actinomycetes; order Kitasatosporales; family Streptomycetaceae; genus Streptomyces; species Streptomyces sp. NPDC088766. The sequence continues at coordinate 413,562 of NZ_JBIVKQ010000003.1, read as the reverse complement.
ACCTCGACCTGCGGGAAGGCCTGCTGCCGGGGAGCCACCGTCCCGTCCAGCAGACGCCGCTCTTCGGTACTCAGCCGGTCGACGTCGGACACCACGGCGTTCAGGGGGTCGCCGGGGCCCTCGTAGGCGCGCTCGCTCCAGGTGTTCCACACATGCAGGGCCACCAGTGGTGCCTCGCGCAGTGCCGCCTCGGCGAACGCGAACCACGCCGCGGCCTCGCCGGCCGGGGAGCCGTCCACCGCCAGCACCACCGGACCGGCCGGATCGGGACGGCCGCGCACCACCATCAGCGGACACCGGCCGTGCGCGGCGAGCTGCACCGCCGTCGAACCGAGCAGCAGCCCGGTGAAGCCGCCCAGTCCCCGGCTGCCGACCACCGCAAGCGACGCCGACCGCGACTCGATCTCCAGTACCTCGAGCGCCTGCCCGGGCACCACCGACCGGGTGATCTCGATGTCCGGCACGATCTCGCGGGCGCGTTCCTCGGCGCGGGCCGGCGCCCCGTGCGTCATCGGCCCCAGGCCGTGGCCGGCCGGGTTCCACGGCGGTGCCTCGCCCGGCAGGTGCCCGGCCCCGTGGCCGAAGGCGTGCACGATCCGAAGGGGCGCCCCGCGCAGGTGCGCCTCGCGGGCCGCGACGACCACCGCGCCGAGACTGGAGGCGGATCCGTCCACACCCACGATCACCGGATCGGTCACGGGGTCCTCCCGTCCGCGAGGCCGCCGACGCACGGCTCTTCCTCTCCCAGCCTCGGCGCGGACGCCCGTCGCGTCCACCGGACACCGGGCCGTTTTGAGAGCCGCTCGGCCCTGCCGGGCACCCCCGCACGGTCGGGACACCACCAAGACCGTGCGGGTCGGACAGCCGCGTACGGGGACCCGAGTGCCCGGCGGGGCCTGCCGAAGACGTGAGCCCGGCGGGACCGGTACCACGGGAACCACGGGGGACCACGGGGGACCACGGGTCCGCGCGGGAGACCCGGGATCACCAGGGCGGGCAGATCCGCACGGTCGTAGACGAGGCGCCGCTGCCCGGTGGGGGACGGCGCCACGGGTTCGTCGACCACGAGGGCGACCGGATCGGGGCCGCCGCCCGGCGCTCGGGCGGCTTCGGGCCGGTGGTGCGTCCCGGTGACGATCCGGACGGGGCCGGCCGGTCGCCCGCGCCACGGGACGGCGCGCAGGGGCGCGGGCCGGGCGCGGTCAGTGGGACGGGTCCGCTCCCCGCACCACCGCGACCGGGCAGTGGGCGTGGTGCAGCAGGGCCTGGCTGACGGAGCCGAGCAGCAGGCCGGTGAAACCGCCGTGGCCCCGGGCGCCGACCACGACCAGCTGCGCGGACCGGCTCGCCCCGATCAGTGCCTCCCGTGTCCCGCCGTGCACCACCTTGTGGTCCACCACCACACCGGGATACCGCTCGCGGCAGCCGGCGAGCGCCTCGGACAGCAGGCGCTCCTCCTCACCGGCGAGGGCGCCCGGCGGGTTCGCGTACGGCTCCGCGGCGTCCTGCGGCGCGGGCAGCGGCGCGTTCCACGTGGTCCAGGCGTGCAGCGTCACCAGCGGGACCTTCCGCAGCTCCGCCTCGGCGAAAGCGAAGTCCACCGCCCGCCGGCCCGCCGCCGAGCCGTCGACGCCCGCGACGACCGGGCCGTCGGCACGGGCCGGCTCGCGCACCACCAGCACCGGACACCGGCCGTGTGCCGCCAGGTGCACCGCGGTCGACCCGACCAGCAGCCCGACGAACCCGCCCATGCCCCGCGACCCGACGACCACCAGCTCGGCCTCGCGCGACTGTGCCTCCAGGACCGTCAGCGGCTCACCGGTCACCACCGCCTGCCGGACGTCGACGTCCGGCGCCGTCGCCCGCGCACGCTCGGCCGCCTCGGCCATCAGCCGGTCGACCATGGCGCGGATCCCGCCCTCGGGCGGCCCCAGCGGCGAGGGACCCGTGGGCACGTGCATCGCGGGCCAGACGAACGCGTGCACGATCCGCAGACCCGCGCCCCGCGCCCGCGCCTCCCGCGCCGCCGCCTCCACCGCGTCGAGGCTCGACGCCGCCCCGTCCACACCGACGACCACCAGACCGCTCATCGCGCCTCCCGCCGCACGCCCGACTCCTGTGGAACGCGTTCGCTCCCACCTCCAGGGTCGCCCCGTCGCCGCCCTTCGGCGCGGGGGCCGGGTGGTGCCGTCGTACGGGCCGGCCGGCACCTCCCCGCGGCGGCGCGCCGCACGCCGGACCCGGACCCGGGCCCGCGTCGGTGCCCGTCCGGCCCTGGGCGGGGGACCGTACGGCCCTTCTGCGCGCGGTGGCGCCCGTGGTGTCCTGCAGGTGACGGGGAGGGCCCGTACACGGACGCGGAGGAGCAGCCGGGAGCTGCGCACCGCGTGATCAGGATCCGCGAGAAGCGGGTGGACCCTCCTCGTCGACCACGTGTCCGCGGAGTCGCGGCCCACCCACCGGCGCCGTCAGCGGGTCTGCAGGCCGTCAGCGGGTCTGCAGCCACACCGCCAGGAGACCGGCCACGGCCGTGCCGGCGCCGTAGCAGGCGCCCCGCAGGAACTGGTCGGCCGCTGCGCGGCGGCGGCGGGAGAGCCACCGGGTGAGGTCGCACGCCGTACGTCGGCAGCGTGCGGCCGTGGCGGACAGCCGTCGTCGGACGGCTTCCCGCCGGGGCGGTTCCGTGGGGCACCCCGAGCGGGCGCGCCGTACGTTCATGGCTGCTGCACCTGCCTTTCCGTGGAGGGCCGGTCATCGCTCCGCGAGGACCGGGACGGCGTGGTCGGCGGTCGGGGCGGGGCGGAGCGGGCGGAAGGTGACGTGGCCGTCGGCGTCGACCCGGGCGCCGTGGACGGCGGGCTCGGGCAGGCTGTTGTAGTGGAACGGCGTGGAGAAGTAGTAGGCGCCGGTGTCCGGTACGACGACGAGGTCACCGGCGTCGAGGAGAGGCAGCTCGCGGTCGCGGGCCAGCAGGTCGCCGGCGAAGCAGCACGGGCCCGCGACGTCCTGGGCGACGGGCCGGCCGTGCTTGGCGGTGCCGTCGGGGTCGTGGGCCTCGATCCGCAGGGGCCAGGCGTCGGGGGCGAACACGGTGCGGGTGGCGACCTGGGCGCCGGCGTGCGTGATGGCGATGGGGCGGCCGCCGACGGTCTTGGTGTACTCGACGTACGCGGCCATGAACCCGTTCTTGGCCAGGACGGAGCGGCCGAACTCGGTGACGATCTCGTAGGCGCCGGAGAACAGGGCCGGGGCGTGTTCGCGCAGGCGGTCCACGTAGGTGTCGAAGCCGGGCGTCGTCTCGTCGTCGGCGAAGTTGACGGGCAGTCCTCCCCCGATGTCGATGCCGGTGACCTGCCGGCGGCCGAGGTGGGCGTTGATCTCCTCGGCGAACTCCACCGCCTGCGCGATGCCCTCGGCGATCAGGTCCAGGGGGCAGCCCTGCGAGCCGACGTGCGTGTGCACCCGGGTGAGCCAGGGGCGGTCGCGGTACGCCCGCAGCAGACGCCGCCGGTTGCCCTCGTCCGTCAGCGGGATGCCGAACTTGGAGGTCGCGGTGGCCGTGCTCATGGCGCTGATCGAGCCGCCGCCGACCTGGGGGTTGACCCGCACGCCGATCCGGGAGCCGGTGTCGCGGGTGGCGAGGATGTCGTCGATGCGCGCCAGTTCCTGGAAGCTGTCCGCGTTCACGGCGACACCGAGGCTCAGGGCACGGACCAGTTCCGCCCGGGTCTTGGCCGGGGAGTCGAACACGATGTGCGCAGGGTCGAAGCCGGCCTCCAGCGCCCGGGCCAGTTCGCCGGCGCTGGCCACCTCGCAGCCCATGCCGCCCCGGCGCAGTTCCTCCAGGACGGGGACCAGGCAGTTCGCCTTGGCCGCGAACGCGTGCAGGACCTGGAGGGAGTCGGGAAACGCGTTCCGCAGGGAGGTGACGGTCCCTTCGACGCCGTCGAGGTCGACGAACCCGGCCAACAGCGCGGTGTCGGGGTCCAGGAGTCCCTGCCGGACGGCCGCCCGCAGGATGCGCTCGCGCCGGGCCGCCCCGGTCTCGCCCTCGTACCCGCTGTTCCTGGCAGAAACGCTCATTCCGTACCTTCCCGGAGCCTTGAAGTCCCGACCGCCGCACGCCTGCCGTGCGGCGGGACCCTCAGGTTCCCCGCGCGGCGGTGCGGGTGTCTTCGTCGGGAGTTCCGGTGTCGCGCACCGCGGTTCTCGCCGTGGAGCGAAACCGCGGGCGGGGGACGGTCGCCGTGGTGCGCGGGCACGAAGGAACCGCTCCTTCTTCGTGCCGGCGCCCGACGGGACCCTCCGCCTCAGTCCTGCCCGCCCTCGCGCTCCAGCAGCCGCAGTTGCAGCTGCGCGAGGAGCCGGGCGTCCGGGCTGCCGAGGTCGAGCCCGGACACCTCGGTGAGCCGGCCGATCCGGTGCCGCAGGCTGTTGGCGTGCACGCCCAACGCCCGCGCGGTGTCCGGCACATGACCGAAGTGGTCGAGGTAGGCGCGCAGGGTCCGCACCATCGTGCCCCCGCCGTGCCCGGCGTCGTACGCCAGCAGTCGCGCCACCGGCGTGTCCGGGGCCGGCGCCGTCCCCGTCAGCGTGTCCAGCATCTGGTTCAGGGCGATGGTCTCGGCCACCTCGCTCGCGAAGGCGACGGTGCGGTGTTCTCCCGGCGAGAGCAGGGCCCGCAGCGCCAGGTCCGCCGACCGGCGAGACCGGGGCAGGTCCGCCAGGGTCTCGACCACGGTGCCCAGACCGATCCTCGCGTCGGGTCCGAACGTGTCGGCCACCTGCCGCACCAGGGCCGCCCCCGTCCGCGCCACCTGCTCGCCGGCCCGTCGCACGTCCTGGTGCAGCGCGCCGAGCAGGACCAGGGCGCCCCGGTCGACCGGCAGCACCACCGGGGTGACGTCGTACGCGCCGCACCGCACCGTCAGCAGCGCGCACAGCTTTGCGGTCTCCTCGGCCCCGCCGGACGTTCCGGTGCGCACCGCCAGCACGGCGCAGTGCCCCCGCGCCGGTATCCCGGTGCGTTCGGTCAGGACGGCGGCGGATCCGCGTCCGTCGAGCAGCGCGCGGGCCGCGTCCTCGGCCAGGCGGGCGTGCGAGCGGTGGGACCGGTGGTGCAGCAGGTGCGCGGCGGCCGCCCGTGCCGCCGACCGCAGGGTGTCGGAGGCGTGCGGGGGGAGATCGCCGCCCGCGGCCGCCACCCAGATCGAGCCGAGGACCTCGCCGCCCGCCCGGACGGCCACCACCAGGCGTTCGGGATTGTCCCCGTGCGCCGGCCGGTGGATGACGTCCCCCGAACCCCACAGGGCCCGGAAGAACCCGGCCTCCCGCATGGCGGAGACCCGCCACTCCGGCACCCGGCGGCCGAGGATCGTCAGCCGGCGCAGCTCGTCCACCTCCTCCTTCGTGGACGAGTACGCCAGGACGCGGGACTCCAGGTCCTCGATCGTCACCGCGCCGCCGACCAGGACCGCGACCGCGTCGGCCAGCCCGTTCAGGTCGCCCGGCGGCACGGCGGACACCGCCGGGTCGGCGGGCGATCCGGACAGGACCAGACCGGCCCGCAGCGCCCCGACCAGCTCGGTCCAGCCGCACCACGCCGTCCGCAACAGCAGCGCCGTCCCGCCGTCCTCGGCCGCCGCCCGCAGCGCCTCGGGGAGGGGTCCCGACCCGCCCTGCCCGAAGACGACCGCGACGGCGCCCGATCCGGCGGCTTCGCGCACGGCGTCGACGGCGGCGGCCGACCGCGGGTCGACGCCCACCACCAGCAGCACCTGCCCCCGCGCCGGCCCCCGGTCCAGCGGGTCCAGCACCGTGACCCCCTCGACCACGACCCCGAGGCCGCGGGGAGCCACGCACAGCTCCAGCACACCGGCCCCCATGACCGACAGCAGCCGGTCCAGTGTCGGGCCCGGCACCACGTCGCCCCCCGGCCCGGCCATCGCGTCCGGCGCCATCCGGACCCCCTTCCGTCGGCACGGTGTGTGACGGCGAGTGTAGGAGGAGTCACCCGAACGGGTCACCGGAACCGAGGACGTCACGGGGCCGGCCTTCCGCGCGCCGCCCGTCAGGCCCGGCGTCCCGCGCGCCGCCCGTCAGGCCGGCGTCCCGGCCGGGGCCGCCGTGCGCGCCGCCTTCCCCGCGATCCGGCGGCGGCGGGTCGGCAGGCCCAGGGTGGGGTTGGCCACTCCCCAGGCCGCGCCCTTGCAGACCAGTTCCTTGTAGAGGGCGGCGGTGCGTCCGGTCAGGGCCGCGCGGACGGCCCGGTCGTCCGCGGTGACGTACTGGATCAGACCCTGCCTGCGGCCCAGGGAGATGCACTGGTTGAAGTAGCGGATGGACACCTGCGGGATCTTCGTGCCGGTCAGGCGGGCCGCGATGGCGTCGGCGGCCTGCCAGGCGGTGGGCACGCCCGAGGCGCACGACATGCGCAGCGGCTTGCCGGCGGGGCCCGTGACCCGGGCCGCGTCGCCGATGGCGTACACGTCCGGGTGGGAGACCGAGCGCATGGTCCGGTCGACGACGACCTGGCCGGTGCCGGTGACCTCCAGGGTGGTGGCCCGCGCGACCGGGTGGACGGCGAAGCCGGTGGTCCACACGGTGACCGCGGCCGGTACGGACGTGCCGTCGGCGGTGGTGACGCGGTCGGCGTCCACGGCGGTGACGTCGGCGTGCTCGTGCACGGTGATGCCGAGGCCGTCGAAGACCTTGCGCAGGTGCCCGCGGCCCTTGGGCGAGAGCCAGTCGCCGAGGCCGCCGCGGACGGCGAGGGCGACGTCGAGGTCGGGGCGGGCCTCGGCGATCTCGGTCGCGGCCTCCACGCCGGTGAGGCCGCCGCCGACCACGACCACGGGCTGTCCGGCGTCCAGGCGGGCCAGGCGCTCGCGCAGCCGGAGTGCTCCGGGGCGGCTCGCGATCTCGTGGGCGTGCTCGGCGGTGCCGGGGACGCCCTGGTCGTTCCAGGCGCTGCCGAGGGCGTACACGAGGGTGTCGTACTCCAGTTCCTCCTCGGTGGCCTCCGTGCCGGCGTCGGTGCCGGCGTCGGTGCCGGTGACGGTGACCGTCCGGCGGTCGGCGTCCACGGCGGTGACCCTCGCGAGCTTCAGCTCCACGCCGGTGCCCGCGAACATCTCGCCGAAGGGCCGGGGCCTGAGGTGCCGGCCGACCGCGAGCTGGTGCATCCGCACGCGCTCGACGAAGTCGGGCTCGGCGTTGACGAGGGTGACGGCGACGTCTTCGCGGTGCAGCCGCTTGGCGAGGCGCCCGGCGGCGACGGCTCCGGAGTATCCGGCTCCGAGGACGATGATGCGGTGCTGCATCTCCATACTCCTGTCTCGAGCGGGTTCGCCCCTTGAACCGGGCGGCCCCGCGTTTCCTGACAGGAACGCGATGTGAAGCAGCTCACATCCGCGTCAGAACGTGACGCGGACGGGCTCGCCGTGGCCGGTGGCCGCCCAGTGCCGCGTCGCGCGTTCGAGCTTGTCGGGGTTGACCTGGTTGCGGAGCCCGGCGATGCCCTCCGGTGTGACCTCCAGGCACATGACGCCGATGACGCGGCCGCCGACGACCACGACGACCGCGGGGTCGCCGTTGGCGGCCGTGGCGTACATCTCGGCGGAGTCGCCGACCAGGGCCCGCTTGGCCTTGCCGGGCTTGAACAGGCCGCGCAGGAACGTCGCGACCGCGAGCGCGCCCTCGAACGCCTTGGCGCGGGCCGGAACCTTGCCGCCGCCGTCCCCGATCGAGACGGCGTCCTGGGTGAGCAGCCGCACGAGCGGCTCGGTCCGGCCGCTGGTGGCGGCCGCGAGGAACTCGTCGACGATCCGCCGGGCGGCGGCCTCGTCGATCTCGGTACGGGCCCTGCCGTCGGCGACGTGCTTCTTGGCGCGGTGGAACAACTGCTGGCTGGCGGCCTCGGTGATGTCGAGGACCTCGGCGATCTCCCGGTGCGGGTAGTCGAAGGCCTCCCGCAGCACGTACACCGCCCGCTCGCCGGGCGACAGCCGCTCCAGCAGCGTGAGGACCGCGTACGACACCGACTCGCGCTGTTCGGCGGTGTCGGCGGGGCCGAGCATCGGGTCCCCGGCGAGCAGCGGCTCGGGAAGCCACTGGCCGACGTAGGTCTCGCGCCGGGCGCGGGCCGAGGTGAGCTGGTTGAGGCACAGGTTGGTGAGGACCTTCGTCAGCCAGGCCTCGGGAACCTCGATGCGCGCGACGTCGGCGGCCTGCCAGCGCAGGAACGTCTCCTGTACGGCGTCCTCGGCCTCGCTCGCCGAACCGAGCAGGCGGTAGGCGATGGCCTCCAGGCGGGACCTGGAGGCCTCGAACCGTTCCACGTCGTTCACGGTCAGGGCCATGGCCAGGATCCTAGGCCCTGTCGTCGCCTTCCCGCCGTCCGCCCGGAGGGCGGGCCCCGGTCCTCGTACGGGACGTACTCGGGTCAGGGCCCGGTGCGGCGAGCGGGATCCCCCTCTGAGGGGGAGGCGTGCACGGCGTCGCGGGGCAGGCGGGAGGGTGACGGCAGGGCCCGGTCCCCGCGGCCCACGGTCCGGTGGCCGCCTTCTCGGGGGACGCCGGCCTGCGGGAGCGGCTGCCGCGTCCCCGGGCCGCCCACGCCGGCCGCCGGACCGTGGGCGGCAGGGCGACCGGGGCGTCGGAGACCGGCGGGCGGGCATAGGCTTCGAGGGGCGGGCCGTACGTCGTCAGCGCGTCGGCACACAAGTACGGGAGGCCTGAGTGGATCAAGAGCCGTTGCCCTCGGAGGGGTACGCGGAGGTCCGTGTCGTCGCGGCGACGCCGGACGTCGCGCGCCGTGTCGCCGAGGTGCTGCGCCGCTGTTTCGCCTCGGCCGAGCAGCGCAGTTATCCGGCCGGCCAGGAGGGCGGGACCCGGCTGCACCTCACCATCGACACCACGCAGGCCGCCGGGCCCGCCCGGTCCTGGCTGTCGGCCAGCGAGTCCTCCTCGAAGGACCCCGCGCACACCGACGAGGTCTGACCGCCCGTCCTCAGGCGTCGAGGACCAGGAGATGCCAGGCCGAGGCGGGCAGCGGCTCGCCGCCGGCGTCCGCCTCGGCCTCCCGCCAGCCCCAGGACCGCAGTGCCTTCAGCATCCCGGCGTCGGTACGGCTCACCAGCGTGATCCCGGCCGTCGCGTCGTGGTCGGCGAGCAGCCGCCGCTGGAGACGCCGGGCGAGGTTCCCGTCACGGCCCTGGTGCCGTGTCCGCACGGCGGGCCGGACGACGATCCGGGAGATCGCGAAGAGCCGCCCGGAGGCGGCCGGGCAGCGCAGGTCCGCCGGCGGGTTCCCGTCCGTACGCACACCCCGCCACCAGGCCCCGCGGTCGTCCACGGGAAAGCCGTAGGCGCACCCGGTGACCACGGTGGTCTCGGCGATCAGCAGCGCGAACCCCGGCCGTCGCAGGTCGACGGCGAGCCCCCGCAGGAAGGCGTCCCGGTCCCGCTCCCTCGCCCACGGCCTGCCGCCGACGGTGTCCGCGTACAGGTCGCCCAACTGCCGCAGCCGGTCCTCGACCTGACCCCGGCTCAGCGCGCGGACGCGGTCGGCGTCCCGGGAGGACGGGTCCTGGTCCCGGGGGGTGGGACCCGGTCCGCGGTCGCGTCGCGGTTCGAGGGGCCACCGGTGGACACCGGGCCGCGCGGGCTCCCGGGTCGCCGGCCGGCCGGGCACGTTCACGGTCATGGGGCGAGCCCTGCTCCGGGCGCGGACGAATCCGGTCCGGCGTCGTCGGTCACCGGGAACGGCAGCGGCGGGCGGCCGGTGCACGAGACACTCCCGGCCCCTTCAAGGTACTCCAGGGCGTGGCCGGCACCCCGATGGCCGAACTTTCGTTCAAGCGGCCGGGCCCCTCGTCCGGCAGGGCCGACGGTCTCGTCCGGGCGGCCGCGAGGCTCGTCCGGGCGGCCGCGGGGCTCGTCCGGGTGGCCGCGGGGCTCGTCCGGGTGACGGAAATTCCGGACCGGACGGGCCCGATCGGCCCGTGCTACTGTCGATTTCCGGTGCCGTCGCCGCCCGGTACCGGTACCGACCCGCACTTCGCAGCTGGGGCCCGCACCTTGGGGTGCGGGCCCCAGTTCGCTGTATCCGGGGGATGCGGCACGCACCCGCCCTTCCCCCACCGCTCGCCCTTCCCCTGGTCCCCGTCTCCCCGGGGCAGTCCCTTCTCTTCGCTCTGTGAGGCAACATGCGCTGTGTCATCGCCCGGTACCCGTTCGACCTGACCAAGAGCGGGGTGCTGGTCGCGATGGCGGGCGTCACTCCCGAGCTGATCACGGGCGAGTCCGTCACCGTCGGCCGCCGCCGCTACCCGGTCAAGCAGGTCGGCGAGGTCGTCACCCGGCAGGACCGGCGGGACTTCAGCAGCGGCGAGGTCGTCCGGGCCATGCGCCGTCTCGGCTTCACCTGCCACGGCCTGCCCGAGGAGGCCGCGCCCGTGGGCGCCGGTTCCCCGAGCGCCCTGCAGTCCGCGTCACAGATGCTCGGCGGCCCCGACCCGCGGGGCGTGTGAGCACGGACGGAAGCATCACGCCGGCGCCGTGCCCCACGGCCGCGCCGACGCCCTGAGCGCGGCCCCGCCCGGCGGCCCGGCCGGCGTGGAACTTCGCCGCCGCGGCGGCCGTTGGCAGGATGACGCGTGCGAGCCGCGCGTCGGACCGGAACGACAGGGCTGAAGCCGAGGGTGGCACGCGTGGCGATGTGGGATCGGATCAAGGACCAGGCCAAGGGGCTCCAGCAGGCACAGGGGGCGCGGGGCACCGGCGGCCACGGGCGGCCGGGGGCCGCGGGCCCGGGCGGTTCGCGCGCCCAGCTGGTGAGCACGCTCAAGTCCCAGCTCACCTCTCTCAAGACCGAGTTGAAGAGCGGCGCCTACCGCGACGCCAGCATGGCGATGTGCGCCCTGGTCGCCGCCGCCGACGGGCACGTCGACCCGGCCGAGCGGCAGCACGTGGAGTCGCTCATCCTGCACAACGACGTCCTGCAGAACTTCCCGCCCGAGCAGCTGCGCCAGCGCTTCAACAAGCACGTCGACCGGCTGGCGTTCGACTTCCCCCAGGGCAAGGCCGAGGTCCTCCAGGAGATCGCCAAGGCCGCGAAGAAGCCGACGGAGGCCAGAGCCGTCGTCCAGACCGGGTTCGTCGTCGCGGGTGCGGACGGGTATGTCGCGCCGGCCGAGGAGCAGGTCCTGCGCGAGGCCTGCTCGGTCCTCGGTCTGTCGGCACAGGAGTTCGGCCTCTGAGTCCCTCCCCGCACCGGCGGCGGTCAGGCTTCGGGGATCAGCGGCAGTGCCGTCGTGACCTCGAAGCCGCCCTCCGGGCGGGGGCCCAGACGCAGTTCGCCGCCGATGGAGTGGGCGCGTTCGCGCATGCCCAGGACACCGAAGCCGCGGCCCGGCGCGGTCGCGGGCGGTGCCGTGGTGGCCGGGCCGTCGTCGCTGACCGTGATCACCAGCCGGGACCCTGAGTACACCAGCCGTACCCGCGCGCAGTGACTGCCCGCGTGCTTGGTGACGTTGGTGAGCGCCTCCTGCACGATGCGGAACGCGGTCAGGTCGGCCCCCGGCGACAGCGGCCGGGGCTCCCCCTCGGTGGTGACCGTGACGGTGAGCCCCGCGGACTCGCACGCCGCGACCAGCTCGGGCAGGCGGGCCAGGCCCGGGGCCGGTTCCAGCGGGCCGGCGGCCGGGTCGTCGTGTCGGCGCAGCAGTCCCAGCGTCGCCTTCAGCTCGCGCAGCGCGGAGGACGTGGTGCCGGTCAGGTCGGTGAGGATCCGCTTCGTCTGCTCCGGGCGGGTGAGCGCGAGGTGGGCGGCGGTGCCGGCCTGGGCGTTGGCCAGCGCCAGGTGGTGCGCGACGACGTCGTGCAGTTCCCGGGCGATGCGCATGCGCTCCTCCGTGACGCGCAGCCGGGCCTCCTCCTCCCGGGTGCGTTCGGCGTGCTCGGCGCGGGCCTGGACGGCCTGGAGGTAGGCGCGCCGCAGCCGGGTCATGGTGCCGGCGGCGATGGGCAGCATCAGCCAGAAGACCGGGCCGATCGTCCTGAGCAGCAGGGAGAGGCCGTCCATGCTGTCGGAGAAGACGGCCGCGGCCGTCACCGCCAGGGTCGTGCCGACGCCGAAGGCGCGGGTCGTCCCGGGATCGGTGAGCACGGCCAGCCAGTAGAGCGCCGCCATGATCGGGGCCAGCAGCAGCGGGGTGACCAGGTAGCCGAGCACGACCGCGACCACCGTGCAGACCGTGGTGACGACGACCGCGGTGCGCGGGTGGCTGCGGTACCGCAGCAGCGCGAGGCAGGAGATGCCCATCAGTGCGGTGCAGGTCCCGCTGCGGTCGGGCGGGGCGATGCCGGGCATGGTGAGGGAACTGCCGAGGCTCGCGCAGCCCATCAGCCCGAGGACCACCGCCGGGTCGATGAGGCGGGGGTGGCGGTCCGCGTACTTCCCTACGCGTGCCGAGTACTTCTCGACGCGGTCCGTGTAGCGCTCGAGACTGCTGCTCATCGGGGTTCGGCTCTCCGGTCGGCGGTGCGGGGTCCATCGTGACCTGCGCCGCCGTGGTGGGGCGACGGGACCGCCCGTGGCGTTCACCACGGACGGTCCCGGTCGGGCGGCGGGGAGTGGGGCAGGCTCAGGTGCGGGCCGGCTCCAGGCCGGCGGCGGCCGGCTCGTCGGCCGGGTCCCGGTCGCCGGGGGCGGGCCGCCGGGCGAGCGCCTCGCCCTCCACGTCGACGCGGGGCAGGATCCGGTCCAGCCACCCGGGCAGCCACCAGGCCCTGGCGCCGAGCAGGGCGAGCACGGCGGGCACGATCGCCATCCGGACGACGAAGGCGTCGAAGAGGACGGCCCCGGCCAGCCCGAACCCGATCATCTTGATCATGGAGTCGTGCTCGCCGATGAACCCTGCGAAGACCGCGATCATGATCAGCGCGGCGGCCACGACCACCCGCGCGCTGTGCCGGAAGCCGGAGGTGACCGCCTGGCCGGGCCGCTCGCCGTGGACGTACGCCTCGCGCATGCGGGAGACGAGGAAGACCTCGTAGTCCATGGCGAGGCCGAACACGATGCCCACCAGGAAGATCGGCATCAGGCTCATGATCGGGCCGGTCTGTTCCACACCGAGGATCCCGGCGCCGTGGCCCTGCTGGAAGACCACGACGACCGCGCCGAGGGAGGCCAGCACCGACAGCAGGAACCCGAGGGCCGCCTTGAGCGGGACGAGCAGGGACCGGAAGACCAGCATCAGCAGCACGACCGCCAGGCCGACCACGACGATCAGGTAGGGGACCAGCGCGGCCTGGACCTTGTCGGCGATGTCGATGTTCAGCGCGGTGCTGCCGGTGACCTCGAAGGTCGCGCCGGTCTCGGCCTCGACGCCGGGGCGCTCGCCCCGGATGGTCTTCACCAGGTCCTTGGTGCGCTCGTCGGTCGGCGCGGTGGACGGCACGACCGAGAAGACGGCGGTGTCACCGGCCTCGTTGAAGCGGGCCGGGGAGACCGAGACGACTCCCTCGGTGCCGCCGACGCGGTCGGCGACGGCCTGGGCGGCCGCCTTCGGGTCGTCGTCGCCCCGCGCGTCGACGACGATGGTCAGGGGCCCGTTGAAGCCGGGTCCGAAGCCGTCGGCGAGCGCGTCGTAGGCCCGGCGCTCGGTGGTGGAGGTGGGCTTCGCCTCGTCGCCGGGCATGCCCAGTTGCAGGTCGGCCACGGGCAGCGCGAGCGCGCCCAGGCCCACCACGCCGAGCAGCAGCACGGGCAGCGGGCGGCGCAGCACGAACCGGGCCCAGCGGGTGCCGCCGTTGTCACCGGTGCCGCCCTCGACCCGGCCGCTCCTGCGGGCCCTGCGCGCCAGCACGGCGTTCGGCCAGAACCCGAGGAACGCCGGCACCAGCGTCAGCGCGATCAGTACGGCGAGGACGACCGCGCCCGCCGCGGCGAGGCCCATCTTGGTGAGCATCGGGATGCCGACGACGGCGAGTCCGGCCAGGGCGATGACGACGGTGAGACCCGCGAAGACGACCGCCGACCCGGCGGTGCCGACCGCGAGACCGGTCGCCTCCTCGGGTGTCCGGCCGTGGGCCCGTTCCTCGCGGTAGCGGGAGACGACGAACAGGGCGTAGTCGATGCCGACCGCCAGGCCGAGCATCATCGCCAGGGTGCCGGTCGTCGTGGACAGGCCGAGGGCGTCGGAGAGGGCCGTGATCGTGGCCATGCTCACGCCGACGCCGATGATCGCGGTCAGCAGGGGCAGTCCGGCCGCGGCGAGCGAACCGAAGGTGACGAGCAGGACGACCGCGGCGATCGAGATGCCGATGATCTCGGCGACGCCGCCCGGCCCGGCGCCGTTCTCCAGGGCGTTCCCGCCGGCCTCGACGGTCAGGCCGGCGTCCCGGGCGTCCGCGAGGGCCCGGTCCAGGCGGGCCCTGCTGTCGTCGGTGAGTTCGTTCGCCGCGACCTTGTAGGTGACGGTCGTGTACGCCGTCGAGCCGTCCTCGCTGACCGCCCGCGCCCGGAACGGGTCGGCGGCGCTCGCGACCTGCGGTCCGTCGGCCAGCTCGGCCACCGCGTCCTCGACGGCCCGCCTGCTGTCGGCCGCGGTCACCTGCCGGCCGTCCGGCGCGACGAAGACGACCCGCGCGGTGGCGCCGTCGGCGGAGGCCCCGGGGAAGCGCTGGTCCAGCAGGTCGAACGCCTTCTGGGACTCGATGCCCGGCATCGAGAACTGCTCGTCGGCGGCTCCGGGGGCCTTGAGGGCGCCCAGCCCGACGGCGGCCAGGACCGCCGCCCAGACCAGGGCGACGTACCAGCGCCGCCGGAAGGCCAGGCGGCCCACGCGATAGAGGAAAGTAGCCACGACAGGGGGTCTCCGCATCTGGTGCCGACTGTCCGCCCAGACTCGCCGCACCACCCCCGGCCTGTCGTCGTCCGCCTGCCGACAATCCCTCCTACTGAGAACGCAGTACGGCGGGCCCTCCGGGATCCACCGGCAGGACTACGGAACGGCCCGCGCATCGGACTCGTGTTCCCACCGATGTGTCCTTCGTCGCATTCGGAGGGAATTCGGGGGTGCGGGGGTTTCACGCGCGGTGGCGCCCGTATCGATCGTCGTAGGAGGTCACGGGGGTGCTCCCGGCACCTCCGGACGGAAGACGAGGGCGCCGGTGGAGCAATATCTGTGGTCACCAGGTGAGAAATTGGCGCAGCGCCCGGTGAATATTCCCGCACCCCGCTCACCAGGCGAAATCGTGCCACGCACTCGGCCGAACGCACCGTGCTACTGTCGTCGTCAGTTGCAGTTGTGGTTGCCAGAAGGTTTTTCCATCGGGGTGATCATCACGGCGACCGGAGGCACACAGGGTGACTCCGAACCGTCCCGAAGGAGAACAAAATGGCCAGCGGCACCGTGAAGTGGTTCAACTCTGAAAAGGGCTTCGGCTTCATCGAGCAGGACGGCGGCGGTCCCGACGTCTTCGCTCACTACTCGAACATCGCGACCCAGGGCTTCCGTGAGCTCCAGGAAGGCCAGAAGGTGTCGTTCGACATCGCTCAGGGCCAGAAGGGCCCGACGGCGGAGAACATCGTTCCCGCCTGACCCTGCCTGACGCGTGACGCAGCCGGGGCCCGCACCGTGGGGTGCGGGCCCCGGCTCGCCGCTTTTCCGGGTGCCGCGCGGGATTACCTGATTTCCCGCAGGACGGTGACGCGTTTCCCGTCCACCTGTTTCGGCCCCACCCACTCCGGCTCGTTCTCGCAATTCTCCGCGCCTTTCACGTGCTCCGGGAATTCCTTGATACGCGCCGCATCAAGGAAGGTTCCCCCGCATGAACCGTGCACGTTCCGGCGCCCGCTCCTACGGCCGCTCCGCAGGCGCCCCGCAGCGCTCCTCCGGCAACCGCTCCTCCGGGCCCCGTCGTTCGCAGGGCGGCGCCGGCCGCCGGCCGATGGCGCAGCAGGGCGAGTTCGCGCTGCCGGAGACAGTGACGCCCCCGCTGCCCGCCGTCGAGTCGTTCGGCGACCTGGGTCTGCCCGCGCCGCTGGCGACCGCGCTGACCAACGAGGGCATGACCGTCCCGTTCCCCATCCAGGGCGCCACCCTGCCGAACTCCCTGGCCGGCCGTGACGTCCTCGGCCGCGGCCGCACCGGCTCCGGCAAGACCCTCGCGTTCGGCCTCGCGGTGCTGGCCCGTACGGCGGGCCTGCGGGCCGAGCCGCGTCAGCCGCTCGCCCTCGTCCTCGTGCCGACCCGCGAGCTGGCCCAGCAGGTCACCGACGCGCTCACGCCGTACGCCCGCGCCGTGCGGCTGCGGCTGGCCACCGTCGTCGGCGGCATGTCGATCGGCCGCCAGGCGAGCGCTCTGCGGGGCGGCGCCGAGGTCGTCGTCGCCACGCCGGGACGGCTGAAGGACCTCATCGACCGGGGCGACTGCCGCCTCGACGAGGTCCGCATCACCGTCCTCGACGAGGCCGACCAGATGGCCGACATGGGCTTCATGCCGCAGGTCACGGCGCTGCTCGACCAGGTGAAGCCCGACGGCCAGCGGATGCTGTTCTCGGCCACCCTGGACCGCAACGTCGACCGGCTGGTCCGCCGCTACCTCTCCGACCCGGTCGTCCACTCCGTCGACCCGTCGGCCGGCGCGGTCACCACGATGGAGCACCACGTCCTGCACGTCCACGACACGGACAAGCAGCGCACGACCACCGAGATCGCGGCCCGCGACGGCCGCGTGATCATGTTCCTGGACACCAAGCACGCGGTGGACCGGCTGACCAAGCACCTGCTGAACAACGGTGTGCGCGCCGCCGCCCTGCACGGCGGCAAGTCACAGCCGCAGCGCACCCGGACGCTGGACCAGTTCAAGACGGGCCACGTGACCGTGCTCGTCGCGACGAACGTGGCCGCGCGCGGCATCCACGTCGACAGCCTGGACCTGGTCGTCAACGTGGATCCGCCGACCGACCCCAAGGACTACCTGCACCGCGGCGGCCGTACCGCCCGTGCGGGCGAGTCCGGCAGTGTCGTCACCCTCGTGACCCCGGACCAGCGGCGCGCCATGAGCCGGCTGACGGCCGCGGCCGGTGTCACCGCGCAGGTCACCGCGGTCCGCTCGGGCGAGGAGGAGCTGAGCCGTATCACCGGTGCTCAGGCCCCGTCCGGCGTCCCCGTCGTGATCACCGCACCGGTCGTGGAGCGCCCCCGGCGCTCCGCCTCCTCGGGCGGCTCGTCCTCCCGCGGCCGTCGCGGCCGCGGTGGCGGCGGTGGCGGCGAGCGCGGCGGCGACCGGGGCGCACGCGGCGGCGAGCGCGGCGGCGAGCGGGGCCGGTCCTCCGGCGACGCGTCGTCCTCGCGCGGCCGGTCCCAGCGCCGGTCCGCCTTCGGTTCGGCGGCCTGACCAGAGGGAAACACCACGCCCCAGGGCGTGCGGGAACGGCCGGTGAACCGCCTCCCACCTGCACGGAAGGGCCTCGTCGGCAGTTGCCGGCGGGGCCCTTGCGCATGCCCGGCCGGGGGCGGTCCGGCACGGGGGACGGCAGAGCGGGGTACCCGTAACGGCGGACCGGCACGGCGGCGGGACCCGTGGACGGTGTTGAATCTCCTCAGGGGCCCGGGTGCCGGACAGCGGCAGGGCCCTTCTACGCGGCGATCAACGAGGTGACATGACAGCAGACAACCCGCTCAGCGGTCGTCTGGACGACGACGACTACCCGGCGTACTCGATGGGCCGGGCGGCCGAGATGCTCGGCACCACCCCCGGCTTCCTCCGGGCCATCGGGGAGGCCCGCCTGATCAGTCCGCTCCGCTCGGAGGGCGGGCACCGCCGGTACTCGCGCTACCAGCTGCGCATCGCCGCCCGCGCCCGCGAGCTGGTCGACAAGGGCACCCCGATCGAGGCCGCGTGCCGCATCGTCATCCTGGAGGACCAGCTCGAGGAGGCCAGGCGGATCAACGACGAGTACCGTCGGGCCGCGAGCGAGGCGCAGGATTCCCCTCCGCACGCACGTTCCCGCTCGAATTCGCCTTCGGGTTCCGGTTCGGGACGGGGTTCCGGCTGACCGGTGCGAGCACGGCGGAGACCACCGCACCGGAGGAGGCCATGACGTCCGCCACGAAACGCCGGCGTCCGAGGCCGAGCCGGCGCAGTCCCGGACCGTGGTCGACGGCGACGACCAGCGACGCCGCGAGCAGGAGCACCCGCCACGACGTCAGCACGGGGTGCCGGACCGGCCGGGGCAGCTCCGCGAGACAGGCGTGCAGCCGCTCGCAGTGGAAGGGCACGTGGCGCTGTTCGTCGGCGAGGATCCGGCCGGCGACGTCCGCGGTGAGCGGGTCGTCGGTGCCGTCGCGCAGGGCGCGGTAGTACCGCAGTGCCACCACCTCCGCGATCATCAGCACGAGCAGTTCCAGGCGCAGGCCCATGAGCCGCCGCAGCCGTACGAAGACGGTGTCGGTCCAGTGGCCGGCCAGGGTCGGCCTGCCGCCCGCGGCCAGCAGCCGGGCGAGGAGGCGGGCGTGGTCGCGCTCCTCGGCGACGAACAGCCGGACCGCCCGCGCGTAGTCGGGGTCACCGGCCCGGTCGGCCTTGGCGACGAGGTTGGCGCCGTCGCCGTCCTCACCGACCTGGAAGCGCTGGATGCCGGACCACACCGCCGGGTGCAGTGCCGCGCCCCGCGCCCAGTCCGGGTCGCCCCGGGCGTCACGGCGCTCGCGCTCGTCCTCGAAGTGCCGCGTCCACGGCGCGAAGCCGTCGCGGCCGGACCCGGTCACCGGGCCCCCGCGGGCCAAAGGGCCTCGGGACCGCCGCGGCCGCCCGCGTCGGCCCGCCGGTTCGACGGGAGTCGCGGTTCCCCACCCTGTTCCATGGGATCAACCTAACGGCCCCACTCGCACAGATGTGCTGGTTTCGCGGGTGGTCGGCGCGGCGGCCGCTCAGCGGTGCCGGTCGGCCGCAACCCGCCGTTTCGGCCGCGGCGATGACGATGCGTCAGCCGTGGGCGCCGGCCGGCCGGGAGCGGGGCCGGTGGGCGCCCTCCTCGCGGACGGCGGACAATGGGGGCATGAGCATCGTCAAGATCAATGTGCTGACCGTTCCGGAGGAGCAGCGCGAGACGCTGGAGAAGCGGTTCGCCGCGCGGGCGGGCGCGGTCGAGAACTCGGACGGGTTCGAGTGGTTCGAGCTGCTGCGCCCGGTGGAGGGCACCGACACCTACCTCGTCTACACGCGCTGGCGCAGCGAGGAGGACTTCCGGAACTGGATGTCCGGGCGGGCCCAGGCGGCGCACGGCGGCGGCTCCGGCGAGGGCGGTGCCGAGGGCGGTGCCGAGGGCGGTGCCGAGGGCGCAGAACGGCCGAAACCGGCCGCCTCGGGTGCCACGCTGTGGTCCTTCGAGGTGGTCCAGCAGGCCTCCCCCGGGCAGAGCGGACCCGCCACCGAGTAGGCTCCACACTCATGGCGCACGCTGATGACCTGCTCGTCGACATCGCCGCAAGGGTGGAGTCGGAGCACAACAGTCGGATGTCCCTCACCGTGGTGATCCCCGGGGCCGTGATCACGGGCCGGCTCGCACCGGAGACCCTGTGGAAGCAGCGGGTGGCGGAGGTGCTCGAGGCCTCCGATCAACTCGGGGCCTTCTCCTCGGTGTTCACCCGCGCGGACGGCACCGGCACACCTCCCGAACCACGGGCCGGACGGCCCACCCACCTGCACTTCCACGTGGCACGCATCCTCCAGGGCAACGTCGGCATCCCCGACACGGGCGGCATGTACCGCGTCGCCCTGGAGGACGTGAGCGCGTGGACGATCGGAGACCTCAGGTACGCGGACCAGTGACGGAGCACTGAGGGGCGGCAGGCCGGGTGGGCCGGACACTTCCCGGCCCCGCCCTGCTGCGGCCCCCGCCCTGCTGCGGCTCGCGGCGCGGATGCCGGAGCGGCGGCCGCGGGGCGCGCGGGCCGCGGACGTCAGGTGCGCGGACATCGCCATGGGCGGTGATGCCGGGCCCGCACCGGATGCCGGACGCTGCCGGGAGGGCGGAGCGCGACCCGACGGCCGGGATCGGACGCACGTTCCCAACTGGTGCGCGGGTGCGTGCCGGTGCGGAGGAGAGCACCGGGAAGGTGGCCGAAACGTCACGGTTCACGTACGGCGCGTGGTGACGACCTCACGCCCCGGTCACATTTCGTTCAACCCCTGGTAGCCGGGCGGTCGGCGAGCGACCATGAGGCCATGACTCTGGCCGAGCGCGCCATGGCGCGACTGGAAGTCTGGCCCGACCTCAGTACGGGACAGGCCAGTTGTGGCGCAGGACGGGCCTTGCGCTCCGTCCACAGCGAGATACTCCACTTCCACTCCGACCGGGACGTGGACCTGCATCTGACCGTCCCGGCCATCCGGCGGATCCACTCCGACCTCATGGGGTCGACGGCGGTGCGGGTGGTGCCCGGTTCCCGCTGGGTCACCGTCCACCTCGACTGCGACACCGACGTCGACCTGTTGATGAGCCTGGTCAGTGTCGCCCTCAAGGCCCACCTCTCGCAGGGCCCGGTCGCCGCCCCGGCGCCGTCCCCCTTCACCTGCAACCTGCACCGGGTCACGCTGGTGCCGCGCGACGATCCGGACGACCGCTGAGGCGGGGCCGTGCCGGGCCGATGTCCGGCCGGCACCACCGGGGTTCAGGCGGTGCGCTCCGAGGCCGGTCCGCTCTGGCGGCGTACGGCGTCGGCGACGGCGTCACGGACCTCGGCCCGGGACGCCGTACGAGCGGGCCCCTCGGCGGTGCGGGAGAACAGCGGTTCGTCCCGGACCCGGTTGGCCATCGCCGCGAGGTGGATGCCCTGCCGGATGATCTCCGCCTCGCTCACACCCCGCCGCGCGGCCGCTTCCCTGATGATCGCCAGGTCCTCGGGGTCGGCGTAGACGTCGATGCGTTTCAGCGACATGCACCCAGCGTAGTCAGTCCCGTCGCCATGTCGTTCTCGTCCCACCGGACTTCCAGCACAGCGGTGACCGCGTCACGGTCGAGGGGACCGAAGACGTGGGGGAACCGGGTGGAGTCGGGGACACCCGGTGGTGGGGCCGGGGCCGCCGCCTCCCACGCGCAGCGGGCGGTCAGGCGGTCCTCGTCGACGAGGAGCGCCAGGAGCGGTCTGGGGGCCGTGCGGTAGAAGGCGTTGGCGACGGCCAGCGTCGTCGCCTCGTCGGGCGAACAGTGCACGAAGCCCTCCTCGCCGAGGGAGGCGGGCGCGTACGGACGGTCGGGGCGGGCGTCCCACTCCGTCTTCGGGACCAGGTGGTAGATCATCGTCCGGTTATATCCCGGTGCGGGGTTCGTCCGGCGGCGTACGCCACGGGCAAGGCGCTGCCGCCCGTGCCGCAGCCCTCGGACAAGGGCCCCGGACTGCTCCAGCAGGCGATCGACGTCCTGGCCGAGCCGCGCCGCCGGGACTCCCGCCCGCTGCTCTCCGCATCCGGCATCGCCCACCCGGCGGCGGGCGTCGCGGCCTGACCGGAGAGGGAGGCGCCCTCCAGGGCCGTACGCGATGCCCTGACCGCCGGCCTCCCGCCCGGGGAACTGCGTCGGACGGCGGGCTTCCCGGCCCGCCGTCTCGCCCGTCGGCGGCCGGCCCCGTTGCCGTTGCGCGCTCCGCCTCCGCCACCGCCCGCCGTGCGCCCCATGACGCACTGCGACTGCTGCGGCAAAGGCCTGCGCAGCCCCGAACCGGTCGCGTACTGCCGCGACTGCCGGACCCTGCTGCGGACGGTGACGTGGGGCCGCGGGACCCCGGCCCGCCCCGCGTCCGTCACGTGGCCGCCAGGAGGATGGCCGTGTAGTGCGCGGTGAAGGCGGCGATGGTCAGGGCGTGGAAGACCTCGTGGAAGCCGAACCAGGCCGGTGACGGGTCGGGGCGCTTGAGTCCGTAGACGACGGCGCCCGCGGTGTACAGCAGGCCGCCCGCGACGACGAGGACGACGACCGCGGTGCCGCCGGTGCGCGCGAAGTCCGGCAGGTAGAAGACGGCCACCCAGCCCAGCACGATGTAGCACGGCGTGTACAGCCATCGGGGCGCCCCGATCCACAGGGTGCGGAAGGCGATGCCGGCCAGGGCGCCCGCCCACACCGCGGCCAGCAGCACCCGCTGCCGGTCCGCGTCGAGCAGCAGTACCGCCAGCGGCGTGTAGGTGCCGGCGATGATCAGGAAGATGTTCGCGTGGTCGAGCCGCCGCAGGACCGCCTCCCCGCGCGGGCCCCACGTCCCGCGGTGGTAGACGGCGCTGGTGCCGAAGAGCAGGCAGGCCGACAGCACGTACACCGAGCAGGCCGCCACCGCCGCCGCCGAGCGCGAGACGGCGACCAGCACGATGCCGCCGGCCAGGGCGAGGGGGAACACGCCGGCGTGCAGCCAGCCGCGCATCCTGGGCTTCAGTGCGGCCGCCGCGCGCTCGGCGCCGTCCTCCAGGGCCGCGGCCGCGGTCAGCCGGCCGGATGTACCGGCAGGCGCGTCGACCGCGGGGCCGGGGAGGTGGTGGGGCGTGGTGCCGGGGTGGGGCCGGGGTTCCCGTTCGCGGGCCGGCGGCTGAGGATCTTCGGCGATCATGCGCTCGTCTTCTGAAGTCGGCGGAAAGGCGCGGTCCCGCGCGTCGCCGCGGGGTGCGGGTCGGCCGCTGTCACTCGCACCTCTCCCTGGAACACGTCGAGGGCCCTGGCGCCGTACGACGCCAGGGCCCGAAGGAACTGCTACACCATCTGCCGGCCTTCGTACTGCACCGGCCCTCTGTTTCCGCACACCCGACCTGAACGCTGTCGGGGGTGCCGGGATCGCGGTTGCTCGACCGGAGACCACCTCACTATCGATGTCCTGCGGTACCCGGGTTCAAGGCACTCGCCCGGGCGATCCTGATGGCGCTCGGCTCCTCCGTTCTTCCCTCGGTGATCAACTGCTTGCCAAACGGGGGACTGCGTACTGCTCGTACTGCCATTACTGCTGGTACTGCGTACTTCACCTGCGGGTACTGCCACCGCGTCAACCGCGGTCCTGCGTGCGGTGGCCCCTGATCACTGCGGCCACCCGGTCCGGTCGTCAGTCCCGTCACCGTCCTGCGACAACCCTGGCTTCGAAACTCCACCACCGGACCGTCCTGCGCACTGCAACTGCGGTACTGCTGCCCGGCAGTTCGTGTCTGCCGGGCCCTTGGGTCCTTCTGGCTACGAGAGAAACCATAGCCACGCCACGACCCAATGTCTACTCCGACGACGATAGATTTTTGCGGTTCCGTCGGCGAGGTAATCGGCTTCGCACAGTGCCGGGACGGTGGTCTCACCCGCTCGGCGGACCGGACACCCGGACGGGGCGGGGGCGTCCCACCCGGCCGTTCCGGTCTCCGCGGCAGCCCCGGCGACGCTCCGGCGCAAGGGAGGTGAACGGTCGCCGCACGGCCCGTCCGCAGTGCCCGCGCCTCCCTGCGCCGACGCGCGTGCGCGGACGGCGGACGGCGGGGCGGCAGGACGGCTCACCCGAGCGGGCGCCCTGCCCCGCGCGTGGCGACCGCGGCGAACCCGCTGCTCGGGCTCCAGCGGACGGCGGGCACCGCGACGAGACGATCGCCGGCATCGCCGCCGGGCCGGCCGGCCGGCCCGAGACCTTCCGCGGGCAGGGCCGCGCCTTCGCCGTCACCGGGCCGAACGGCCGGGACCGCTACGACGTCACCGTCACCCCGACCCCGGCCGACGACGACCGGCCCGGCATCTTCCGGGCCTGCCGGGCCGGGGTCCTAGGCCTCCCCCCGCAGCGCTTCCCCCAGGTCGGTCCGGTGGCGTATGCCGAGTTTGCGGTAGGTGCTGGTCAGGTGGGTCTCCACGGTGCGGCGGGCCACGTGGAGGAGGTCGGCTATCTCGGTGTTGCTGCGGCCGGTGGCGGCCAGTTCGGCGATGCGGCGTTCGCTGCCGGTGAGGGAGGCGGAGCCGGTGTGCGCGGTGGTGGTGCGGCGGGCGCCGCCCGCGCGCAGGGCCTCCTCGGCCCGGGAGCGCAGGCGTACGGCGCCCAGGCGTTCGGCGCGTTCGGCGGCCTCGCGGAGGCTTTCGCGGGCGCGGGACCGGTCGCCGGTGGCGGACAGCAGGCGGCCCCGGGTGAGGAGGGCGGCGATCAGTTCGGCGTCGGCCGGGGAGTCGCGCAGCAGGGCCACCGCCTCCTCTGCCAGGTCCAGGCCGCGTCGGCCGCCGGTGGCGCGGGCGAGGACGCGCAGGGCCCGGCCGACCGTGCGGGGGGTGTCCCACACGCGGGCCAGCCGCAGTTCCTCCTCGGCCAGGGCGAGCGCCTCGCGGCGGCCGCCGAGGGCCAGTCGGCACTGGGCCGCCGCCGTCCGCCAGGGGGTGACCACGGGGCTGAGCACGGTGCGGGCCGACTGGCGGCGGCCGCACTCCAGGAAGTCGTGCAGGGCGCCGGCGGTGTCTCCCTCGCACAGGCGCAGGGTGCCGCGTGCGTACAGGAAGCGGTTCAGCTCCCAGGAGTCGGGGGCGTCGCGCAGGTCGAAGCGGGCCGCGAGCTGCCGTGCCTGCGTCGTGCGGCCGGTCTCGACGAGGGCCAGGAGGGCGTGCGCGTCGGTGTTGGTGGGGCCGCCGGCCGGGGCGGGGGCGCCGGCCGGGGCGGGCGTGCCGGCGTCCCCGAGCAGGCGGGCGTACTCGCCGCGGGCCGCGGTGATGTCCAGGCGGACGTTGTGCAGGGCCCGTTGCATGGGGTGCAGGAGGGAGGGGCGCTGGCCGGCCAGGCCGCGTTCCACCAGGCGTTCCGCCTCGTCGAGTTCGTCGGCCCACTGGGCCACGGCCGCCGTGGTGCCCAGCAGGAAGGGCTCGGCGAACGGTTCCGCCGGTTCGGTCAGCAGGTCCCGCAGCCGGTCCATCGCCGCCCGCGCCGAACTCGTCCCGGCGGTCGCCGCGTACCGCACGAGCAGGGCCTGGCCGGTGGCGCCGACCAGTTCCGGTGAGCGCTGCGCGGTGTCGGTGAGCCGGCGGTAGGCCTCGCGGCGGACCGTCTGGTCCTGGTCGGACAGCAGCGCGGACGCGGCCCGCACGGTGCGGAGCAGGTCGGGGTGGCCGGTCAGCCGGTCCTCCAGTGCGCGCAGCACCTCCACCGCCGCCCGGACCTCGCCGCGGCCCGCGAGGGCGGTGCCCAGCGCGAGGGCGGTGCGGACCCGGTCGCGGGGTTCGGCCGGGAGGTCGAGGGCCTCGGTGAGCCGGGGGATGCCGGCGGGGGCGTCGGCGGCGGCGTACTCCAGGGAGCCGAGTTCGGTCAGGAGCCGCCCGCGCAGGTCGGCGGGGAGGGGTTCGGCGAGGGCCCGGCGGAGGTAGCCGACCGCGTCGTGGGGGCGGCCCTCGCGGACGGCGGCGGCGACGGCCTCCCGCAGCACCCGCAGCACCCAGGGCGGTCCGGCGGTCCCGCTGCCCAGCAACTGGCGGGCGACGCCGTCGACCCGGTCCCCGCGCCGCAGCATGGCCTCGGCGACCGCGAGGTGTGCGGCCCGGCGGCGGGCGGCCGGCCAGCCGCCGAGCACGGCGTCCCGCAGCAGGGGGTGCGCGTAGCGGGGCCGGCCCCGCGCGTCCGCCCGCAGCAGCCCGAGCCGGGTCATCGCGGTGAGCCAGCCGGTCACCCGGGCGGGGTCCGCGCCGGTGGCGTCGGCGAGGAGGGCGGCCGTGGTGGCGAGGGAGACCGCGGCGACCGTGCGGTGCGAGTTCCCGCAGTGGGCCCGTTCCGTCTGTTCCAGGATCGCCAGGGCGCGGGCGGTCTCCGCCGTCGCCGGGCCCGCGGTCTCCAGCCACCAGGAGACGGCGGCCGGGTAGGAGCCGGGGTACAGGGCGGCGCAGGTCCGCGGCACGGGCGCCGGCGGCGGGGTGTCGTGCAGGTCGTCCAGGAGGGCGTGCAGGAGCAGCGGGTTGCCCGCGCCGGCCCGGACGCAGTCGGCGGTCCAGTCGTCGGGCGCCGCGGGGAAGGCGGTCCGCACGAGGCCGGCGGCGGCGTCGTCGGTGAGTGGGGCGAGGGTGTGGGTGCGGACCAGGGACGGCGAGAGGGCGTGGGTGAGTCCCGCGGGCCGCTGGTCGATGTCGTACTGGCTGCGTTCGGTGGCCACCACCAGTACCGGTAATCGGTCGAGACGGCGGGCCGCCTCCACGAGCCAGCGGCGGGAGGACTCGTCCGCGAGGTGGATGTCGTCGACCGCCACCAGCACCGGGGACCGTTCGGCGTGGGAGCGCAGCACCCGCCACAGCCGGGCGGCGCTGCCGCGGTCGTCGAGTCCGGGGGCGAGGTCGGCGAACTCCGCCACGGAGTCGAGGAGATGGAGGACGCAGGAGAAGGGGACGGCGGTTTCCTCGGGGGAGCAGCGGGCGCGCAGCACGCGCAGGCCGCGGCCGGCCGCGTGGGCGACGGCGGCCTCCAGCATGGCGGAGCGGCCGGTTCCGGTGGCTCCGCGCAGCAGGACGAACCGGCCGCCGCCCGCGCGGGCGCGCTCGGCCTCGGCCGCGAGCAGCGCGTGCGCCCGCTCGCGTTCCCGCAGCGGTCCGGTCATGCCTGCCTCCCGGGCTGGACGCGAAAACCCGTGCGCGGGTTGCGCCGGGGGCGTACGGTCGTTGTGGCGATGCTCACGGCCGGGCGCGGGAGGTTCCACTGCCCCCGCACCTCGCCTTCCACACCCCCTCTGACCTGCCGCGACGCCCACGCACGGCATTTCTCGTGGTGGCCGGCGCGCTGGTCTCGTGGTGCACCTCGTGGTGCTCCACGATTGCGCCCGCCCCAGCCGTCACAGAAGTGTGGGACACGTCCTCCCGCCACCGGTCCGCACCGGATGGCGGGCTCGTGAACAGGGGGGAAACGGTTGCTCAGCGCACCCCGGACACCAGACACCGCCACCGTCGCCATCAGCGCCCACCTCGGTGCCCGTACCGGCGCCGGCCTGCACGGCGGCCCGCGCCGTACGCCGGTCTCCGTGCAGGCCTGCGACCCCATCTCCCGTGAGGGGGCCGTCAGCCAGCTCCGGACCCGCCCGGAGGTCGAGATCCGGCCGGAGTCCGGCGTCGGCACGGTGACGCTGCTGATCGAGGACACCCTCGACGAGGCCGCGCTGGCCCGGCTGCGCCGGGTCGTGCGCAGCGAGGGCGGGCGGGCCGTGCTGGTCGTGGGTACGATCCGCGAGAACGAGCTGCTCGACGTCATCGAGTGCGGCGTCGGCGCGATCGTCTGGCGCCGCGAGGCCACCGCGAACCGGCTGGTGCAGGCGGTGACGGCCGCCGCGCGCGGCGACGGCGACCTGCCGGCCGATCTGCTCGGCCGGCTGATCAGCCAGGTGGGCAGCCTGCACCGAGGGGCGGCGAACCGGCCGGGCGCCCCCTCGCTGGGGCTCGCGCCCCGTGAGGTGGATGTCCTGCGGCTGGTCGCCGAGGGCCTGGACACCGGAGAGATCGCCAGCAAGCTGTCCTACTCCGAACGGACCGTCAAGAACGTCATGCACGGGCTGACCACACGACTGCACCTGCGCAACCGGGCGCACGCCGTGGCATATGCCCTGCGGGAAGGCTACATCTGACCGAACGGGCAATCGAAGGCGGACACGCGGGCAGCGCCCGCTGCCCGCCCTGCGACCCCGGTGCGCCTGCGGTCCGGGCCGCCCGGACGGCACACTCGGCGGGGTACGCCGTGCGGACGCGAAGAAGCCGCCCGGCAGGGCGGTCGAGGAGTGCGCGAAGGTGATCCACGAGGTGGACGAGGTCCTCAAGGGCCTCCTCGGCGGGGGCGCGCTGACGGATTCCGGCATCGACGTCTCCTTCGAGGCACCGACCCGCGACTGGGCGGCCCGCCGCAACGCCCCCACGATCAACGCCTACTTGTACGACATCCGCGAGGACGTGTCCCGGCGGCAGCGCGGCCAGATCCCGGTCCGCGACGGACGGAACGTCGTCGTGCGGCGCCGCCAGCCCCCGCGCTGGTTCCGGCTGTCGTACCTCGTCACCGCGTGGACCCGGACCCCGCAGGACGAACACCGCCTGCTGTCCGCCGTGTTGGCGACCCTGCTGCCGCGTGAGCTGCTCCCCGCCGACGAACTCCCCGGCGCCCTGGGCTCCCTCGGCCTCGCCGTCCCGCTGACGGTCGCCGGACTGCACACCGAGTCGCGGTCCCTCGCGGAGATCTGGTCCGCGCTCGGCGGTGAACTCAAGCCGTCCCTCGACCTGGTGGTGACCGCTCCGTTCCCGGCGTTCCCCGAGTACGACGCCGGGCCGCCGGTCACCGAGGGCGCGGCCGTCCGCGTCCGCGGCCTGGACGGCGACCCGCCCGCCTCCGGCGAACGCGCCCACCGCCCGCACCAGGTGGCGGCCGCCCGAGAGGCCCGCAAGCCCCGATGACGGACACCCCCCTGCTCGCCCGCCTCGCCGGGCTGCGCGCGCGGGTCGCCGACCTGGTCGCCCACCGGTCCGCCGGCGACCCCACGGCCGACGACCCGCTGCGCGGCCTCTACCTCTCCGACGAGGCGGTACGGCACCTGCTCGCCGCGGAGCCGCCCGCCCCGCCGCCGGACACGGTCCCCCCGCCCGCCGACGGCGACCCGCTCGACCGGCTCGCCGGCCGGCTCGCCCTCACCCCGCTCGACACGGCGATCCTGCTCATCGCCCTCGCCCCCGACCTCGACCGGGACTTCGAGCCGCTCTACGGCTACCTCAACGACGACGTGAGCCGCCGGCGGGCCACCGTCGGACTGGCCCTGGAACTGTGCGGGACGCCCGCGCACCTCGCGGCGGCACGGGCCCGGTTCCACTCCGCCGCGCCCCTGCGCGCGCTCGGCCTGCTGGACGTCGAGGAACCCGAACGCCCTTTTCTGTCACGTTCGTTGCGCGTGCCCGACCGGCTCCTCGCCCACCTCCTCGGCGACGACACCCCGGACGCCGCCCTGCACGGCCACCTCCTGCCCGTGCCGGAGGTGCTGCCCACCGGGGACGCCGACCACGCCGGCTTCGTCGCCCGGCTCGCCGCCCGGCTGCGGCACGGCCCCCTCACCGTCCATCTGCGCGAGCACCGCGAGGGCGACGGCCTGGCCGGCATCGCCGCCGCCCTGGACGCGGCCGGCCTCGGCGCACTGCGCTACACCGGCCCCGAGGACCGCGTGCCCGAGCTGCTGCGCGAGGCCCGGCTCGGCGGCCGGGCCGTCGTGCTGTCCGCGCTGCCCGAACAACCGGCCCCGCTGGTCGCCGCGTTGACGGCGGCCACCGACGTGACCGTGCTGATGGCCGACCCCCGCCCCTACGACCCGCACTGGTGCGCCCACGACCCGCTGGTCCTGGACGCCCCGCGCCGGCAGGCGGGCTCCACGGCGGCCTGGGCGGCGGCGCTCGGCCCGCAGGCCGCCGCGTTCGACCTGGCGACCGCCGTGGCGCCGTACCGGCTGGGCGGGGAACGGGTGGCGCGGGCCGCCCACGGCGCCCTCGCCCTCGCCGCCTTCGACGGCGGCCCGCTCACCACCGCCCACGTCCGCCTGGCCGCCCGGCAGCAGTCGGCGTCCGGGCTGGAGCGGCACGCCCGCCGGATCCGGCCCGCGGTCGGCTGGGAGGACATCGTCCTGCCCGGCCGGCCCCTGACCCAGCTGCACGAACTCGCCCTGCGCGCCCGCCACCGCGACCGGGTCCTCGGCGACTGGCGGCTCAGCGCGGGCGGCGGCCGGGGCCGGGGCGTGCTCGGCCTGTTCGCGGGCGAGTCCGGCACCGGCAAGACCCTGGCCGCCGAGGTCGTCGCCGCCGAACTCGGCCTGGACCTCTACGTCGTCCAGCTCTCCTCCGTCGTCGACAAGTACGTCGGCGAGACCGAGAAGAACCTGGAGCGCATCTTCACCGAGGCCGACCGCACCGACGCCGTGCTGCTGTTCGACGAGGCCGACGCGGTCTTCGGCAAACGGTCGGAGGTGAAGGACTCGCACGACCGCTACGCCAACATGGAGAGCGCCTACCTGCTCCAGCGCCTGGAGTCCTTCGACGGCATCGCGCTGCTCACCACCAACCTGCGCGCCAACATCGACGAGGCGTTCACCCGCCGGCTCGACCTGGTCGTCGACTTCCCGTTCCCCGACGCCGGGCAGCGCGTGGCCCTGTGGCGGCACTGCCTCTCCCACGTGCCGTGCGCGCCCGGCATCGACCCGTCCCTGCCGGCGAAGGACTTCGAGCTGGCGGGCGGCTCGATCCGCAGCGCCGTCGTCACCGCCGCCTACCTGGCGGCCGGGCGGGGCGAGCCGGTCGGCGACGAGGACCTGATGGAGGGCGCCCGCCGCGAGTACCGCAAGGCGGGCCGCCTGGTGCCGGGCGGGGCGGGCTGGTAGGCGGGCGGCTTGCGGGCGGGGCCGGGACGGGACGGTGGGCGGCGGTCCGTCAGGGGCCGAGGGGGCCGGGCCGCCGCCCGGAGGGAACGGGGCGGGCTGCCCCGCCCCGTTCTCACCCCGTCCCCCCGGGGGCTTCGGACGGTCTCAGACCGTGAAGCGGACCGCCTCCAGGTTCTTGGCCTGCTCCATCGGGCTGCCGCCGTACATCCAGTCGCCCGGCTTCGTGCAGCCCAGGCCCATCCAGCCCTTGTCGGCGACGTGGGCGTTCTGGCAGACCGAGCCGTCGTTGACCTTGATGGTGTAACCCTGGAGCGGGGAGACCGCCTCCTTGGTGGACCCGATGTACATGTCGACGCCGTCGGCCGCCGACGACCACTTGCTGCCCGTCTTCCAGCCCTCGACCACATGGGCGCCGTTGCCCGATGTGCCCTTGACCCCCGACACGGCGATGTTGAGCGCCTTGATCGGCAGGCTCTTGCCGACCGTGCCCGCCTCCGCGCCGTCGCACACCGGGTCCTGCCAGCCGCGGTCGGCGACATAGGCGCGGTAGCAGATGTGCCGGCCCTCGCTGCGGGCCGCCAGCTCCTGCACCGCGGTGGCGGCGGTCCGCTCCTTCGGCTCGGGCTCCTCGGAGGCCCCGCCCCCGCCGCCGTCGCCGTCACCGCCGTCCCCGGCGGCCGGGGTGGGCGAGGGCTCCGGCTTCTCCTCCGGCTTCTCGGCGGGGGGCGGCGGCGGGCCGGCGTTCGCCTTGCTCGGGGCGCTCGGGCTCGGCGCGGGCAGGGCGGTGGCCCCGGCCTGCTCCAGCTTCTCCCCGGCCAGGCTGCGGACCTGGGGCTTGTAGGCCAGCCAGATCATCACGAACGCGATGGCCAGCGCGAGGCTCAGGCTCAGGGCGGTGGCCAGCCAGCGCGGCAGGAACCCGCGCTGCACGAACGTGCCGTCCACCTCCAGGGGCTGGGCCCCCGACCGCCGTACGGCCAGGCTGTACGGCTGCTCCTCCTTCGAGCCGAACCAGATGATCTGGCGCGGCCGCAGCGTCGCGTCGACGAACGCCGCGCGCCCCGGCTCGATCTGCACGTTGCCCGGCTGGAGGTCGTAGGCCAGGCGGTCGCCGGTGTCGGTGCCGCTGAGGGAGGCGGTGACGCGGGTGTTGCCGAGGTTGTCGATCGCGAGGCGGGGACGGCCCCGGAACCGTCCCTTCACGGTCGGCGGCACCAGCTCGGCGCGGACCTCGGTGAACGGGGTGACCGTCAGGTTCCCCTCCGGGACGGTCACCGCGTCCGGATGCTCGGTCGGCGTGATGCGCACGGCGTACGGGTTCGGGCCGGCCGTGGCATCCGGGGTGCGCGGCGGCGAGAACGTCAGCTCCACCGTGCCCGTCGTCCCCGGGTAGAGCCGCAGCGTCGGCGGCTCCACCGTCGTCCAGGGGGCCACGCTCCCCACTGGCTCGAAGCGGTACTCGTCGACGACGTCACCGGTGTTGCGCACCCGCAGCCGCACACGGGTACTGGCGCCGGGATCGACGGTCGCGGAGGCGGGTTCAAGAGAGGTCCACAGGCTCACCAGCCCACGCTAGAGGGTTCGTCCGGAGGCGGTCAGAGCCTCCGGGGCACGATCGCTGCCCCGGACGCCCCTCCCGCTGCCCCCGCCGGCCTCCGCACCGCCCCGCCCGGCTGCCTGCCGCCCGGCTACCGGTCGGCGGCCGGGGCCGGCGGGTAGGGGTCGGCGGTGATCTTCCCCGGGCTGTTCTGCGACCTGACCTTCCCGCCGTGCAGCAGCGCGAACGTCGCCCCGTCGATGGTGCCGGTCGCGGGCAGCCCCATCGCCTGCTGGTAGAGGAGCACCCGGGTGCGCAGGGAGTCGTCCGCGAGGGCGTGGGCACGGTTCTTGAGGTTCTGCAGGTACTGCATGTTCGCCCGCAGGTGCTGGATCTGCGCCGCGACGACGTTGTCGCTGTAGGTGTCGTAACCGGCCCACAGCAGCGCGCTGTTGACCCACACGATCTCCGGGCTGTCGTCGCCGGGCTGGACGCCGGAGACGTCCGTGGTGAAGTGGGCCATCACCAGGGCCGTCATGGTGGACCGGCCCAGGTTGCCGAGGCCGTCCGTCTTCACGGTGACGCCGTCGTAGACGTCGTCGAGCTTCTTCTGGGAGCACTTCAGCGCCGCGACCGTCGCCGCGTCCATGACGCCCTTGGTGTACGGCGCGGCGAGCCGGCAGGGGTCCTCCGACCGGAACTTCTCCATCCTGACCTGCGCGAACTGCACGAAGAGGTTGGGGCCGTCACCCGGCCTGAACGGCAGCGGGCCGCTCGGCTGCTCGGCCTCCTCCTTCGGCTTGTCCTCGGCGGCCGCACCGCCGCCCGCCGACGAGCCGCCGCCGTCCTCCCCGCCCCCGGCCGCGAGGTCGGGCGGGGCCGCCTCCGAGGCCTTCGGCGAGGGCGCCGACGCCTGCGGGCTGGGCGGCACGGGCAGTTCGACGGCGGCGACCTCCTCCGTCCGCTCCACCGCCCCGGTGATCACACGGGGCTTGTGGCCGATCCACAGGAAGAGGAACGTCAGGGCCAGCGCCAGCGAGATGCTGAGCACGGTGGCCAGCCAGCGCGGCAGGAACCCGCGCTGCACGAACGTGCCGTCGACGGCCACCGGGGTCGTCCCGGACCGGTGCACGGCCAGCGCGTACGGCCGCTGCTCCTTCGAGCCGAACCAGATGATCTGGCGCGGCCGCAGCGTCGCGTCGACGAACACCGCGCGCCCCGGATCGATCTGCACGCTGCCCGGCCGGATGTCGTACGACAGGTGGTCGCCCG
The DNA here is from genome assembly GCF_044750845.1 of Streptomyces sp. NPDC088766. Lineage (NCBI taxonomy): Bacteria > Bacillati > Actinomycetota > Actinomycetes > Kitasatosporales > Streptomycetaceae > Streptomyces > Streptomyces sp. NPDC088766. The sequence continues at coordinate 380,396 of NZ_JBIVKQ010000003.1, read as the reverse complement.
TGTCGCTGCCGCTCACCGACGCCGTCAGCGGGGTGTTGCCGAGGTTGTCGACGGCGAGCCGGGGACGGCCCCGGAACCGGCCCTTCACGGTCGGCGGCACGAGTTCGGCCCGCAGTTCGCTGAAGGGCGTCACGGTGAGGTTGCCCTCGGGCACGGTGACCGCGTCCGGATGCTCGGTCGGCGTGATGCGCACGGCGTACGGGTTCGGGCCGGCCGTGGCGTCCGGGGTGCGCGGCGGCGAGAACGTCAGCTCCACCGTGCCCGTCGTCCCCGGGTAGAGCCGCAGCGTCGGCGGCTCCACCGTCGTCCAGGGGGCCGTCGGGCCCACCGGCTCGAAGCGGTACTCGTCGACGACGTCACCGGTGTTGCGCACCCGCAGCCGCACGGTCGCGCTGGCACCGGGATCGACGGTGGCGGAGGGGGGCTCCAGGGATGTCCAAAGGCTCACACCCAGACGCTACGAGATGCCCGGTGCGCGGCCAGGGGACGAAGGGGCACGATCGATTGCACGAAAGGCCATCGTCCCCTTGACCCTCGCGACGCGGTCGCGGCGGTCACAGGGGCGCGGTGGCGCCGGTCGCGGTCAGCACCAGCTGGGCGTAGGAGTCGGCGTTCATCAGCGAACGCCGTCCCATGGCGTACCAGTTCTGCTGCTTCACCGGGTAGGACCTCTCGTCCTGACCGGTGTAGGTGTCGGACGGCCGGGCGGCACGGCGACCGGTCAACTCGGCCATCTTCGCGCTCTGTTCGGCCGGTGTCCGGATCGCCGCCATGCTGGTCTCCGCGGCGTCCTCACTGATCTCGAAGTCGTACGGGCTGTACTGGTAGTCGAGGCTGCCGGCGAAGCGGTGGGTGGCCTCGTGGATGACGAACCAGGCGTTGTCGCCACGGGGGTTGAGGTTGATGGGGCCGCCGCGCTGCGCATCCATGGACGGCAGCGGGTGCTCGGGCGCGAGCCGGTTCGTGGCGGCGTTGCTGAGCCGCTCGCCCAGGCTCGGTTCCACCCAGCCGACCGCTCCGGCACTGGCGGCGCCCTGGGCGTTGATGTCGAGGAGGGACGGGGTGCCCACGACGGCGATCTCCGCGCCCTGCGCGTTCAGGCCGGCCTGGACGCGTCCGATCGCGCGGATGATGTGCGCCAGCACCGGGGCCAGCTGGGCGGCCGTGAGGGTCTGGGTGAAGGGGAAGCTCCGGTGCAGGGCGTGCAGCAGCGTCGGGTTCGGCGCGCCCTGCGCCGCCGCCTGCAGCATCCCCATCGCGGTGGCCATCCGCTGCTTGGCCTCCACCACGGCCTGGCGGATCCGCCTCTCCCGCTGCACGTAGGAGGTCTGCTGCTCGTGGGCCTGCCGGTCGTCGGAGAAGGTGCCGCGCTTGGAGAAGGCGATGTTGCCGCTGCCGTGCAGCTGGCGGGTGGTGTCGTCGTACTTGTCGCCGTGGTGGACGTGGGCCGGGTCGAGGCCGAGGGCGGTGGTGGTGCGGGTCCGCCGCTCGTCGGTCTCGTCGTGCCAGACGCCCGAGTTCCGGCCGCCCACGTAGTGGGTGCGGGTGCTGCCGTTGAACTTCCACACCGTGCGCTGGACGGCGGCCGCCGCGTCCGCGGGCGCCCGCGTCGCCCCGGCCGCGGTCCCGCCGGGGCCGGGGGCGTGCGAGCCGTGGGCGTGCGGGCCGTGCGCGTGCGAGCCGTGCGCGTGCGGGCCCGATTCGCCGTCCGTGGTGGTCCGTTGCACCGGGGCCGGCCCGCTCATCACCTCGCGCGCCTTCTCCACCGCCCGGCGCTCCCCAAAGTCGCCGGGGTCCGAGACGCTCAGGCCCGAGCCGTTGTCCTTGCCGGGGACGGGACCGGCCTGCTGGTCCAGGTAGTGGGTCAGCTCGTGCGCCCAGTCCTCCTTGGACATGCCGCCGCCGTCGACGATGTGGGGCCCTGAGGTGTACGCCTTGGCGTTGATCTCCAGCGCCGACCGCTGGGCGACCGTGTCGGAGTGGACGCGCACCCCGCTGAAGTCGGCGCCCTCGAAACGGGCCTCCATCTCGGTGCGCAGCGGGGTGTCCAAAGGGCTGCCCGGCCTGCGCAGCACCTCGTGCACCAGGGACCGGCGCTGGACCGCCGGGGCGTGAGCGCAGTGCGCGTCGTGCTGGTGGCGTTCCTGCTCCACGGCCTGCGCCACGGCCGCGTTGCCCGCCGCCCGCTGGAGGGCGATCAGTCCGGCCGCGGGACCCGTGACGGCGCTCCGCCCGACCGGGCGGCCCGTGGTGGAACGGTTGCCGGCACGGCCGCTGTCCCTGTCCTGCGCGCGCACGGGCGCTCCCCTCGACTGCTGGTACACGTCGATCCCCAGCATTGCGGGCAGCTCGGGGGCGGAGGAAGGAACTCCGGGGCAGTCTCGAAGGCACCGTGCGGAGTTTGCCCTTCCGGACCACGGGAGTGCCCTCGCTTCGGCACCGGAGGACGTTTCGACGGGCGCGCCTCGCGCGTGAGGGTGGGAACCGACCTGACTCGTACCCCGAGGAGAGCAGAGCATGCCGTCCTACCTGTCGCCCGGCGTTTACGTCGAGGAGGTGGCCAGCGGCTCACGCCCGATCGAGGGGGTGGGTACCTCGGTGGCGGCCTTCGTCGGGCTCGCTCCGACCGGTCCGCTGAACGAGCCGACGCTGGTCACCAACTGGACGCAGTACGTGGCGGCGTTCGGTGACTTCACCGACGGGTACTACCTCGCGCACTCCGTCTACGGCTTCTTCAACAACGGCGGCAGCGCCGCGTACGTCGTCCGTGTGGGCGGCGCCCCCGGCGGCGCCGCCGGCGAGGCGTCCGCCGCCCCCGCCGCGGTGACCGGCGGCGACGAGCGCGCCGCGCTGCCCCAGGGCGAGCCCAGGCAGCTCGGGACGTTCACCGTGACCGCCGTGGCCGGCGGCTCCGGTCCGCTCAGCGTCGAGGTCGCCGACCCCGAGGGCGAGGGGCCCGCCGAGCGGTTCAAGCTGATCGTCAAGGACGGCGACAAGCCGGTCGAGACCTTCGACGTGACCGCCAAGAAGGGCGGCCGCAACTACGTCGTCACGCAGGTGAAGGAGCGCTCCAAGCTCATCACCGTGCAGGAGGCGGCGCCCGCCGCCCAGCTGGCGCGCCCGGACAACCAGACCGTGGCGCTCGCCGCCCCGCCCGCCGCCGCGACCCCGGCCGCCCCGGCCACCGGCGACCGGCAGCAGGCCGGCCCCGCCCAGTACCTCGGCGACAGCGCCGACCGCACCGGCTTCGGCGGCCTGGAGGCCGTCGACGAGATCTCCATGGTCGCGGTGCCCGACCTGATGGCCGCCTACCAGCGGGGCGCGATCGACCTGGAGCAGGTCAAGGCCGTACAGCTGGGCCTGATCGCGCACTGCGAGCTGATGGGCGACCGCGTCGCGATCATCGACCCGCCGCCGGGCCTCAACGCCCGCCAGATCCGCGTCTGGCGCCAGGAGACGGCCGGCTACGACTCCAAGTACGCCGCCCTGTACTACCCGTGGATCAAGTCCTTCGACCCGGCGACCGGCCAGTCCCGCCTGGTCCCGCCGAGCGGCCACGTCGCCGGCGTCTGGGCCCGCAACGACTCCGAGCGCGGCGTCCACAAGGCCCCGGCCAACGAGGTCGTGCGCGGCGCGGTGGACCTGGAGATCCAGATCACCCGCGGCGAGCAGGACCTGCTCAACCCCATCGGCGTGAACTGCATCCGCGCCTTCCCGGGCCGTGGCATCCGCGTCTGGGGAGCCCGCACCCTCTCCTCCGACCCGGCCTGGCGCTACCTGAACGTCCGCCGGTACTTCAACTACCTGGAGGAGTCGATCCTGATCGGCACCCAGTGGGTGGTGTTCGAGCCGAACGACCACGCCCTGTGGGCGCGGATCCGGCGCAACGTCTCGGCGTTCCTGGTCAACGAGTGGCGCAGCGGCGCCCTGTTCGGCGCGAAGCCCGAGGACGCGTACTACGTCAAGTGCGACGAGGAGACCAACCCGCCGGAGTCGGTCGACGTCGGCCGCGTCGTGTGCGAGATCGGCATCGCGCCGGTCAAGCCGGCCGAGTTCGTCATCTTCCGGCTGGCCCAGTTCTCCAGCGGCAGCGGGGAGCTGGAGGAGTAACCGCTCCTGCCGCCACCCCCGACCGCAGTCAACTCCCCTAGAAGGAAAGCCAGATGAGTCTCCAGCCGGGTGATGCTCTCACTTCGCACAATTTCGGCCTCCAGATCGACGGCGTGATGGTCGAGTACCTCGCCGAGGTCAGCGGCCTCAGCCTGGAACAGGACGTCATCGAGTACCAGCAGGTCTCCGCGCAGGGCAAGCCGATCACCAAGAAGCTGCCGGGCGTGAAGAAGGCCGGGACCTGCACGGTCGTACGCGGTATGACGCAGTCCGTGGCGTTCAACACGTGGATCAGCGAGTCGATCAACGGCGTGATGGGCTCCGCCCGCAAGAACGCCACGATCATGGTGATGGACTACCAGAACAACCCGGTCAAGCGGTACAACATGCGCAACGCCTGGTGCAGCAAGATCGACACCAGCACGGTGAAGGCCGGCGAGGCGTCCGCGCTGACCGAGACGGTGACCATCACGTTCGAAGAACTGGTCATCGAGTAATGCGACGTTCCGCTGTGCGGGCGGCGGCGCCCGCGGGCGGGGAGCAGGAGAACACTCCGCTCCCGCCCGCGGCGCCGGCGCCCGCGCCCGTCGCGCAGCGCCTGCGCACGGAGTTCCCCTTCGAACTGCCGCGGGGCTACGTCGACGAGGCGGGCACCGTCCACCGCGACGGCGTGATGCGGCTGGCGACGGCACGGGACGAACTCGTCCCGCTGCGCGACATCCGCGTCCAGGAGAACCCGGCGTACCTGTCGGTGGTCCTGCTGGGCCGGGTCATCACCCGCCTCGGCACGCTCCCGCTCGTCCACGACGGGATCGTCGAGAACATGTTCGCCTCCGACCTGGCGTTCCTCCAGGACTTCTACCGCCAGGTGAACGCGGAGGGCCACACCCGCGCGACCGTCGAGTGCCCGCACTGCGCGGAGCCCTTCGAGGTCGAACTCGGCGGGAGCCGCCTGGGGGAATCGTGACGTACGCGACCGACCGGCTGCACGAGGAGATCGCGTACGTCGCCTTCCACTTCCACTGGAGCCACGACGAGATCCTGGACCTGGAACACCACGACCGCCGCCGCTACACGGACAGCATCGCGTCCCTCGTGACGCGCGCGGAGGGCTGAGCGATGGGCTTCCTGGACCGCTTCCGCCGCCCTGCGTCCGGTGGCGAACCGGTGCCGGTACCGGCACCGGCACCGGACGTATCGGGCACCGGTACGTCGCCGGCGGCCGGCGCGGGCTCCGCGCCGGTACGTCCGCGCACGGCCGCCTGGTCCTCCTTGCCGCCCGTGCAGCGGACGGTGGGGGGCAGGGACGCGGCCGGCGTCGCCGACACGGGCTTCGGCGGCCGCCTGGCCACCTGGCAGAACCCCTCCTTCACCGGTGCGCCCTCACCGGCGGTCCTGGACGGCCGGTCGGGCGGCCTGCTGGACCACCTGACGTCGGTTCCGCCCCGGCAGCCGGCGGCACCGGCGCCGGCCGAACGCCCCGCGCCGGTGGTGCCGGTGGCGGGACCTGCCACGGGGCCCGTCACGGGACCCGCGGGGGGCGGGGCGCAGGTGCCAACCCAGGTGCCCGCCCAGGTGCCGGCGCCGGTGGTGGCGTCGGCGCAGCCCGCCGCCGTCCTGCCGGTGCCGTCCGCTCCTGTCGCGCCCGCCGCGCCCGCCGCCCCGGCGCGGGGCATCCGGGTGCAGCCGGCCCCCGCCCGCCCCGCCGCGGCGCAGGCACCCCTGACGAGGTCGGCCGCCGCTCCGGTCCAGCGACGCACGCTGCCCGCACGGGTCACGTCGGCCCCGAGGCCGACCGCCGCCGGTAGCGGTAGCGGCGAGGACACGGGGACCGGGGGCGCACCCGCGGCGCCGGGCAAGGAGCCCGTCCCACCGGGTGCGGTGACCCCCCTGCCAGGCCCGGTCCCGTCGTCGACTCCGGCGGGGGCACCGGCCGGTGCGCCGGCGACGCCGTTCGTGCAGCGGGCGGGAGGCGGGCAGGCGCGGGGCCAAAGTGGTTCGGGGCCGGCGACTTCGGGAGGCCGGGCGGTCGGCCCGGGGCCCGCCGTGGGCCCGGGGCCGGTCGGCGGCCCGAGGCCGGCGGTCGGTGCCGGACACGCGGTGGACGGGGGGCCTGCGGCCGGCGCGGGTCCGGCCGTGAGCCCGCGGTCCGACGCCGCGTCCGCGCCGGTCACCCGGCAGAGCCCCGCGCCCGGCTCGGCTGCCGTGCCGCCTCCCGGCCCGCCTGGCGGTCCGGGCCCCTCGGCACGCCCCGACGCGGGTCCGGCTCCGACCGGTGCCGGTACGTCGGGCAACGCACCGAGCCCCGTCGTCGCCCGACGCACCACCGGCCGGCCCACCCCGTCCACCGGCCGGACCGCGCCCGCCGCCGGCCCGACCTCCGCCGCCGAACCGACCTCCGGCACCGGGCCCGCGTCCGGCACCGGGCCGACGTCGAGTACCGGGACCCCGAGCAGCGCACCGAGCCCCGTCGTCGCCCGACGGGCGACAGACCGACCCGGCCCGTCCGGCAGCCGACCCACACCCGCCGCCGGGCCGGCCTCCGGCACCGGGCCCGCGTCGAGTGGCACGCCCTCACCCGGTACCGGGCCGACGTCGAGTACGCGGACCCCGAACGGCACGCCGGGCCCCGTCGTAGTCCAACGCACCACCGGCCGGTCCGCCCCGTCCACCGGCCGGCCCACGCCCGCCGCCGGGCCGACGTCGAGTACCGGGACCCCGAACGGCACGCCGGGCCCCGTCGTCGCCCGACGCACCACCGGCCGGCCCACCCCGTCCGACGGCCGGACCGCGCCCGGCAGCGGACCGGCATCCGGCAGCGGGCCCACGCCGAGTGCCACGCCCGCACCGGCACCCGCACCCGGCACGGGGCCGACCTCCGACACCGGGCCGACGTCGAGTACGCGGACCCCGAGCAGCACGCCGAACCCCGTCGTCGCCCGACGCACCACCGGCCGGCCCACCCCGTCCGACGGCCGGACCGCGCCCGGCGACGCCGCACGGGCCGCCGCGCCCCCACCCTCCTCTCCGACCCGAACCGATGCGACCCGCGGCCGGCCCACGCCCGCCGCCGGGCAGGCCTCCGGTGCCGGTCCCGCGCCCGCGTCCGGCACCGGACCCACGTCGGATGCCGGAACCCCGAGCAGCACGCCGGGCCCCGTCGTCGCCCGACGCACCACCGGCCGGCCCGTCGCGACACCGCCCCGACCCGCCCCCGGTGAAGCAACGAAGGCGGCCGCACCCTCATCCTCCTCACCGGGCCCGACCGGCACGCCCGGCGGCCGGACCACGCCCGCCGCCGAACCGGCCCCCGACACCGGCCGCGCTGCCGCCCCCACCCCCGCCGTCAGCCCCGCCTCCGCCGCCGCGCCCGCCCCCGTCGCCAGGCCCGTGTCAGGTGCCCGCGCCGCGGGCGGCAGGGCGAGCAGCGGAACGGCCGTGCAGCGCTCGGCCCTCGGCGCCCCGGTGCCGTCCGCCCCGCCCGTCCCGGCGGTCAGCCCCTCCGGCACGCAGGCCGCCGCCCGGACGTCGACCGGCGTGCCGGTCGGGGTGCCGCCGGCCCCGGCCGACGTACCGGCGTCGGCGGGCAGCCCGGCACCGCCCGCCGCAGCGGGCCCCTCCCCCGTGCAGCGCTCGGCCGTGCCCGGCGGTGGCGCACCAGCACCCGGCCGCACTCCTGCCGTCCCCGGTGTCCCGTCTCCCGTGCCCCACGAGGCGGTTGCGGCCGGGCAGCCGACCGGGCCGACCGGTACCCGGCGGGCGGGCACGGACAGCCGCACCGTACCGGCGGCCTCCTCGTCGCCCACCCCGAGCGGGCCCCTCGACGCCACCCCGGACGTCCGGCGGTCGGCCGCGTCCGGCCGGCCGACGCCGCCTCCGGTGACGCCCTCCGCCGCCCGGCCGCCGGTCACCCCCGCGCCCCGCACCGGAGCGACCGGTCCGGCGGCACCCCCTGTCCAGCGGAGCACTCGCCGTGTCGGCCTGGGTGCCCCCGCGCGGGGGAACTCGGGTGGCGCCGAGCCGGCCCCGACCCCCGTGCCACCGCCGGTGCCGACCCCCGTGCGACCGCCGGCGCCGCCCGCCGTCACCGCGTTCGCACCGCCCGCCGGATCCGCCGTACCGGCGGCGGCTTCCCGCCCGGAACCCCCGCGGCCCTCCGTGCAGCGCGCTCCGCGGGCGGCCGCTCCCGCCCCCGTCGGCCGCCCGCGTCCCGCCCTCGGCGCCCCGCTCGCCGGCCGGCCCTCGGACGCGGTCCCCCTCGACGCGCCCGGAACCCCGCCCGTCGTGCAGCGCGCCACCGCGTCACGCGGCTCCGCCGGCCGTCCGGCGACGCCGCCCACCCCGCTCCCCGGCATGTCCCTGCCCGGCGCCGCCACCGCACGCCCCGCATCCCCCGAATCCCCAGGGCCCGCCCCGGCACCGGTCCCGCCCGCCCCGGCACCGGTCCCACCGGCCCCGCCTGCAACCGGTGCGGCCGCCACGGCCCGCCCCGCACCCACCCCGGCACCCGCCCGACCCGCCGTCCCGCTCGTCCGGCCCGCCGTGCAGCGCACGACACCACACGCGAGCGGATCCACGACCGTCCCCGCCCGGACAAGGCCCATGAAGACCACACCCCCCGCCGGCCCGCACGCCTTCGGCCCGGCTCCCGTCGCCGTGCCGCTGCGCCGTACCGCGCCCGGTGCCGGCCCCCGTCCCGTCGTCCAGCCCCGCCGGACGGCGTCCCCGGCGGAGCGCCCCGCGGCGGCCGTCCCGCCCGCCACCCAGGCCCCGCCGCCCCACCTCCCGCCCGCCCCGGTGGCCCGCGCGACGCCGCCCGCCCCGGTGATCCAGCGCACCCCGACCGCCCACGCGCCGCTCCCCACCACGCACTCCGACGGTCCGCCCCCGTACTCCGACGGTCCGCCGCCGTACTCGGACGGTCCGTCCCCGCACGACCAGGGCTCCCCGCCGCCCGCCTACTCGGAGGTTCCCCGGGGCGGTTTCGACCCCCGCGCGCTCACCGACTTCCAGCTGGACGAACTCACCCACCGCCTGACGGGCCGCATCACCCGCCTCCTGCGCACCGAACTCCGCATGGACCGCGAACGCGTCGGCCGCCTCCGCGACCCCCGCCACTGACCGCCCCCGCGCCCCGCCCGTCCCGCTCCCCTTTGTTTCTCTTTCCTGCTGAACCAGAAAGGCCCCTCGATGTCCCGCGATCTCGACCCGGGCTCCACCATCTTCTTCACCCTGACCATCGACGGGGAGAGCCTCGGTTACTTCAACGGATGCGAGGGCCTGTCCTCCAAGGTGGAGATCGAGCACCGGCAGGAGGGCGGCAACAACGGGTTCGTCTGGCAGCTCCCGTCCCGCGTCACCTTCTCCACGATCCGGCTGACCCGGCCCCTCACCCCGGACACCACCAAGGTCGCCAAGTGGATCTCGTCGGTCACCACCGGCGTGACCCGGCCGACGGCCCAGATCGCGGCGCTGCGCGCGGACGGTTCCGAGGTCGCCCGGTGGGGCCTGATCGACGTACTGCCGGTCAGCTGGCAGGGCCCGTCGCTGGACCCGGCGAACCCGGGCGTCGCGACGGAGGTCCTGGAGATCACCCACCACGGCTTCACCGACTGAGCCGGCAGAGACGACAGCGACGACAGCGACGACAGCGACGACAGAGCCGAACGAGGCGACAGAGGGGACAGAGGGGAGCAACATCATGGCCAAGGGAAGCAAGGGCGGCGCGGGCAAGAGCCTCGTGCGGGCCACGCTCGCCATCCACGAGCCGCCCGTCGGCTCGAGCACCACACCGGGCGGGCTCATCAGGTCGTTCGGGTTCGACTTCAACCCGTCGCAGCTCCAGCTGGGCCGCCGCGCCCAGTGGAAGGTGACGCCGACGGCGGCCGTCCGCGACGGCTCCGTACCGGAGTTCATGGGTCCGGAACCGCGCGAGATGACGGTCGAGATCTTCCTGGACTCGTCCGACAGGCCGGGCAGCAACACGGTCCTGAAGAAGGTCGAGTCGCTCCTGGAGTGCTGCGAGGTGACCACCAAGAGCATCGCCGCCAAGCAGCCGTCGCCGCCGTGGGTGGTGTTCCAGTGGGGTTCGTTCTCGACGGCCCGCTTCACGGCGTACGTCAGCAGCGTCGAGGTGAGCTACTCGCTGTTCGGGACGACGGGCGTGCCCATCCGGGCCACCTGCCAGGTGCGGCTGCACGAGATCCCCAGCAAGACGAAGGGCCAGAACCCGACCTCGGGCGCCCTGACCGCGCAGCGCGTGCACCGGGTCGTCGCGGGGGACTCCCTCCAGTCGCTGGCCTGGCGGGAGTACGGCGACACGGCGGCCTGGCGGGCCATCGCCGAGGCGAACGGCATCGACGACCCGAACCGTCTCGCCACCGGCACCCAACTGGTGCTGCCCGCCGCCGAGGAGGTGCGTTCCTGATGGTGCAGTCGGCGTACTCGAGCGTCATCCAGGTCACCCTCGGCGGCCGTCCGCTGCCCTCGGACTTCGCGCCGCTCCTCGTCGAGGGCTGGGTGGACCAGGGCCTCGGCGTGCCGGCGGCGTTCCGGCTCACCTTCCGCGACCCGTACCACCAGGTGCTGGGCAAACTGGGCGTGAAGTTCGGCACGCCGGTCGTCCTGGCGCCCGTCGCCGACGGCCAGGGCGCCGCGAACCCGCTGTTCACGGGGGAGGTGTGCGGGCTGGAGGCCGACTACGACGGCACCGGCTCCTTCACCGTCGTGCGCGGCTACGACCACGGTCACCGGCTGATGCGGCAGCGCCGCATCGCCGCCTACCGCAACCAGAGCGCCTCGGACATCGCCCGCAAGCTGGCCGCGCAGGACGGCGTGCCGGTCGGGCGCATCGAGTCCACCAAGACGGTCTACGAGTTCATCAGCCAGGCCAACACCACCGACTGGGACTTCCTCGCCCGGCTCGCCGACGAGAACGAGATGGTCATGTCGGTCGACGCGAAGGGGAAGTTCCAGTTCGTGCGCCCGGACCCCGCCTCCGGGGCGCCGCCGACCTCCACCCCCGGCGAGAAGAGCCCGTTCGTCCTGGAGGCCGGCACGGACATCCTGCGGCTGCGGGCCGCGGTGACCTCCGCCGAGCAGGTCGCCACGGTCGAGGCGCGCGGCTGGGACGTCACGACGAAGAAGAAGCTCACCGCGACCGCACCGGCCACCGGCAACCCGGGCATCAGCATCGGTACGACCCCCGGCGAGGCGGCCGCCAGGTTCAAGCCGGCGAAACTGGTCGACGCGCAGGCGCCGTACGACCGGCAGTCCGAGGTGAAGTTCGCCGCGGAGGCCCTCGCCGACGAGGTGACCGGTTCGTTCGCCGAACTCGAGGTCGTCGCGCGCGGCACGCCGAAGCTGCGCCCCGGCCTGCCCGTCACCCTCGCCGACGTCGGTGCCCCCTTCGAGGGCAAGTACACGGCCACGTCCGTACGGCACGTCTTCGGCGACGGCCGGCACTACGAGGCGTGGGTCACCGTCAGCGGCCGGCAGTGGCGGTCCCTGTACGGGCTCGCGTCCGGCGGCGGTGCCCCGCAGGGCAACGGCCTGCGCCTGCCCGGCACCGCGAACGCCCTCGTCACGGACGTCCGGGACCCGCTCCTCCAGGGGCGCGTGAAGCTCCAGTTCCCCTGGCTCGACGACGCCTACGTCAGCGACTGGACGCGCGTGGTGCAGTGGGGCGGCAAGCGCGGCGGCTCGATCTTCCCCCTCGACGTCGGCGACGAGGTGCTGGTCGCCTTCGACCGGGGCGCCCTCGACCACCCGTACGTCATCGGCGGCCTCTACAACGGCAAGGACAAGCCGACGCCCGTCAAGGACGTCCCCCTGCACGACGGCGCCCGCCAGCGCGCCTCCCGGCACACCCTGTCCGACCGCGAGGGCAACCGCGTGGACCTGCTCAGCCAGCGGGTCGGCGGCAAGCAGGGCGTGCGGGTGGCCAGCGGCGACGACAGACTCGTCATCAACCTGGACCGGGCACGGACCGAGATCACCGTGGACAGCAAGGGCACCGTCAGCATCCAGGGCAGCCGCTCGGTGTCCGTCGAGGCGGGCACCGACCTCACCCTCACCGCGGGCCGCAACATCGCCATCAGGAGCGGCGGCTCCCTCACCCTCCGGGGCAGCCTGGTCAACATCAGGTCCATGACGGGCATGGTGTCGGTGGACGCGGCGGGCCTGCTGAACCTCAAGGCGGGCGGCGCCGCCACCTTGAGCGCGGGCGCAGCCGTCCAGGTCAACTCCACCGCCAACGTCGGCATCCGCGCCGCCACCCTCATGCTCCAGGGCGTCGTCATGGTCAACAGCAAGCCGTACCCGCTGCCGTGACGGCCGGGAGAAGGAGAAGGCAGGTGGCCCTCTGATGGCCGAACAATTCGTCGGGTCCGGCTGGGCTTTCCCGCTGCGCATCGGGCCCACCGGCGGCATCGCCCTGGTCAGCGGCGAGCGCGAGATCGAGGAGGCGATCCGGCTGGTCCTGGCGACCGCGCCGGGCGAGCGCCCGATGCGGCCGGAGTTCGGCTGCGCCATCCACGACCTCGTGTTCGCCCCGGTCAACGAGGCGACCGCGGGCCGCATCCAGCACGAGGTGTACGCCAGCCTCGACCGCTGGGAGCCGCGCATCGAGGTCACCGACGTCGAGGTCACCGCGGGCGCCGAGCAGGGCGTGCTGTTCATCGACGTCCGCTACGCGATCCGCGGCACCAACAACCCGCGCAGCCTCGTCTTCCCCTTCTACGTCATTCCGTCCCACGACGAGCCGGACGCCCCGGCCTCCTCGGGTACGGCTCCCGAAAGCGACCGCTGATGGCCCTGCCCTCCCCCAACCTGGACGACCGCCGCTTCCAGCAGTTCGTCGACGACGCCAAGCGCTACATCCAGCAGCGCGCCCCGGAGTGGACCGACCACAACGTCTCCGACCCCGGCGTCACCCTCGTCGAGACGGTCGCGCACATGGCCGACCAGATCGTCTACCGCCTCAACCGGGTCCCGGAGAAGAACCACCTCGCCTTCCTGGACCTGGTCGGCATCCACCTGTTCCCGCCGTCCGCGGCCCGCGCCGACGTCACCTTCTGGCTGTCGGCGCCGCAGGAGGAGACCGTGCTGCTGCCGGTGGGCACCGAGGTGGCGACCGTGCGCACGGAGAGCGAGGAGGCGGTGGTCTTCGCGACCGAACGCGAACTGTCCGTCATCCCCTGCGAGTTGCGGCACCTCGTGGTCCAGCACCAGGGTGCGCCGGTCGCCGACCGGACCACCGACCTCGTCGAGGGCAAGGACCTGCTGTGCTTCTCGGAGGCCCCGCAGCCTGGCGACTGCATGCTGCTCGGCCTCAGCGCGGCCGTCCCGCACTGCGCGGTCGCCCTCGAACTCGACAGCCGCGTGGACGGCGTCGGCGTCGACCCGCGCCAGCCCCCGCTGGTGTGGGAGGCGTGGACGGAGGACGGCTGGCAGCCCTGCGAGGTCGACCGCGACGGCACCGGCGGCCTCAACCGGCCCGGCGAGGTCGTCCTGCACGTCCCCGCCGGCCACGTCCTGTCCCGCTCGGGCGGCCAGGAGGCCGGCTGGCTGCGCTGCCGCGTCACCGAGCCGCTGCCCGGCCAGCCCTTCTACACCACCTCGCCCACCGTGCGCTCCGCCGAGGCCTTCACGGTCGGCGGCACCGCCCCCATGGTCCACGCCGAGACGGTGTACGACGAGGCGCTCGGCGAGTCGGCCGGCCTGCCCGGCCAGCGGCTGCGCCTGGCCCACGCGCCGGTCGTCGGCGACGACCCGCCGCTGCTGCTCCAGACCGCCGAGCACGAGGGCTGGACCGACTGGCAGGTCGTCCCGCACTTCGCCGCGTCCGGCCCCGACGACCGCCACGTCACCCTCGACGCGGCGACCGGTGAGATCGCCTTCGGCCCGTCCGTGCGCGAACCCGACGGCACGCTCCGCCAGTACGGGGCCGTCGCCCCCAAGGGCTCGGTCGTCCGCGCCCGCCGCTACCGCACCGGCGGCGGCCGGGCGGGCAACGTGGCCCGCGGCGCCGTACGGGTGCTGCGCACCTCCGTGCCGTACGTCTCCGAGGTCGTCAACCGGGAGGCAGCGCGCGGTGGTGTCGACGGCGAGACGGTCGACGAGGCGAAGGTGCGCGCCCCCATCACGCTGCGCGCCCAGGAGCGTGCCGTGACCCTGCGCGACTACGAGGAACTCGCCCGCCGCGCCGCCCCCGAGACCGCCCGCATCACCTGCCTCGAGGGCGAACCCGACGAGCACGGCGCCTACGCCGTGCGGGTGCTGGTCGTCCCGCAGGCCGTGCCCGACCCGGGCGGACGGCTCCGTTTCGAGCAGCTCGTCCCCGGCGACGCCCTGCTGGACCGCATCACCCGGCACCTCGACGAACGGCGCCTGATCGGCACCCGGCTGGCCGTCGGGCCGCCGTACTACCAGGGCGTCACCGTCGTCGCCACGGTGCACGCCTTCCGCGGCGTCGACACCGACCGGGTGCGCCGCCGGGCCCACGACGCCCTCTACCGGCACCTCGACCCGCTGACCGGCGGCGCCGACGGCCGCGGCTGGCCCTTCGGGCGGCCCGTCCAGTCCGGTGAGGTCTTCGCCGTCCTGCAACGCGTCCCCGGCGTCGAACTCGTCGACCAGGTCACCCTGCACCCCGCCGACCCGCTCACCGGCAAACGCGGCGAGGCCACCGACCGCATCGACCTGTCCGCGCCCGCCCTGGTCTTCTCCTACGACCACCGCGTCCGGGTGATCGGGGACGGCTCATGAGCCCGGCCGCCGCACGTCCGGCCATCGCACGCCCGGCCATCGCACGCCCGGCCGCCGCACGCCCGGAAGGGGTGTCCGGATGAGGGGTTCGGTCGACGGGCTCGGCTCGTCCGCGCCGATCGGCGTCATGCTGCCCGCCGTGTTCGCCGACGACGACCTCGCCCAGCGGTTCGTCGCCGGACTCGACGAGGTGATCGCCCCGATCCTCAACGTCCTCGACTGCCTGCCCGCCTACTTCGACCCGGCCCTCGCCCCCGTCGACTTCACCCGCTGGCTGGCCGGCTGGGTCGGCGCCGAGACCGACGGCACGGAACCCGAGGACCGTCTCCGCGCGGCGGTCGCGGCGGCCGCCTACCTGCACCGGGTGCGCGGCACCCGGCGCGGCCTCGCGGAGACGGTCCGGCTGGTCTTCGGCGTGGAGCCGGAGATCTCCGAGAGCGGCGGCGCCGCCTGGAGCGCCCGCCCGCTCGGCCCGGTCCCCGGCGAACCCCGCCCCCACCTGCACGTCACGCTCCGCCTGCCCGACCCGGGCCCGGCGGACGAACACCGCCTCGACGCCCTCGTGGCGGCCGCCCGCCCCGCCCACATGCCGTACACGGTCAAGGTGACCGTCGCCGAAAGGACCCCGGAGAGATGACCACCCTGAACTGCGCCGAATGCGGCACCCGGGCGGAGCCGGGCCAGTCCTTCTGCGACGCCTGCGGTGCCGTCCTGAGCTGGACGGACCGCACCCCCGCCCGCGCGGCGGCACCCGCGGGCACGGCGCGGAGCGGGCCGCGGGCCACCGGCTCCACCGCCACGGCCGGCTCCACCGCCACGACCGGCGCTGCGGCTTCGGAGGCGGCCGGTGCCGGTGCGGCAGCGGCGACTGCCGCACCGGCTCCCGGCTCCGCGGCCCCGGCCTCCTCCTCCCCGGCGGCCGGTTCCGACAGCGAGGACACGGCGGAGAACGCCCTCCCGCCTGCGCCTGCGCCTGCGCCTGCGTCCGCGTCTGCGTCTGCGTCTGCGTCTGCGCCCGACGACACGGCGGCCACCGAGCCCGTGCCGACCGCCACCGCCGCCACGGTGCCGACCCCCGCGGCCACCGCCCCCGGCGCCACCGCCACCGCCACCGCCACCGCCCGCACCGACGCCGACGCCGACGCGATGAACGCCCGAGCCCGTTCCCTCCTGGTCCCCGTCGCCGACCCGGAGGCCCGTCCCACGCCGCCCCCGTCGGTCGTGCCGGTGCTGCCGGGACTGCCGGTGGCGGACCGGCCCCAGGTACGGGCGCCGGGTCCGCAGCAGGGGGACGAGAACGGGGTGCCCTGCCCCTGGTGCTCGACCCCCAACCGTCCCGACCGGCACTACTGCACGCGCTGCGCGATGCCGATGACCAGGGAGGACCGTACGGTCCGGCACCGCCCGTGGTGGCGCCGGGTGCTGGACTTCCGCAACCGCGAGACCCCGTGGGCGGGCGACCGGCCCCGGCTGCGGCGCACCTTCGACCGCGTCCTGACCTGGGTGGTGGCCGCCGCCGTCCTCAGCCTGCTGATCTGGGTCGGGGTGAGCACGCCCGGCTGGATCCAGGCCACCCGCGACCACTTCGCCAAACGGGCACCGGTCGCCCCGGACCAGATCCTGGCGTCCCGCTCCTACCCGGGGCACAAGCCCGACCTGCTCTTCGACAAGGTGAACAACACCTGGTGGGGGCCGGGGGTCTCGCAGTCGGGCGAGGGCGAGTGGATCGAGGCCCGGTTCGCCGAGCCGACCCGGCTGCTGGACCTGATCATCACGCCGGGCACCTCGGCCCGCGCCGACCAGCTGTCCCAGTCGGCCCTGCCGCACCGGATCAAGGCGACGATCACGACGAAGGACGGGAAGACGACGACCCGGGACCTCGTCCTCGACCAGAGCGCGGGCGGCCAGCGGCGGTCGTTCCGCGTCGGTGAGGTGACGAAGGTCCGCTTCACCCTCGAGTCGGCTTACGGCGCCTCGGCCGCCAAGCAGGTGGCCATCGCGGAGATCGAGTTCTTCGGCCGGTCCAGCGCGAACACGTCCTGACGGCGACGGGGGCGGCCACCAGACGGGCGGCCGCCCCCGAACCCACCGCACAACACAGAAAAGTCGGCGGAAAAGAAAGAGTCCCACCCCGTTCGACACGGGGTGGGACTCTTTCACTGGAGCGCCGGGCAGGCCTTGCACCTGCATCTCCCCACAGGAAGTGGGGCGTCTTTCCTTGGACCACCAACGCAGAACCGGTTCACCGCTGTTGTGGCGACCCGCTCAAGATCAATGTTACACGGTTCCCCGCGCCTCGCCAACTCGGACCGCGGGAGGCTCCGTCAGCCCATCTCGTCGACGTCCAGGTCCGGTCCGACGACCAGCGTGACGACTCCCGCCTGCGCGTCCGCCGCGGCGGCCGACCGCGCCTTCGGCAGCCGTGAGGAGAGCACCGCGGCCTGCTTCTCCAGCCCGGCCGGGAAGCTGACGGACGTACGCGTCACCGTCTCGGGGGCGTTGCCCGTGCCGTTCACGGTGAAGCCCATCGTGCGGAGCTTCTCGGCGACGGCCGCGGCGCGCCCGGACCGCCCGGTGCCGTTGAGGACCCGGACACTGACCTGGGAGGCGTACACGAGGTCCTTCGCCGCGGCCTGCAACCGGGCCTTGGTCATCTCCTTGTCCCTGGCCAGGGAGGTGAACAGGTCGGCCGCCTGCGGGTACTGCCAGACGACGTTGGCCTTGTCCGTCGGGACGTCCGCCTCACGGGGGTAGTTGGGCACGGTGAGGAAGGCGAGCCGGTCGCTGGGGATGCCCTTGAGTTCGTCGGCCAGCCCGTAGATCTGCTTGATGCCGGCCAGGTCCGGGTCCGTGGTCAGCGACTTGGTCGCGGACTGGAGGAAGCCGTACAGGGCGTCGGGGCTGGTCAGCTTCGACTGGGCCTTCTCCGCGAGGGCGTTCATGAACTCCTGCTGGCGGCCGATGCGGCCGATGTCGGAGCCGTCGCCGACGCCGTAGCGGACCCGGACGTAGCCGAGGGCCTTCTCGCCGTCGACCGTCTGGCAGCCGGCGTCCATCTCCAGCTTGGCCTTGTCGGACTTGATGGGCTCCTTCGGGCAGACCTCGATGCCGTCGAGCGCGTCGACCATGCCCTTGAAGCCGGAGAAGTCGACCGACATGAAGTGGTCGATGCGCAGGCCGGTGTGGGCCTCGACGGTCTTGATGCTGCACGCGGCGGCCTCGGCGACCTCGCCGCTGGTGCCGCCGATCGCGAACGCCTCGTTGATCTTCGCCTTGTGCGGGGTGGAGGTCTTGCCGTTCCCCATCTCGCAGGAGGGTATGTCCACCCAGGAGTCGCGCGGGAAGGACACCACCGCGGCCCATTCCCGGTTCGCCGGGATGTGCAGCACCATGAGCGTGTCCGACTGCATGGTGGTCAGGTCCTTGCCGTACTTCGCGTTCGCGCCGTCCCGGCTGTCGGAGCCGACGACCATGATGTTCTTCGAGCCCGGACTGAGGTTCTCGGGACGGTCGCCGCCCAGTTTGTCGTCCACGGCGGCGGAGTCGATGTTGTTGTTGAGGTCGTTGTAGACCCACGCGCCGACGCCGCCGACACCGAGGACGACCACGGCGGTCACTCCTGCGCCCCAGGCCACGAACCGTCCGCGCCGGGTCAGCCGCGTCCTGCCGGGTCCGCCCCGGTCGCCGCCCCGCCCCGTCCTGCCGCCGCGGCCGGTCGCCGCCGCCTGGACGTGCCCACGCCTTCTCGTCCCGCTCACCGGCGCTCGCCTCCGCCTCGGCCGTTCTTCACCCCGTACACCGTGCTCGGATCGTCCGGTGCTGGATCTTCGTGGACGACGAAACCCTACATGCGGGTATACATACGTCCCCGATACCCCTGACGTCTCACCAGACTCCCCGGGGAGCACGATGGTTGCCTCCTCCCTTCAGGCCGGGCAGGCGTGCCCGTCGCCCGGCAGGCCCGGCGAGTGCAGCCGTGGCCGGCCGTCCCCGGGCACGGCGAACACGAACAGGGCGGAGGTCGTGGGCACCCGCAGACCGCGCTGGTCGCCGAAGGTGTGCTCGGAGCCGGCCTCCCAGGGGCAGCGGGTCCGGTCCAGCGCGGCGATCACCTCGGTCTCGGTCGGCGTGCCGCGGAACGTGCCGTCACAGGTGGGCAGTTCGACGGTGTCGGTTCCCGTCCGGACGGTCACGAGCAGCACCCGCCCGCACCGGCAGACGAGGATCTCCAGGTCGCCGTAGCCGTACAGCCGGGGCCGGGGCCGGCGCCTGCTGCGGCGGTTCCGGTCCGGGGGTGACGCCCGAACTGCTCTCCGGGTCCGAATCCGTCCGAGTGCCGCGGGGCCGGTTGCGCCTGCCGGTGCGCGTGCGGTCGTCATCCTGGGCCGGTGTCCCAGCTCCTCCGTGTCGTTGTCGGGACGGTTCTCGTCGCCGTCGCTCTGGTCGCCTGGCCCGCCTGTGTGCCGCTCGGGGGCGGGCCGCCGCTGCCCGCGGGGGCGTTCGGGGCGTACGTCGGGTACGACGGCGCCGGGGTGCGGCGGGTCGCGGGGCTGGACGGGTGGGTGGGGGCCGCGACACCTCGGGTCGGGCGGGCGTACCTGCCCGGGGACCGGTGGAGCAACATCGAGGGGGCGCCCGGCTACCTGGAGCACTGGGCGCGGTGGCGGACGGCCCGCGCGGACCGGATGTTCGTGCTGAACGTGCCGATGCTGGAGCGCACCGAGGAGCAACTGCCCGACGCCGTCGTCCGGGAGGAGCTGCGCACGGGTGCGCGCGGCGCGTACGACGGTCACTTCCGGTCGCTCGGCCGACGGCTGGTCGGACTCGGGGTGCCGGACAGCGTGCTCGTCGTCGGCTGGGAGATGAACGGGATCACCTACACCCACCGCTGCGGGCCGGATCCCGTTGCCTGGAAGGCGTACTGGGCGCGGATCGTGGCGGCGATGCGGTCGGTGCCGGGGCAGCGGTTCCGGTTCGAGTTCACACCGAGCCGGGGGCGGGACGCCGTCCCGTGGACGGACTGCTACCCCGGCGACGCCCACGTCGACATCGTCGGCATGGACGCCTACGACCAGCCGGCGGGCATGTCCTTCGCGGAGCAGGTCGCCGAGCCGTACGGGCTGGCGGCGCACGTGCGGTTCGCCGCGGAGCACGGCAAGCCGGTGTCGTACCCGGAGTGGGGGCTGTTCCGGAACGGGGACAACGCCGCCTATGTGCGGGGCATGCTCGGCTGGTTCGCGCGGCAGCGGCCGCTGTACCAGACCATCACCGACTACTGTCCGCACGGGGTGTGGCGGTGCCGGGACAATCCGCGGGCGTCGGCCGTCTACCGGGCGGGTGTCTCGGGCACGCGCTGACGGCGGGTCCGTTCGGCTGAACGCCGGGCGTGCCGTCCCGCCCGTCACGGCTACCGGTCCGATGATCCCGAGATGCGACGAGAACACCACGCGCGCCTTCCGCGGACGTGCCTCGCCCCTGCGCGGAGGTCCCCGGCCGGCCTCCCGTCCGGCCTCCCGTCCGCCCTGGCGGCCGTGCTGATCGCGGGTGTGCTGGTCGCGCTCACCGCGGTGCCCGCCGGGGCGGCGAACCACGCGGTCCCGGCCGCAGCGATGCCCGCCGGGGCGGCGAACCACGCGGTCCCGGCCGGGGCGGGAAGCGACGCGTTCCGCAGGGCGACCGCCCGGGCCGTCAGGGCCCACGAGAAGGCCCGCGTCCGCGTCGACCGGCTGCGCGAGCAGGACGCCGGCTCCACGAAGGTCCGGGCCGCCGAACGCCGCCGCAAGGCGATCCGCGCCGGGCTGTGGGACGCGCTGTGGTCGGTGGCCCGCGACCGGGGCGACCCCGTCGCCGTCGACCCCTCCGGACGCGCGGGCCGCTGCCCGGCCGCCCGCGCCCGCAACCGCAGCCGCGCGCCCGAGGGCCGGGACGGGGACTGGACGGCGCCGACCCGCCGCTTCCGGCTCTCCGCCGGTTACGCCGCCCGCGGCTCCCGCTGGGCCCACCGCCACACCGGCCAGGACTTCGCCGTGCCCGGCGGGACCCCCGTGTACGCCGTCGGTCCCGGCACCGTCCGCGCGACGACCTGCGGCGACGGCTTCGGCAACCAGGTCGTCGTCCGCCACCCGGACGGCTACTTCACGCAGTACGCCCACCTGTCCCGCATCGACGTCCGCAAGGGCGGGCGGGTCGCGGCGGGCCAGCGCCTCGGCCTCGCCGGCGCGACCGGCAACGTCACCGGCCCGCACCTGCACTTCGAGGTACGGATCACGCCGTACATGGGGTCCGCGGTGTCACCGCTGCCGTGGCTGCGGAGGAAGTCGGTGGACGTCGGCGGGTGACGGCGGGTGACGGGCGCCCCGGCCGGCGTCCTCAGCCCGCCCGCCCCGGCGCCGCCGGCCGGTACACCGCGAGGGCCCAGATCACGAACACGTCGATGGCGATCAGCACGATCGACCAGACCGGGGCGTACGGCAGGAAGAGGAACTGGAGGACGAGGCCGACGGAGGCGAGGACGATGCCGGTGACGCGGGCCCAGGCCGCGCCCTTGAGGATGCCCCCGCCGGCCACCGCGGCCACCACGCCGACGATCAGCAGGATCCAGCCCCAGCCGGTGAGGTTGATCTTGTAGACGTAGTCGCCGATCCGGCCGTACACGTCGTCCTCGGAGATCGCGGCGATGCCCTGGAAGACGGCGAGGATGCCGTTGACCAGCATCAGCACACCCGCGAAGACGACTCCGCCGGCGGCCAGGCCGCCCTCGGCGGGCGGCCTCGAGGACCAGCCGCCCGCACCGGCGGGACCGGTGCCCTGGTGGGAGGGGTCCCAGACGGGAGAACCCTGGCGATTTCCGGGCTGTGACGCTTCGGTCATGGCCGTGCTCCACCTCTCTGCCGAGCTGCCGGGTGTTGCGCTCCCCCGACGATCCGTCCGGATGACGGCCACCACCACGGGAACTGCGCCGTGCGGGTGAGCCGGCATGCGCGGCCGGGCGGCCCGGCCTTCACTGGGGAGGACCACGGCAACCCCGCCGACCCACGACGCCGGAGGCACCATGCCCGCCCACCGCACCCGCCCGGCCGGGGCAGCCGCGCTCACCGCGGCCTGCACCGCCGCGCTGCTCGGCCTCACCGCTCTCACGGGCTGCTCGGACGAGGACAGCCCCTCGGGGGTGGCCAGCCGGGCCGCGTCCGCGGCGGAGTCGGCCCGCGACCAGGCGACCGCCGCCGCGTCCTCGCTCGCCTCCCGGGCCGCGGAGGCCTTCGCGTCGGCGACCGCGGAGGCGGGCCGCAAACTCGACGGCATCAAGGGCGGGACCGAGGTGAAGAACGACGTAGAAGCCGGCGCCCCGAAGACGGACGGCGACCGCACCACGGCCGAGGTGACCGCCACCAACACCGACGACACGACGAGGTCCTTCTCCGTCCAGGTCGACTTCACCGACCAGGACGGCAAGTGGCTCGACACGGTCGTCGTCACCGTCCCCGACGTCCCGGCCGGAAAATCCGGCACGGCGACGGCCCGCAGCAACCGCCGGCTCTCGGGCGAGGTGAAGGCGAGGGTGGCGCGGGCGGTGCGGTACTGAGGGACGGGGCACTGTCGCAGCGGACCTCAGCCGCCGGGGTGACGCAGGTCACTGCCCATCGGTGTCAGGACTGCGAGGGCCGTGTGGTCAAGGAGGTGCGGACACCCACCGCACCACCCACGACGACACAGGAGCCCATCATGGAAGCCCGGTTGAACATCATGGCCAGCCCGGTCGCGGCCAAGGCAATGAAGCACGTCATCGCCGCCGCCACGACCCTCGGGGAGTCGACGCTGCCCGCCTCGACCCGCGAACTGGTCATGCTGCGCGCCAGCCAGATCAACGGCTGCGCGGGCTGCGTCGACATGCACACCAAGGACGCCACGGCCGCCGGGGAGACCGCGCAGCGCCTCCACCTGGTCGCGGTCTGGCGCGAGGCGAAGGTCTTCACCGACGCCGAGCGCGCGGCCCTCGAACTGGCGGAGGAGGGCACCCGCATCGCCGACGCGGCCGGCGGCGTCCCCGACGCGGTGTGGGCCAACGCCGCCAAGCACTACGACGACGACCAACTCGCCGACCTGGTCACCCAGATCGCCCTCATCAACGCCTTCAACCGCGGCAACGTGATCACCCAGCAGCCCGCCGGGGACTACGTGGTGGGCCAGTACCGCTGACGGGACCGGACGATGCCCCGTCCCGCGGGTGGTGGACACCTGGGGGGACGGGGCGTCCGCCGGTGGCCCGGCACGGGCCGGACCCGGGCCAGGAACGGGATCAGTCGGCGGCGAGGAACAGGTCCTCGGCCGTGGCGGCGTGAACGGCGCGCTGGGACCATGTGGTGAGCCGGGCAAGGTCGGTGCAGGCCTGGACCCGTGCGCGGACGTCGTCGGGCACGTCGATGCCGCGCCAGCGCAGGATGTTGATCGTCGTCTCCGCGAGCGCCTCGAGCCGGCCTTCCTCCCGGCCTTCTTCGCGCACTTCCTCGGCGAGCGGGTGCCGCCAGAAGTACTGGATCGTCGCCATCATGTCCCTCCACATCTGCCGGGCGGTGCTGATTCACGAAGCGGCACTTCGCATCAGGGTCAGCGACCGCCTCACCTCGCTGGCTCAACTGACCCGCCTCGCCGAGCTTTCGGAAGCCGATCACATCACGCTGCGCGTCATCCCATTCGATCTGGACGGATTCTCCCGGGCCTCCAGCACCATGACGTACGTAGGTGGCCCCCTGCCCAAACTGGACACAGTCGTACGCGACGCACCTTATGGCTCTGTCTTCATCGACGCCGAAGCTCAGCTCAGCGCTTATCGAACGCGCTTCCGTAAAGTGGGAGCTGCATCCATGGATCCGCAACGATCGCGCGACTTCATTCACAAGCCGGCAGAGGAGTTGTGAGGCGCTTCATGACCACCCCCGACAACTGGCAGAAGTCGTCCTACTCAGGTGAGGGCGACGGCAACGACTGCCTCGAACTCGCCTCCACCCCCACCGCCCTCCACCTCCGCGAGAGCGACGCCCCCGCCACCGTCCTCACCACCTCCCCCGCTCCCCTCGTCCACCTCCTCGACGCCATACGCGCCCGAACCCTTTAGCCCTCCCCCGCGTCCGCGATCTCCACCACGTCCCCGACCCTCACCTGCCCCTCCCGCACCACCCGGAAGTACGCCCCGAAGACGGTGCCGCCGCCCCCTTCCGCCCGTCGGTAGTCGGCCAGCGTGCGCAGGGGTTCGGGGCCCGCCCTGCGGCCCGTCTCCTGGTCGACCATCGTGATCGCGCAGCGGACCGTCAGTTCGGTGAGGGCGAGTTCGGCGCCGCCGATCAGGAGGCGGGCGGCGGTGTCCTCGGTGTGCGGGGTGTCCCAGCCGTCCACGACGACGTTGGGGCGGAACCGGTCCATGGGGAGCGGGGCGACGCCGCGCCCGGCCAGGTGCCGGTTCAGCAGGTCCAGGCTCGCCCGCGAGACCACGTGCAGGCGGTTGTCGTCGGCCGCCGTGCCGCCGGGGGTCCGCCGCACGCGCAGCAGCCGGCTCGGGCGGCCGAGGACCCCGGTCACCCACGCGGCCGCCTCCTCGCCCTGGTCGACGGCGCCGTACGGCTGCCCGGGCACCTCGGTGACCTCCTCGCCCTCCCCGGTCACCCGCAGTTCGCCGCGGCCCGGCGCGTGCAGGGCCAGCCCGGCGCCGTCCTCGACGAGCCGGGGAGTGATCAGCGCCATCCGGGGGTCGCCCCCCTGCCAGCGCGGCCCGCCCGCCTCGTCGGTGATCACGTACGCCCGGTCGTGCGGCAGCCCGACGGGCGTGATCCGCGCCGCGGCCACCGTGATCCCGGCGCAGCTCTTCACCGGGTAGTACGTCAGCTCCGCGACCTTCGCCCGTCCTGGCACTGCGGCTCCCTCCCCCGTCGGCAGACACGACAAGTTTTGCCGGAAGCGGTGAGTCCTGACGGGCGTTCGTCCGTACTCCTGTGTGTTCGACCCCGCCGGGCACGTACGAGCACGGGCGGTGTTCCCGATCAGGCAGGAGGAACGGTGCGCTTTTCGCGGAACGCGATGGGAACTGCCTTCGTGGGCGGCGCCCTGAGCTTGACCCTCGCGGCTCTGGCCTATCCGTCGATGCTGGGGCTGGACACGGTGTCCACCTCGAACGACCGGATCATCGCCAACACCCAGTGGGGACCCCTGACGGAGGGCGACCGGGACTTCGTGGTCAAGGTGCGGGCGGCCGGGCTCTGGGAGTACCCCCTCGGGGTGATCGGGCTGCAGAAGGGGCAGAGCCCGGCGGTCAAGACGGCCAGCGAGCACCTGATCGACGGTCACGCCGCCCTGGACACGACCTGCCGCAAGATGGCGCCGATGCTGAACATCACCCTGCCCAACGTCGCCAGTCCACAGCAGGTGGCGTTCGTCAACCAGATCAACGCGAAAACGGGCAAGGACTTCGACACCGACTTCGCGAACATCCTGCGCATGACGCACGGTTCGATCTTCAACACCATCGCGAAGGTCCGTTCCACCACCAAGAACACCCTCATCCGGGCGCTGGCCGACCAGGCCAACGACACCGTCCTGGACCACATCACGGTGATGGAGAAGACCGGTCTGGTCGACTTCGAGCAGACCCTCTTCCAGCAGACCACCCCGCCGAAGCTCCCCTCGTCGGACCTGACCCCGCCGCCACCGCCCGCGGGCCAGCCGATGGTCGTCCTCACCCCGCCGCCCACCGCCACGGCCGTACCCGTGGACATCGACGCCGCGGCGGCGGGAGCCGGGGTCGCTCCGGCGCCCGCCCCCACACCGACGGGGTGAGACCGGCCGGCCTCAGGCGTCCGCTACGCCAGCCACACCGTGGTGTCCGGGCCGATCCGGCCGTCCGCGGCCGGCGGGGCGCTGCTCAGCAGCACCTCGCCCGGCGGGCACGGCACCGGCGCGTCCGACAGGTTGGTGACGCACCGCCAGCCGTCCGAGCGGGCGAAGGCCAGCACACCGGGCGGGGTGCCCTCCGCCCAGGTGAGGTCCTCGCCGTCCAACAGTTTGCGGCGCAGGCGCAGGGCGGTGCGGTACAGCTCCAGGGTCGAGCCGTCCGTGCCGTCCTGGGCCTGGACGGCGTACCGCGCGAAGGACTCCGGCTGCGGCAGCCACGCACCGCCCGCGCCGAAACCGTACGACGGGCCCGTGGTCGTCCACGGCAGCGGCACCCGGCAGCCGTCGCGGCCCTTGCGGACCCGGCCCGTCTGCTCCCACAGCGGGTCCTG
Source organism: Streptomyces sp. NPDC088766 (assembly GCF_044750845.1). NCBI lineage: Bacteria > Bacillati > Actinomycetota > Actinomycetes > Kitasatosporales > Streptomycetaceae > Streptomyces > Streptomyces sp. NPDC088766. The sequence continues at coordinate 354,249 of NZ_JBIVKQ010000003.1, read as the reverse complement.
GAGGACCTCCACAGGCAGGTCGGCGACCTCGGGCAGGCCGAGTTCCTCCCCCTGGTAGACGTACGACGATCCCGGCAGTGCCAGCATCAGCAGCGTGGCCGCGCGGGCGCGGCGCCGGCCGGCCTCCTCGTCGACGTGCGGGGCGCGGCCGCCGGACAGCAGCCAGGCGTTCTCGTCCGTGCCCGGCGGGAGCATCAGGCGCGAGGCGTGGCGGACGACGTCGTGGTTGGAGAGCACCCAGGTCGCGGAGGCGCCGACCGTGCGGGCCGTGGCGAGCGAGGACGTGATGACCTCGCGGATCGCCGCGGCGTCCCAGGGGGCCTGCAGGTACTCGAAGTTGAAGGCCTGGTTCAGTTCGTCGGGGCGGGCGTACAGCGCGCGGCGGGTGCCCGGCACCCAGGCCTCGGCGACGGCCGTGCGGGGCGGGGAGTAGGAGTCCAGGACGCGGCGCCAGTCGCGGTAGATGTCGTGGACCTCGTCGCGGTCGTAGAAGGGGTGGCTGCCGGGGGTGAGGGTGGCGAGCACGTCCTCGGCGCCCGCTCCCGCGGCGCCGAGGTCGCGCAGCGGCTCGGTCAGGTCCTTGGCCAGGGCGTGGGCCACGTCCACGCGGAAGCCGTCGACGCCCCGGTCCGACCAGAAGCGCAGGGTGGTGCGGAAGTCCTCGCGGATCTCGTCGTGGTCCCAGTTGAGGTCGGGCTGCTCGCGGGCGAAGAGGTGCAGGTACCACTGGCCGTCCGGGACGCGCTGCCAGGCGCTGCCGCCGAACACCGACTGCCAGTCGGTGGGCGGGAGTTCGCCGTGCGCGCCGCGCCCGTCGCGGAAGACGTAGCGGTCGCGGGCCGGGGAGCCGGGGCCGGCGGCCAGCGCCTCCCGGAACCAGACGTGCCGGTGCGAGGTGTGGTTGGGGACGATGTCGACGATCACCTTCAGCCCGAGGCGGTGGGCCTCGGCGACCAGCGCGTCGAAGTCGGCCAGGGTGCCCAGGCGCGGGTCGACGTCACGGGGGTCGATGACGTCATAGCCGCCGTCGGCCAGTTCGGACGGGTAGAACGGGCTGAGCCAGAGCGCGTCGACGCCGAGCGCGCCGAGGTGCGCAAGGCGCCCGGTGATCCCCCTCAGGTCACCGAGGCCGTCGCCGTCGGCGTCGGCGAAGCTGCGCGGATAGACCTGGTAGACGACGGCCTGGCGCCACCAGTGGGGGTCACGGGCGGAGAAGTCGGGGGCGGGTGGCTGGTCTGTCCCGGGTGCGGGCACGAAGTCGGTCACGCACACAAGCCTGTCCACTTTGCCGGGAAGGCGAACGTCCGCACCTTGCGGAATGGATCATTCCGTACGTGGGGGAGATGTGACGGAATCTTGAACTGCCCTGGTTCTGACGCAGGTTGACAGGCATCCGCCTCGCGAACCACGATGAGCGCACGCCGTGGCGCATGTGACCGATGGGCCCGGTGTTTCTTCCGAATTCCTGAACCGCGCCATCACCCGGGCATCGCCGTGCCGCGACGCCGCCGTGATGGGCGATCGCACTCGCCAAGATGGGAATCGCATGTCCATAGCGAGACGTGTTTCCGTACGCCGCCTGCTGGGGACGGGCGCCGCGTCACTCGCCCTGTGCACCGCGTCCGTCGCCGCCGCCTCCGGAGCCTGGGCCGGCACCGGAACCCCCGGCGGCGACGGCTGGAAGTCCGGCGGCCAGTACCAGCCGGGCACCGGGGCGGGCACCGAGACGGAGACCGACCGCTGCCAGTTCTCGCTCGACGGCACGCACTTCTACGACTCCGTCAAGGTCGACGACCAGAACCTGAAGCCGACCGGCGACGGCAAGGTCCACCTCACCGTGCGGGCCGCCGACAAGGCCACCACCTGCACCGCCTCGCTCGCCTCCTACCTGGCCCACGGCCCGGACTTCCGGACCTCGGGCGAGCAGGTCTTCGTCGACTTCGACACCGTGACGCTCCAGCCCGGCGCGACCGGCACCCTCGACATCGCCGTGCCCGACGCGGGCTGCTACGCGCAGGTCGACCTCTACCGGGGCGCCGTGAAGTTCGACGGCAGGCTCGACGCCAAGGACGGCTTCGACCACGGCGACCTGCCCAAGGGCCCGGACCGCCCGGTCATCAAGGACAAGCTGATCGCGGCCTGGAACGGCGGCACGAAGTACTGCGCCCCGTCCGAGGAGCCGCCCGCCGAACAGCCCCCGGCCGAGCAGCCGCCCGCCGAGGAGCCCCCCGCCGAGCAGCCGCCGGCCGAGGAGCCCCCCGCCTCCCCGTCCACGCAGGCGCCGCCGCAGACCACCCCCGCGTCGACCCCGTCGGCCTCCGCCCCGGCCCCCTCCGCCTCGGAGTCCACCCCGGCCGCGGCACCCACCCCGAACGGCGGTGGCGGCGACCTCGCCGAAACCGGCGCCGACGGCAACACCCCCGTCATCGCGGGCGGCGCGGCGGCCCTGCTCCTGGGCGGCGCGGCGATCGTCGTGGCGACCCGCCGCCGCAGGGGCAGCCAGGCCTGAGCCCTGCCGCGAGCAGCGACGAGTGATCAGCGATCGCGCGAGCCGACCGTCCCGACGCCCCTGCGGCGCGGGGCGGTCGGCTTTCCCTCCCGCTGCCCGTCGACCGGCGCGGGTCTCGCACGAGGCTTCCTGAGCTTCGCCCCGCCCATCAGGGCAGCACGACCGTCGGCGTCGCACGACCGCAGAGTTCGTCAAGTCCGATCAGCAGGACATGACCTCGCTCCGCTTCGGCCTTCAGTGCGTCGCTGAATCCCGCGGCGCTGAAACAGGCCAGCCCACATCGCGTGGTGTCCATGCCTCGTTCCGTCAGGACGTCCTTCGCTCGGCGGAGCCGCTCCAGGTGGCCGAGACCCATGACCGTCTCCTTAGGACCACACCCCTAAGGAGTGTGGTCCTAAGGAGTCCTCGGCCTGTTCGCTCCCCTCCTCGGCACGAGGAAGGTCGGTACACCGCTAAGCCCCCTCGACGACCGTCAGCCACAGCCTCACGTACCGCTCCGCGTCCACCCCCAGCCCCACGTCCACCAGGGCCTGCTCGCGGGGGCCGTGGTGGATCTCGGACTCGCCGTGGTGGGGACGGCGGTCGACGACGGTCTGACCCCGGGTGGGGCCCGGGGCCAGGCTCACCTCCACCGGGAGCGGTTCGGTCGTCAGGCCGCCGGGATCGACGACCGCGCAGACCGCGCCCGCGTCACCGAGGCCGCCCGTGGGGGTGGGGTCGCCCGAGGCCGCCGGGTCGCGGTGGGCGAGGAGTTCGCCCGCCATGCGCAGGCGGGGCTCCGAACTCGCCCGCAGCCGCTGGACGTCGGCGGCCGGCACCAGGACCCTCTTGAAGACGTCCAGGCCGTACATCGTGATCGGGACCCCGGCCGTGAGCAGGATCGCGGCCGCCTCCGGGTCGTGCCACACGTTGAACTCCGCGACCGCCGTCGCGTTGCCGGCCGCGACCGCGCCGCCCATGAACACGATCCGCTCGATGTTGCCCACCACCTCGGGGTGCGTGCGCAGCAGCAGGGCGATGTTCGTCAGGGGCGCGGTGGGGACGAGGGTCACCGGCCTCGGCGAGGCGAGGATCTCGCGGCGCAGCAGCGTCACCGCGTCCACGTCGACCGGACGGCGGGTGGGCGCGGGCAGCCCGAGGTCGCCCATCCCGTCCGCCCCGTGCACGTGCCGTGCCGTGCGCACCGGCTCGATCAGCGGGCGCTCGGCACCCCGCGCGACCGGGATGTCCCCGGCCCCGGCCTGCTCCAGCACGGTCAGGGTGTTGCGGACGACGCCGTCCACGTCGGTGTTCCCCGCCACGCAGGTGATCGCCCGCACGTCCAGCCCCGGATGCCGTACGGCGAACAGCAGGGCCAGGGCGTCGTCGACCCCGGTGTCGCAGTCGATGATCACCGGAATGGGCCGACCGGTCACGGCGACGCTCCTCTGCGTGCTGGGTGCGGGGCGGTTATGTCCGTCGATCTTACGCAGCGGGCCACAGTTCGGCCCCGCGATCCGCGACGCGGGCGGCGACCCGGTCCGGCAGCTCCGCCACCGGCACCGCCACCGGCACCGCCCCCGGACGCCTCCCGCCCCGCAGCCGTACGGCCACCGGCCCGCCGTCGGCCTCCCGCTCCCCGGTCACCGCCTGGTACGGCACCAGCCGCGCGGGCCTGCGCCGCGGCCCGCTCCGGGGCGCGGAAGACGTGCGCGTCGTCGGGGACGGCGGCCGGGCGGGGCCGGCGAGCCCGGTGGTTAACCCGGACGGACCGCCGCGCTGGTCGGCCGGCGGTGGCGGTGGTGGCGTGGGAGGGAGCACCCCCGCGGTGCCGGGACGGACGCCCTCGGGCCCCGTGCGGCCGCTCCGCGGAACCCGATCCGGTGCGCACCGGCCACTCCAGGAGGCACCCCCGATGACCCGCCGCACCCTCCTCGCCTCCGCCCTCGCCGTCACCGCTCTGGTCACCGTCACCTCCTGCGCCACCCTCGGACTGGAGCACCCGCCGACCGCCCGGCCCGCCGTGCCCACCGTCGAGAAGTCCGCCCCGGCCCGGCCCAGCGCGCCGGCCGCCTCACCCGTCCTCACCGACGCGCAGGCGCGCGCCGCGCTCATCACGGGCACCGACCTCGGCGAGCCCTGGACCGCGACGCGCGGCGCCGCCACCTGGCGGGACGGCATGCTCAAGGCCACCACCCCCACCGCCGACTGCCAGAAACTCCTCGACGGCCTCTACAGCGACGAACTGCTCGGCGCCCCGCCCCGCGCGGTCGTCGCCCTCGACGACGCCGACACCGGCGCCCAGCTCCGCTACCAGGTCGCCGGCCGACGGCCCGCCGACGTGGACCGCACCCTCGCCTGGCTGAAGACCCTGCCGCAGAAGTGCGCCCGTTTCACCGCCAAGGCACCGGACGGCACGGTCCTCGACGCCACCGTCACCGAGCAGCCGCTGCCCGAGGTGGGTGACGTCCGCCAGGGCCTGCGCGTCACCCTCACCGACTGGGACACCGACGGCGACCCCGTCGCGCTCGCCCTCGACGTCGCCGCCGTCCGCACCGGCCAGGACACCTTCGCCCTCACCAACGGCGGCCTCACCGACGTCCCCAACGAGGCGACCCAGGCCGCCGTCCAGCTGGGCGTGCAACGACTCACGGAGGTGCGGAAGCAGGGGCGGGTGCAGGTGTGAGGTGCGGGCCGGGACCGACCGGCCCCGCCTCAGTCCGGGTCGAAGCGGGCCGTGCCGGCCACGACCTCCCGGGCCACGTCCATGACCGTGCGGCCCTCCGCGAAGGCGTGGGCCCGCAGGAGGGCGAGGGCCTCGTCGGGGTGGACCCCCCGCTGGGCCATGACCATGCCGACCGCCTGGTGCACGCCGTCGTGGCCGGTGGCCAGGGGGCTCAGCCAGACGCCGTCGCCGTACCGGCCGGCGTCCTCGTCGTGGGGCAGGGCCATGAGGGCCACCGTCAGCACGTCCGCCACCAGCCGCGCCGTACGGACCTCGTCGGCGGCCAGCTCGCCGGGGACGTCCCGGTAGAGGTCCAGGGTGCCCACGCACACCGCGGGGTCGCCCAGGGGCAGCGCGTACACCGCCCGGACCCCGGCGGCCGCCGCCTGCTGCGCGAAGACCGGCCAGCGCGAGGCGTCCCGGCCCGCCGTGAGGTCGGCGGCGAACACCGGCACGCCGGTCTCCGCCGCCCACAGGCAGGGGCCGTCGCCCAGCGTGGCCTGCACCTCCATCAGGTGCGCGGCCCGCTCACTGCTCGCGCTCACGGGTACGGGCATCCCCTCGCCGCGCAGTGACACGCTCGCGCCGATCACCGGCAGCAGCCGTACCGCCGCGGCGCACAGCCGCTCCGGCACGTCCCGGGGTTCGGCGCCGTCCACCTCCTGGGCGATCACCTCGGCGACCCGTTCCCGGTCGCGGTCCTCCGGCACGGCGATCACCTCCGCCCGCGGTTCGGCTCAGGACTCCTCGCAGTCCGCCGGGTACCGCCCTCACCGGCGCCGGAAACCGGACCGCCTCAGGCCTTCTCGTACGGGTCCGCGGGCTGCCGCACCCGCGTGACCGTCACCGCGTCGGGGGCCGGTGGCCAGGCCGCCTCGGAGCCGAGGGCGCCCTCGGGACGTCGGACGCCGGACGCCGGACGCGCTGCCCGCCGGTGACGGTGACCCACGTGTCGGCGGGCAGCGCGTCCGCACCGCGGACCTCGGCCTTGCCGGTGGTGGCGTCGGCCGCGCGGCAGGCGACGGCGAGTGAAGGGCCCGCCGCGGGGCCCGCTACAGCGGCGGCTGGGCCGGTGCCGGCCCCAGGGTCGTCGTGCCGGGGGCCGTACGGTGGCCGAGGCCCGTGCGGTAGGCGTCCAGGGCGGCCTCCACCCGGCCGGTACGGCGCAGCAGGTCGCCGAGGAGACGGCACAGGTCGGCGAGGTCACCGGCGGCGCCCGCGCGTTCCAGCAGGCTCAGGGCGCGGACGTAGTGCTCCTCGGCGGCGTCGGTGTCGCGGGCGTCCTCGGCGATGATGCCGAGCAGACGGTGCGCACCGGCCGCGTGCACGGCGCCGCGCTCCGAGGACAGGTCGCCGAGCACCCCGTGCAGCAGGGCGGCGGCCTCCTCGGACTTCCCGCGGCGGTGCAGCACGTCGGCCAGCTCGACGGCGACCTGGCTGATGTAGAGGGCGGCGCGCTGGGCCGAGAGCATGGCCTGCGCCTGCTTCAACTCGTCCTCCGCCCGCTCCAGTTGGTTGTTCTGGGCGTAGACGTAGCCGCGCATCCAGTGGCAGTTGGCGAGTTCGGTGCGCAGCTGGAGCTGACGGTACAGCTCGGCCGCCTTGGCCAGGGAGGCGTCGGCCTCGGCGAGACGGCCCTCGGCGAGGAGGGTGCGGGCCACCGAGCGGTGCATCCGGGCGACGAGGGCGGGATCGCCGGCCTGCGGCGCGAGTGCCAGGGCGAACTCGGCGGCCTGGGCGGCGCGGGCCTGGGCGCCCATGTCCATGTAGGGGCCGATGACGGAGGCGTAGAGCAGCAGCAGCGCGTCGGGGTCGTGCAGGCCGCCGCGGTTCAGCTCGTCGAGGGTGGACTCCAGCAGGTAGACGGCGTAGCGGAGTTCACCCGCCAGGTAGTGGGCGACGGCCCGGCCGCGCAGGGCGGGGACGCGGGCCGGGAGCGGCGCGTGCGCCAGGCACTGCTCGGCCCTCTCGAAGTGCCCGCGGGCCGCCTCCAGTTCGCCGGTGTCGATCCCGCACTCCCCGAGCCCCAGCAGGGCGGTGGCCTGCTCCTCGACGAGGCCGTGCTCCTCGGCCTCCGCGAGCAGCTCCGCGAACTGCCGTGCCGCCTGCTCCGCCTCCCCGGTGGCCAGGGCGCGCTGGGCCTCGGTGAGCCGCAGCCGCAGACCGGTGACGAGCCGGGCGGAGCGGCCGGTGGCCAGCTCCTCGAAGTCGACGCCGAGCCGCTCCGCGATGTGCCTGAGCGCCTCGTCGGAGGGCCGCACCCGGCCGGCCTCCAGCGTCGAGACATAGGCGGGGGTGTAGGTCGGCTCGGCCAACTGGCGCTGAGTGAGCCCCTGTTCGACCCGCAGTCGCTGCACCCGGCGTCCGATGACCTCCGGTTCGTCCCGCTCACCCACGGCCCGAATCACCCTCAACTACCCCTGACCCTCTTGCCGTTCGGCTTGCGCAGCCCCTAGGTTAAACGGCGTGTTAAGCATGCTTAATACACGGTTGACGTGACGGCCGCTGCCGTTCCCGCTTTTTGTCCACCGCCGCTTTTCGCCCTCAGCCGCCGACGACGTTGCGAGGTTGCCGTGCAGGAACGCACATCCGCACCCTACGGGCGCCCCTCATGGCGATACGCCAGAGCCGTCGCGGCGGCCGTCATAGCCGTGGCGGCCCTCGTCACCGCCGCCAACGCGGTCCCGGCCCGCACCACGGACGCCCCCCAGCTGTCGACCGGCGTGGAGCGCGCCGGCAAGTAGGGGCCGCGGGCACGGACGGGTGGCCCCGGCGCCCGGAGGCATGCGGGACCCGACGTCCGAAGGCGAGAAGGGGCGGGACGGGGCGGACCGGGGCTGTCCGGCGGATCGTGCCGGAGACGCGGCCCTCCGAGGGGCCCTCGGCCGCGGTGCCGTCGGTTGCCGACTCCCCCGCACTCGGCTGCGCGGGGTGGAGACGGGGGCGGGGTCGGGGGCGGGGTCGGGGACGGGACCCCATCGCGCCGACGCCCTCCTGCGACTTCGCACCGCCGGACCGGCCCTACCCCTGCGTCTGGAGCTGGCGGAGCTGCTCGCGGACGTGGTCCAGGGCGCCCTCCCGGCGGCCCGGCACCCGGCCGCGCAGCTCCGCGAGCTCCGGGCCGAGGTCGCGGGCCCGGTTCCGGTCCGTGATGCGCCCCCACTGGTGGTGGGCCCGGTCCACGGCCGCCTCGACCGGCGCCGCGTCGGCGGGCTGCCCCGCGGCCAGCCGCGCCGCCGCGACCGCCATCCAGGTACGGCAGCTGCGCTCGGCGTCCCCCGCGAACATCGCCAGATCCGCCCGCACCTCGGACCAGTGCAACACCTCCTCCGCCCCGGCCCCGTGCGCGACGAGCGCGGCCTGCTCCAGGCGGGCGGCGAGAGCGTCGGCGGCGGGATGGTCACCGGCCTGGACGGCCGCCGTGATACGGGCGTGAGGGTCGTCCGCCGGCCCGTCCGGCGTTAGAGGACGAGGACCGTCCGGGCCCGGCGGCGGCGATCCGGGGGCGCCGCTCCCGGGGACGACGGGGGTCCCTGCGCTCGAGCGGAGCCGAGCGTGGGGGAGGGAAGGGGCGGCGGGGGCGACCCCACCTGGGACACCCACCCCCGCACCCGGCACGGGAGCCGCACCCGGCCCCGGCCCCGCACCCGCACCCGCACCCGCACCCGACAGCACCAGGTCCCCCACCTCCCCCTCTCCCGCGATCCGCGCCAACGCCGTCTGGTGCAGCTGCTCCGCCCCCGGCCGCCCCCCGCTCCGCAGCACGGTGGCGATCGCCTTCATGTACGTGGGCGCGGCCACCCTCCGCCGCCCCGCCGGAGGCGCGACCCTCCCGTACACGGCGACCCCCGCCCCGCACTCCAGCCCCCGCCCCCGCAGCCATCCCCAGGTCTCGGCGTCCGCGTGCAGGTCGAGCAGCAGTGTCGTCGTCCCGGCCGCCCGCAACCGCAGCTCCTCACGGAACCAGTGCCAGGGGAAGCCGGTGTAGCGCACGGTCGACGGCGTCGTACGGGCCAGCGCCAGATGCGGCAGCCGCTGCTTGCGGTCGAGCTGGAGCTGCCCGGTGACGAACACGGTCAGCGGTCCGGGCGCCGCCGCGGCGGCCCGCAGCCGGGTCAGCACGGCCTGCGGCTCCAGCGGATCGGCGAGTTCGACGACGTTCGCCGTGTCGGTGCCGGCCAGGACGGCGGGCGGCACGGCCGCGAGCACGGGGAGCACGGACGCCGCGTCCACCAGACACCCCTTGCCCACGGGTGAGGCCGCGAGCAGCAGCACGGTTCCGGGCATGGTCCCTCCCCCTCGATCACGTACGTCAGCACCGTAACCGCTGCGGGTGCAAACGGGGGCCTCAGGTCTGCAAACGTCCCCCTACGGGGCCTTCGTCTGCGTCCGTGCTGCCCGCACCCCGCGGCCGTACCGCGAAGACCGTCGTGTCGTCGATGAGGCGGCCGCCGCAGTGCCGCAGCGTGCGGTCGCGGACGTAGGCGACCAGGCGGCCGGGGGCGGCGGTGCGCGGATCGCGGGCGACGCCGTCGGCGACGTCGTCGGCGAGCGGGTAGAAGGCGCCGGCGCGGTCCCGCGCCTCGGTGACGCCGTCGGTGACGAGCAGCAGCGTCTCCTCGGGGGCGACGGCGGCGCGCAGCACCGGCGGAGGGCCGCCGCGGGTGAGTTCGGCGAGTCCGAGGGGGAGCCCGCCGCCGTGCGGCAGTGGCCGCACCCCGCCGCGACCGACGGCGAGCGGCGCCTCGTGACCGAACACGACGACGTCGACCACCCCGTGCTCCCCCTCGGGGAAGTCCAGCAGGACGGCCGTGGCGAACCGGTCCCCGTCGGAGCGGCCGAGGGCGACGGTGCGGGCGCGGTGGCGCCGCATCCGGGTCTCCAGCCGGTCGGCGACCGTCGCCAGGTCCGCCTCGTGGTAGGCGGCCTCCCGGAAGGTGCCGAGGAGGGCCGCCGCCGCCTCCACCGCGCCCAGCCCCTTGCCCTGGACGTCGCCGAGGAGGACGCGGGTGCCGTGCGGTCCGGGCTGGATGTCGTAGAAGTCGCCGCCCATGCGCGCGTCGGCGTCGGCGGCGAGGTAGACCGCGGCATGGTCGAGGCCGCCCCAGCCGGGCGGCATCGGCCGCAGCACCGTACGGCGGGTGGTCTCGGCGATGTGCCGCATGTGCAGCATCCGCCGCTCGCCGCGCACCCGGAGCGCGGCGGCCAGGACGGAGAGGGCCCCGCCGACCAGGACGAGGACGAAGTCGGCCGAGCCCTGCCGGTACTGGGACGGCCAGGCGGAGTCCGCGCCGACGTAGGTGACGAGCGCCAGTACGGCGAAGAGGGCCGTCGTCCGCACCCCGCACAGGACGGCGGCCAGCGCGGCGACGAACACGCACCAGGAGACGATGCGGAACTCCCCGCCGGTGGTCAGGTCGACGACGGCGATGGTGACCAGCGTCAGCAGCGGCACCAGCCAGGTGACGCTGTGACCGCGGAACTGCAGCAGCTTCTGCCGCTCCAGCACGTCCCGGCGCCCGGCGCGCGGGTGGCGGGCGAGCAGCCCCCGGCCCCCTCGGTCGCTCACCGCCTCAGCGAAACACGCCCGCGCAGGCGCCGCATCCCGGCCCGCACCGCGCGGCAGGCGCCTCCCACCGACTTGCCGCCGCCCCCGCCCAGGTGTGCCCTGGAAGCGGGGGACCAGCAGAGAGGAGTGCTCCCATGGCTCATGCGGCACCCACACCGGGCATGGGCACGCCGGCCCTGACCGGACCCCCGGCGGGCGGCCTGCCCGACGTCTTCGGCGAACGGACCCACGCGGTCATGAAGTGGGCGGTGCCCGTCGCGCTCGGGCTGGTCTACGGCTACTGGGCCGCGGCGAACCGTCGCAGTGGCGGGCCGATCACCGGCTGGAACGTCCTGTTCGGCTTCGTGGTCGCGCTCGCGTTCATCGCGCTGTACGTCGCCGTCCGCGCCGTGGCCCCGAAGCTGCGGCGCGAGGTGCACGCCCTGCTGTGGGCGGCGTTCGCCGGCTGCGCGACCGGATTCCTCGTCAACCAGAGCGGATCGAGCACGCTGTACTCGGTGGGCGTCTCGCTCGCGGTCGCGGCGGGCTTCTTCGCGGTGATGTTCTACCGCTACTACACGCACGAGGACGCGCAGGGGCACCGCATCGGATAGCCACCCGTCCCCTGCCGCACGTGGGCCCCGGCGGTTCTCGCCGGGGCCCACGTCTTCCCTCATCCCTCCACTCACCGGACGAGCGGGACCCACACCCACTCCTCCGGCGAGGTTCCGGTGGTGCCTCCGGTGGCGCTTCCGGTGGCATTTTCAGTGGTGCTTTCAGTGGTGCTTGCCGGTGGTGCTTCCAGCAGTGCTTCCAGCGGTGCCTCCAGTCGCGCTGAAGCTCCACGAGCCCGAGAAACTGAAGCTGAAGCCGAAGCCGACGGAGCCGGATCCGGTGACGCTCCACGGCTCGTCGTCCCAGGCGTCGTTCCGGTCGGCCCAGGCGTCGTCCTTCCAGCGCGGGCAGGGGTCGGCGCAGTCGGGCACCCGCTCGCCGCCGGTGGACACGAAGGCGGCGCTCGCCCAGGCCCGCGCGCCGGCCAGCCAGTACCAGTGCGCGTCGCCGTTGACGCTCTGCCCCAGCACCCGGCACCCCACCAGGTCCCGGCTGCCCGGCGCGAGCGTGCCGGCGGAGGGCGCGTGCGTGGTGGGTGCCTGTCGCAGGGTCAGGTCGGTGCGGGAGGTGACGGTGCCCCGGACGGCACCGGAACCGCTGCCTCGTGTCGCCGAGGCGTCGGTGGAGGTCGACGGGGCCGCCGACGCCGTGGTGCCGAGCGCCACGACGGCGAAGGTGCCACCGGTGAGCAGGACCGCGGCCAGAGTCCGCGGGGCTGGTGTCCGCAGGGCGGTCGTCCGCGGGACGGTCGTCCGCGGGACGGTCGCCCACGGGGCGGTCGTCCGCAAGCCGGGTGTCCGCAAGGCCGGAGTGGTGCGCATGATCGCCTCCTTCTCCCCAGACCCATGAGACACCCGTTCGGGTGATCGCTCCACCGGAGGGCGGAATCCCCAGGTCCGGCCGAGGACCACCCGGGCGGCCGCCCCGTCCCGCCGCGGCCCACCCGAGTGGCCGCCCCCGCTCGCGCGTCCGGCGCGCACGGCCTTGCCTGGAGGCGTGTCCCGACGTCTGCGGACCGCCGTGTCGGCCGCCCTCATCGCCCTGTCCTGCCTCCTGATGCCCTTCGGCGCGCTGGCGGCCTGGGCGGCGTACGGCCTCACGGACACCGGCCGGTACGTCACCGCCATGGCGCCGCTCGCCGCCGACCCGGCCGTACGGGACGTCGTGGTCGACACGGTCGGCGACGGCATCCTGCGCAGGGCGGCCGCCGAACGCGGCCCGCTGCGCCCCGAGATCACCCCCTTCGTGCACGACGCGCTGCGCTCCTTCACCCGCACCCGCGCCTACCGCACCGCGTGGGACGCGGGCAACGAGGCCGCCCACAGTGCCGTGATGTCGGCCCTGCACGACGACCGCGACCGCGACGTCACCGTCGACCTGGCCCCGGTGGCCGACCGCGTCCGCGAACGGATGGCCGCCGACCACGTGACGTTCGCCGACCGGCTCCCGCTCGCGCACACCCGCGTCGCACTGCTCCCGGCCGATGAGCTGGCCACCCTCAGGAAGGGCTACCGCGTGCTCGACCTCGCCGGTTTCTGGCTGCCCCTCGCCGCCGTCGCCCTCGCCGTGACCGGCATCGCCGTCGCGGCCTGCCGCCGCCGCGCCCTCACCGCGGCGGCGCTGGGCACGGCGCTGGGCGGCGCGTTCCTCGGCCTCGCGATCGCCGTCGCCCGCCACCTCACCCTCACGGGCCTGGCCGACGGGGCCGGCCGCCCCGCCGCGGCCGCCGTCTACGACGCCCTCACCGCCACCCTGCGCACCGCGTCCTGGTTCCTGCTCGGCGTGGGTCTGACGGTGGCGGCGGGGGTGTGGCTCACCCGGTACGTGCGGGTGGGACGCCTGGTCCGCCGACGCCGGGCAACGGCGCCGCGATCCGGGCCAGTCGGCGCGGCGCCCGCTCCGGCTCCCCCTCCGCCGCGGACGCCAGGCCGAGTCTGACCGCGTCCGGGGGTGGTGCGGGTCGACGGTGAAGGCGGTGCCGGGGGCGAAGGCGATGCCGTGCGCGGCTGCGGCGGCGGTGCAGGTGTCCGCCCGCCACGGCGCGGACAGCTCCCACCAGGCGAAACAGACGTGCGGACCGGTCCGTACGCCCCGCACGCCCCTCACGCCCCGCACGCCGTTCGGGCCCACGTCCACCGGATGATGACATCCGCACCCCGAGGGCGCCGCGGCGGCCCTGCGCGGCCGGGCCGAACGCCCCGGCCACCGCCCGCTGCTCCGCCGCACCCCCGCCCACGCCCCCACCGCCCCCGTCGTCGGCGCGGACGACGAGTTCGTCCCCGTCCGCGACGCGGAGACCCTGCACGGCCGGTGACACACCCGGTGACACACCCGGTGGGGCGGCAAACCCTTGGCCCGCCGGCCGTCCCCGCCTCTACCGTCGCCTCATGAGCAGCACGACGACAACGACCCTCTGGCGGCCCACCGGCCCGGAGGAACTGGCCCTGGTCGAGGCCTCCGGATGGCGGGGGTGGCCGCCGCGCCTGCCCGAACAGCCGATCTTCTATCCGGTGCTGAACGAGGACTACGCGATCCGCATCGCCCGCGACTGGAACGTCCCCGCCTCCGGGGTCGGTTACGTGACGCGGTTCGAGGTGGAGAGCGACTTCCTCGCCCGGTATCCGGTGCGGCGGGCCGGCGGAGCGACCATCCTGGAACTCTGGGTACCGGCGGAGGAGCTGGACGATTTCAACGCACACATCGTCGGGACCATCGACGTCGTACGGGAGTTCCGCTGACGTGCGGCCACGGCGCGGGCGGGTCTTCGGAGCGTGGTGCGCCGGGCTGCTGTTCGCCGGGGTGAGCGCCGTCGTCGCGTGCCGGGCGGCCGACACCGACCTGCGCACGCCGGTTCCCCAGCTGCTCGCCTTCCTGCCCTGGCTGCTCGTCCCCACCGGGGCCGGCCTGCTGCTGTCGCTGTTCGCCCGCTGGTGGACGGGGCTGGTGTGGGGCGTCGTCGTGCTCGGGCTGCTCGCCTGGTTCATCGAGCCGTACGGCAACGCCGACGAACCCGGGGGGCCCGCGGTCGCGCGGCTGCGGGTGCTCGCCTCCAACGTGGAGTTCGGCCGGGCGACGGACGCCCTCGTCGCCGCCGTCCGCCGGGAGGAACCGGACGTGGTGTTCGTCGCGGAGTGCGAGTACGCCTGTCAGGCCACCGTGCGCCGGGAACTGGGGACGGCGTTCCCTTACCGGCGGGCCGTCGAGGGGGACACCTCCGTCGGGTCTGTCGTCCTCAGCCGGTTCCCGCTGACGCCCGCCCCCGCCGTGCCCGGCCGGATGGGCATGCCCGGTGCCGTCGCCGACGTCGACGGGCGGCCCGTACGGCTCCAGCTCGCGCACCCCAAACCGCCGCTGCCCCGGCAGGTCGGTCTGTGGAAGCGCGAACTGGGGCGGCTGCGGGACTTCGCCGACGACCACCGCGACGACGGGCCGCTGATCCTCGCCGGGGACTTCAACGCCACCCAGGACCACGCCGCGTTCCGCCGGATCCTCGACACCGGACTGCGCGACGCCGCCCGGCTCGCGGGCAGCCCCCGGGAGCCGACCTGGCCCAGCCGCACCACCCCCGTCCTCGGCGCCCAGATCGACCACGTCCTCGTCTCCGAGGAGTTCTCCGCGACCCGCGCCCGCTTCCTGGACCTCCCCGACACCGACCACCGCTCCCTGCTCGTCGACGTCACCCTCCACCGGCCGGGATGAGCCGGGGCGGGGACCGTGAACGCGACGACGGCGGCCCGGGTCCGCGCCGAGCACGGAACCGGGCCGCCGTCCGGGGCGGAGATCCGCCCCGGGGGTGGGGAGGTGGCGGAGGTGGGGAGGTGGCGGCGAGGACGATCGCCTCACCGCACCAGCCGTGGCCCTCCGCCGTGGCCCTCCGCCGTGGTCCTTCTCCGTAGTCCTTCTCCGCGGGCGTCTCAGACGCCGATGTCCTCGCCGTCCTCGCGCCACACCGACACGACCGCCGGGCGGACGATCCTGCCGGGCCCGTCGGGCCAGGTGCTCTTCGGGTTCTCCACGGAGGCGCCGTCCAGCTCGCCCGGGTGCTGCACGGCGACCAGCACACGCCGCTCCTGGATGAGCGGGCCGCAGGTCTCGGCACCCGACGGCACCGTCAGGAACTGCTTCAGCTCACCGCGCCGCGAGCCGCGGGTGGCGACCCCGAACAGCCCGTCGTGCGAGCCGAGCTGCGAGCCGTCCGTGGAGATCCACAGGTTGCCGTAGGGGTCGAAGGCCACGTTGTCCGGGCAGGAGATCGGGCTGACGGCGTCCTTCGGGAAGCCCGCGAAGTACGTCGCCGGGTCCGCCGGGTCACCGGCCACCAGGAACAGCGACCAGGCGAACCGCGTCGACTCCGGACGGTTCCAGCGCTCGGTCAGCTCCAGGACGTGCCCGTGCTTGTTGGCGTTGCGCGGGTTGGCCTCGTCCGCCTTGGCGTTGGAACCGACCCCGCGGTTGCTGTTGTTGGTCAGGGCCACGTACACCTTGCCGGTGACCGGGTTCGGCTCGATGTCCTCGGGGCGGTCCATCTTCGTCGCGCCGACCTTGTCACCGGCGAGGCGGGTGAAGACGAACACCTCCTCGGCGGTCATGCCCTCGACGTGCGAGACGGCGCCCTTCGCGGTGGCGGTCGCCAGCGGGATCCACTCGCCGGCGCCGTCGAACTCGCCGTCGGCGGGGAGCTTGCCCGTGCCGTCGATCTCGATCGCGGGGGAGTCGCCGGTGAGCTTGGCGACGTACAGCGTGCCCTCGTCCAGCAGGGAGAGGTTGTGCTCGCGCACGGACCGGCCGCTGCCGTGCCGCATCCGCTTGCTGCCGACGAACTTGTAGAAGTAGTCGAAGCGCTCGTCGTCACCGGAGTAGACGACCGGACGGCCGTCGTGCGTGAGCCGGACGGTCGCGGCCTCGTGCTTGAACCGTCCCAGCGCGGTGTGCTTGCGCGGCGTGGACGACGGGTCGTACGGGTCGAACTCGACGACGTAGCCGAACCGGTGCACCTCGTTCGGCTCCTGGGCGACGTCGAAACGCTTGTCGAACCGCTCCCACTTGCGCTCGGTGGCCCCGGTCCCGATCCCGTAGCGCTTGTCCGTCGCCCGGCCGCTGTTGGCGAAGTACTGGTTGAAGTTCTCCTCGCCGTGCAGCGTCGTGCCCCACGGGGTGGTGCCGCCGGAGCAGTTGTTGAGCGTGCCGTACACCTTGGTGCCGGTCGGGTCGGCGGAGGTCTTCAGCAGGTCGGACCCGGCTGCGGGCCCGGTCAGCCGGAACTCGGTGGTGGCGGTGACCCGCCGGTTCAGGTGGTGACGGGGAACGGCGACGAGCCTGCCGGTCTTCCGGTCCCCCTCGACCACGACGGCGGACAGGCCGTGCGCGGCCCAGGCGACCTCGACCTGCTGCCGGGTGGGGTTGGCGGCGTCGTAGCCGCGGAACATGAGCACCTCGTCGGTGTACTCGTGGTTCGCGACCAGCAGCTGCCGGTTCCGCTCGCCCGGCAGCGGCAGCAGCGCCAGGAAGTCGTTGTTGTAGCCGAACTGACCCGCCTGGGCGGCCGCCGTCTGGTTCTCCGGGTCGAAGGCCGGCGCCCCGCGCAGGATGGGGTCACCCCAGCGGATGACGACGTTCTGGGTGTATCCGTCCGGTACGACGACGGCGTCGACGGTGTTCGGCGCGACGCTGCCGTAGCGCAGCCCGCGCGCGCCGGACGGCTTCGACGGTTTCGAGGGCTTCCCCTGGCCGGGCGTGGCCGCGGTGGCCGGACGCGCCCCGGCGACACCGGCCGCCCCGGCGGCACCCGCCACCGTGACGACGGCGGCGGCGCGCATCATCGAGCGGCGGCTGAGGGCCCCGGCGATGACGTCACCGACGTACTCGTTGTCGCTGGTGTTGGGCACCTCGTGGAAGCAGGCGTCACCACACCGGAAACGACAGGTCATGGCGGACCGTCCGCCCGGATGCGACGAGGACGGCGTTCCGATGAGCGGCAGCAGCTTGCGCACCTTTGATCTCCCTTGCGTGCCCTTGGTATGGCCGTGACGGTAGGGGCACGTATGTGCGCAGGTGCTGACGCTGAGTGAACGGTGGGTGAATCCCCGGCTTCCACCGGGGTGTTCACGGAGCCGGGAGGCGGTGTTGACACACCCGCCGGACGCCCACTCACCCCTGCCGAAGATCACCCCCAAAGGCCGCTAACCTTACGTGTCCGTCCTGGCCAGGGATTGACGGGAACAACTCACGCGAAGGGTTGCGCACATGGGCATTCTCACTCTCCTGCGGAACGCATTCGGCCGTTCACGCAAGGAGCGCACCGCCGAGGCGGAGGGTGCGGCACGGATTCCTTCGCAGCCGGAACCCACGAACCACGCCGAGCCGCAGCCGGCCGAAGCGACCACCACGACCGAACCGGCGGCCCCCGCCCCCGCGCCCGAACCGGCGCCCCAGGTCCCCGAGCCCCGCACGGCGGCGGAAGAACACGAACTGGTCGCGGCGGCCTTCGACAACGTCACGGTCCCGGACCTGGCAACCCCCCCGAAGACGACCACCGAACCCTCCCTGACCTCGGAAAACCCCGAGCCCCCGGAGGAGCCGGCCGCAAAGACCGAAACCCCGGAGGAGCAGCCCGCCCCGGAGGAGCCCTCGGCCACGGAAGAGCACTCGGCCACGAAGGAGCGGGAGCCGGAGACGGTGACCGAGCCGGTCGTCGAACCGGTGGCGGAGACGGTCACCGAGCCGGTCGCGGAGCCGGAGGTGCCGACGGCCGAACCGGTCACCGGGACGGCCACCGAGCAGGCCACCGGGAAGGACGAGCCGGCTGTCGCGGAAACGACTGCACCTGCGGCCGAGGAGCCCGCCACCGAGGAACCGGCCGAGGACGTGTCCGAGCCGGCCACCGAGGACCGGGCTCCGGAGACGACGGAGCCTGCGGAGGTCGCGGAGGCGGCTCAGGAGCCCGAGGCCAAGGCGGGGGCGGAGGGCACCCCCGAGGCGGAGCCCGAGGCCAAGGCCGGGACGGAGACCGCCCCCGAGGCGAAGGCAGAGGTCACGCCCGAGGCCGAGCCCGAGGCAGTGTCCGAGACGAAGGCAGAGGTCGCACCGGAGGCGGAGCCCGAGGCCGAGACGAAGCCCGAGGCTGAGGCTGAGGCTGAGGCACAGCCCGAAGCTGAGGCGGAGCCCGAAGCTGAGGCGCAGCCCGAGGCCGAGACGAAGCCCGAAGCCGAGGCAGAGCCCGAGGCGGAGCCGGAGCCCGAGGCGGAGCCGGAGGCCGAGAGCGGCACGGCTGAGGCCGAGCCCGCGGCCGCCGACGGCGAGGACGCCCCGCAGGGGCCACCCGCAGACGACATCGAGACCCGCACGGGTGGTGCGGGTGGGAACGACTCCGCCGAAGGCGAAGCCGAGGCGGAAGCCACCGTAGAGGCGGAAGTCACCGAACCGGCGGAGCCGACCGCCGCCCCCGTCCCGCCGCACCTCACCACCGCCCACCGCGCAGCCGGGGCCACCCTCACCAAGCTGGATCTCACCGCCGCCGAGGCGGACGTCTACCTCGTCCTGGACCGCTCCGCGTCCATGCGCCCCTACTACAAGGACGGCTCCGTCCAGGCGCTGGCAGACCAGACCCTGGCCCTCGCCGCCCACCTCACCGGGGCCCCGGACCAGGCCCCCACCGTCCACGTCGTCTTCTTCTCGACGGAGCTGGACGGCACCGCCGACCTCACCCTCACCGACCCCGAGAGCAGGATCGACGACCTGCACGCGGGGCTGGGCCGCATGGGCCGTACCAGCTACCACGTCGCCGTGGAGGCCGTGGTGGCGCACCACGAGAAGCAGGCGGCAGCCACCCGCCGCCCCGCTCTGGTGGTCTTCCAGACGGACGGCGCCCCGGACGCCAAGACTCCCGCCACCCAGTCCCTCGCGGACGCGGCGGAGAGCCACCCCACCCTCTTCTTCTCCTTCGTCGCCTTCGGTGAGCACGACAACAAGGCGTTCGACTACCTCCGCAAGCTGAAGACCGGCAACACGGCGTTCTTCCACGCGGGCCCGACTCCGCTGGAGCTCACGGACCAGGAGCTGTACGAGGGCGTACTGGCGACCTGGCGCCCGTAGGCCCGGCGAACACCTTCCGTACGCCGCCCGCTTCTCACCCCGTAAAACGGGAGGCGGGCGGCGTACCCGTGTCGGCTACGATTTGAAGGTTCCGTACATAGCAACCTGGGAGCAGCCCCCGATGGCTCGACACCTCATCACCAGCGCCCTTCCGTACATCAACGGAATCAAGCACCTGGGCAACATGGTGGGGTCCATGCTCCCGGCGGACGTGTACTCCCGGTACCTCCGCCAGCGCGGCCACGACGTCCTGTACATCTGCGCGACGGACGAGCACGGCACGCCGGCCGAGCTGGCGGCGAAGGAGCAGGGCCTGCCGGTGGCGGAGTTCTGCGCGCAGGCGCACGACGCCCAGAAGGCGGTCTACGACGGCTTCGCGCTGGCCTTCGACCACTTCGGCCGCAGCTCCTCGCAGCAGAACGTCGAGATCACCCAGCACTTCGCCCGCCGCCTGAACGAGAACGGTTTCATCGAGGAGCGGGCGATCCGGCAGGTGTACTCGCCCGCCGACGGCCGTTTCCTCCCGGACCGCTACGTGGAGGGCACCTGCCCCCACTGCGGCTACGACAAGGCCCGCGGCGACCAGTGCGAGAACTGCACGCGCGTCCTGGACCCCACCGACCTGATCGACCCCCGCTCGGCGATCTCCGGCTCCACGGACCTGGAGGTCCGCGAGACCAAGCATCTCTTCCTCCTCCAGTCGAAGCTCCAGCAGGAGGTCGAGGAGTGGGTGTCGCGGCACGAGGCCCACTGGCCCCAGCTGGCCTCCTCCATCGCCCGCAAGTGGCTGACGGAGGGCCTGCACGACCGAGCGATCACCCGCGACCTGGACTGGGGCGTCCCGGTCCCGGCCGACACCTGGCCGGACCTGGCCGCCGAGGGCAAGGTCTTCTACGTCTGGTTCGACGCCCCGATCGAGTACATCGCGGCGACGAAGGAGTGGGCGGACGCGGCGCCCGACGGAGAGGTCCGCGACTGGAAGTCGTGGTGGTACGAGGCCGACACGGGCGAGAACCCCGTCCGCTACACGGAGTTCATGGCGAAGGACAACGTCCCGTTCCACACGGTGATGTTCCCCGCCACCGAGCTGGGTGTGCGCGAGCCGTGGAAGATGGTCGACTACGTCAAGGCCTTCAACTGGCTGACGTACTACGGCGGTAAGTTCTCCACGTCCCAGAAGCGCGGTGTCTTCACCGACCAGGCGCTGGACGTCCTGCCCGCCGACTACTGGCGCTACTTCCTCATCGCCAACGCCCCCGAGTCGGACGACTCGTCCTTCACGTGGGAGCACTTCACGGCCACGGTCAACAAGGACCTCGCCGACACCCTCGGCAACTTCGTCAACCGCGTGCTGTCGTTCTCCAGGAAGCGTTTCGGCGAGGAGGTCCCGGCGGGCAGTGCGCCCGGCGAGGCCGAGGCGAAGCTCGGCACGGAGATCGCGCGTCTCCTCGCCGAGTACGAGGAGCAGATGGAGGCGCTCCAGTTCCGCAAGGCGGCCGCCGCGCTGCGCGCGCTGTGGTCGGCGGGCAACTCCTACCTGGAGGAGAAGGCCCCCTGGCTGGAGATCAAGACCGACAAGGACGCCGCGGCCCTGACGCTGCGCACGGCGATGAACCTGATCCACCTGTACGCGGTGGTCTCGGAGCCGTTCATCCCGGCGACGGCGAAGGTCATGCGCGAGGCGTTCTCCCTCCCCTCCGACACGGCGACGTGGGTCACCGAGGCGGAGGCGAAGGCCCTGACCGCGGTCTCGGCCGGCACCCCCTTCACGGTCCCGCCGGTCCTCTTCGCGAAGCTCACGGACGAGGACCTGGAGACGTACAAGGAGCGCTTCGGCGGCCAGGAGGGCTGACCCCGCCGACGGCGCAGTCCGTCACGCCGCCCCTTCCAGAACCGTCACCGGACCCGCTCACCCACTGGCACCGCCGACGGGTGAGCGGGTCCGGTTCTTCTGGAGAACACTCCGGTCGAAGTGAAATGGAGAGAGTTGATGTCGAAGGTCATCACCTACTTCCCGGGGCACGGGACGCTGTTCGAGGAGACGTATCTGGAAGGCAAGGCCGAGGACCGCGCCTCGCTCGTCCTGCGCGTGCTCGACAAGCGGGGCGTCGACGTTCCGGAAGGCACGCGCGAGCGCATCACCTCCTGCACCGACCTCGACACCCTCACCCTCTGGTTCGACCGGTCTCTGACCGCGACCACGGCCGAGGACCTGTTCGTCGACGCCCCCGCGGACGACTCGCCCCGGGCCTCCTGACCGCAAGGCCGTGGCACGGGGCGGGGGACCGGCCGCGTCCCTCTTCCCGTGCCCGGGCCGGAAGCCGGGCAGGACGGGGTGTGACGGGGCGGGCGCAGGCGCGGTCCCCCCGCTTCGCCGTGTTCCCGCCGCGCCGTATGGTTTCCGCCATGGCAGTTCCCGCGCTCATACCGATCGCCTACGAACCGAAGCACCGCACCGAGTCCATCGGGCGGTACGCGGACGGTCAGTTCCTCGCATCGGTCACGTACGCCTTCCCGCAGGGTTTCCGTCCCGACGACGGCTGGGAGGAGCACAAGCGCCTCTACACCGTGCTGCACACCTTCGACGCCGAGGGCCGCTACCGGGACTCCGACATCTGGTGCGCAGGCACCTGGGCGCAGCAGCAGCGCGACCCCCACGGCGACGACTCGCCCCTCACCCGCGCCCGCGTCCGCCTGGCCGGCCTCCTGCGCAGCCTTCCCCGCCGCTCCTACACGGACATCGCCGTCCGCCCCTTCCAGGTCACCCACGAGGACGTCCTGTTCGGCCTGGTGATCCGCAAGGACGAGGACGGCGACGAGGACGAGGACTGGGCGGAGCTGTACCCGGACCGGCTCGGCTTCGGCGCACCGTGGGACGGCACGTACGACACCTGACGGGCACCCCGCCCGACGCGTCCGCGCAACTGTCCGGCATCCCGGCGGCGTCCCCCACTACGACACCGACGACACAGTGGGGGACCTTCATGGCTCTGTTCGGCAACGCGCACACCATCGACTCCGGCACGGCCCAGCAGGACTACGCGCGGCTGCTCGGGCAGGGTGAGCAGGTGCACGCCGCGTACCTGCTGATCCGGGACACGATCCTGTTCACCGACCGGCGGCTGCTGCTGGTCGACAAGCAGGGCATCACCGGGAAGAAGGTGGAGTACCACTCCGTCCCGTACCGCAGCATCACGCACTTCGCGGTGGAGACCGCCGGCACCTTCGACCTCGACGCCGAGCTGAAGATCTGGGTGTCGGGCACGGCGACGCCGATCCAGAAGACGTTCACCAAGGGCGTGGACATCTACGAGGTCCAGGCGATCCTGACGCAGTTCGTGACGCGGTAGCAGGTCCCGCCCGTCAGCGTTCCGAGGCGTACGCCACGAAGTCCGCCCAGGCGCCGGGTGAGAGCGCCAGGCGGGGGCCTTCGACGTGCTTGGAGTCGCGAACGTGCACGGTGCCAGGGGTGGCGGCAAGCTCGACGCAGGAGTTGCCGTCGTTCCCACCGCTGTAGCTGCTCTTGAACCACGCCAGCTCGGAAAGGTCCCCGGCAGTGGTCTCGCGGATCATGTCTCTCCCAGGAGTTGCTCGACGAAGGCCAGCGACTCCCGTGGTGAGAGCGCCTGAGCCCGGATGGTGCCATACCGCAACTCAAGGATGCGCAAGTGTTTGAGTTCGGAGATCGTCCGACCGTTGAACGCGCCATCCGAGCGCCCCACCGCAGTACCGTCCGGAAACTTCAGCAGCTCGATCCGACCATCCAGGCCGGAGTGGGTGTCACAGTCAAGCGGCATCACCTGAAGCACGACATTGTGCAACCGGCCCACCTCCAGCAGACGTTCAAGCTGCTGACGCCACACCATTCTGCCCCCGATAGGGCGCCGCAAGACCCCCTCTTCCAGGACGAAGCTGAGCGCCGGCGCGGGCGAGCGCTCGAAGACCGACTGCCGGGCCAAACGAGCGGCCACCATACGTTCCACATCGTCCGGCGAGTACGGTGGCTGTGCCGCCCCGATCACCGATCGTGCGTGCTCCGGTGTCTGCAACAGCCCAGGGACGATGTGGCACTCGTACAACGCGATCTCGACCGCCTTGGCCTCCAGCTTCCCCAGCTCCCGAACCTTCTTCGGATACCGGACCTTCTTCACGTCCTCCCAGGCCGCCGCGACGAGTCCGCCCGCGCGCAGCACCTCGTCGGCCTTGTCCAGGTACTCCTGGCGGGGAATCCGTTTCCCGCCCTCGACCTTGTAGACGAGGTCCTCCCCGTACCCGACCGCGACCGCGAAGTCGGCGGCCCGCATTCCCACCGACTCCCGCCGCAGCCTCAACTGCCTTCCCACCGTGGCGAGTACGGCCACGCCCCACTCGTCGTCCGGGTCCACCTCCCACCCCGGCTCGTCCGCCTCGGTCCGGAGCCGTACCGCCTCGCCGTCCACCGACATACCGCACCCCTCTGTCGTACCGCCGTGCCGTAATGCCCTTACCCGTAGGCCCGTTTCCGACGGTCCGGACAACGGCCGACAAGCTCCGGACAGTCACCCTACGTATCGATGCTGTCACTGTTCACGGTAAGCACGCGCGGCCACCCTCGGTCACGTGAACAGCGAAAAGTCCACCCAACTCCTCCCGCCCGCGGACCACTTCAGCGTGCTCCTGTCACCCACGCCCCGCGGCGCCCGCCTCGCCCGGCTGCTCGCCGTGGACTGGATGCGCGACCGGGAGCTGCCCCACCGCGTCACCGAGGCCGCCGAACACCTCGTCGCCGAACTCGCCACGAACGCGGCCGTCCACGCCCGGCTCCCCGGACGCGACTTCCGCCTCGTCCTCCTGGCCCGCGGCGCGGTCCTCCGCATCGAGGTCACGGACACCCGCGGCGACGATCTCCCGCACCGCCGACGGCCCGCCCCCGACGCCGAGTCCGGACGCGGACTGCTTCTCGTCGAGGCCCTCGCCGACCGCTGGGGCGTGAAGCTCGGACCGGTCCCCCGCAAGACCGTATGGGCAGAACTCGATCTACCGCCACTCTGACCAGCGGAAACGTCACCGGCACCGGAACCCGATCGCGTGGGTTCCGGTGCCGTCGGCCGTCTTTTCCAAGGACCACGAGAGGGAAAGAAACCCCACCAAGCCCCACCCCTCCCGCCCACGGCGCAGGCTCACTCTCGCGAGTGAACATCACCAACTGAAGTGGATTTATGACGGGTTGCCTGCCCTACGCTCAGCGCAGCACGACACGGCGCAACAACCCCAGACACGCAAACGGCCCCCGCCGGGACTGGCATCCCACTGCGAGGGCCTGACCACCAAGGAAGAAGCACCTTCCCGATGGACACCCAAAACCCTAGCGTGCCCCCGCACGCCCAGTCCCGTAACAGCGGGAAAAACCACCCCTACCGGCGCGCTCACGCCAAGGGGCACCCCGGCGGTGTCACCCACGACAACAGCCGCCACACCACCCGCTTCACGGTGATCGGCAACCACCTCGCCCAGCACCCGGACCTGTCGCTGCTGGCGATCGGACTGGCCTGCCACATCCAGTCCCTGCCCACCGGCGCCCCCATCGGCATCAAGACCCTGGCCGCCCGCTTCCCGGAGGGCCCGACCCGGATCGCCGCCGCCCTGCGCGAACTGGAGACCCACGGCTACCTGCGCCGTACCCGCGAGCGCACCCCGGCCGGCCGCATCGTCACCCGCACCGTCTCCTGCAACCAGCCGGGCCGACGCGACGACACCTCCGGAACGGGCGAGACGCCCAAGCCCCCGGCCCGCCGCGCGGCCGACGCACCGCAGCAGAAACCCCCGCGCCGCAAGGCCCTCCCCGCCGTACCGAAACCCTCGTACAGCTCCCCCGCCCTCCTCCAAACGGCCACCGACGTCCTCGCCGGCCTCCGCCGCGAGGATCCCCGCCTGCTGCTCTCCGCCGCCGACGCCGAGCACCTCGCCCCCGGCGTCGTCGCCTGGCTGGAGCGCGACCTCACCCCCACCGCCGTACGCAAGGCCCTGGCCCGCGACCTGCCCCTGGAACCCCTGGTCCGGCCCGCCGCCTTCCTGGCCCACCGCCTGACGGACAAACTGCCACCCCTCCCGCCCTACCGAGCGCCCGAGCCGCCACCACCCGTCCGGCACCCCCTGCGCTTCTGCGACACCTGCGACCTCGGCTACCGCGGCCCCGACCCACACCACTGCCGGGGCTGCCTCGCACTCCGGCAACCACCGCCCACGACAACCTGACGAGTCGGCCGGACCCCGGCACCCGCCGGAGACCAACTCGCAGCCACCTTCACCCCTCCGGGTGAACATCACCAACTGCGCCCCTGCCAGGCGGAGTCACGCTCATACGCTCCCTGCGGAAAACGGGTTGGCATGTGCCAGCGGCAAACCCGTTTCCGTCCTTCGTCACCTCACCTCACCTCACAGGAATCCGTATGGTCAGCTCGCCCCACGAGGCGATGCACCGCATCTTCCAGGAGTACCCGGGCCTCTTCTCCGGAGTCTCCGAGGCACTCGGCATCGACTTCCCTCCGCCCGTCTCCGTCACCGTCCTGCCCAACGACCTCACCGAGACCAGCCCCGTCGAACGCCGCGTGGACACCCTCCTGCGGCTGGACCCGCAGGACGGCGAGCCGCTGCTCCTCGCGGTCGAGGCCCAGGGCAGGAAGGATCCGGACAAGCCGGCCAGCTGGGCGTACTACGCCTCGTACCTGCTCACGAAATACCGGCTGCAGCCGATGCTGCTGGTCGTCTGCCAGGACCGCGCCACCGCGGAATGGGCCGCTCGTGAGGTCAGCTTCGGTCCCCGTCAGTGGCCCCTACTGACCCTGCGGCCGCTGGTCGCAGGACCGCACAACATGCCCGTGATCACCGATCCGGCCGAAGTCCGCAAGGACCTCGCCCTCGCCACGCTGTCCGCGATCACCCACGCCACGCATCCGGACGCCGGGGCCATACTCAAATCCATGACGACCGTTCTGCGGGACACACCGCAGAGCATCGCCGACCCGATCATCGAACTCATCGCACAAGGGCTGGGCAAGCACCCGGCCGCGCAACAGTGGAGGAAACTGGTGGCCGTGGACCTCTCCTTTTACAAGTCACCCATCTCCGAGGAAATCCGCGACGAGGGCCGGGCCGAGGGCCGGGCCGAGGGCGCGGCACGACGCGCCGCCGAGGACGTCCTGGACATCCTGGAAGTGCGCGGCATCGACGTCCCCGAAGCGGTCCGGGAACGCGTCACCGGCTGTGGCGACCCCGAGATCCTGCGCCACTGGCACCGGCGTGCCGTCACGGCCCCGACGGCCGAGGACATCTTCACGGACGAGTAGCGCGGGCACGCGACCTGCGTGAACCGCCGTCCGCCACACAAACGCCATGCGGCCCGGTCTCCGTGTCACCCACCGGGTGATGGCACGGAGACCGGGCCGCATCGGGTACGCGAGGGCCGGGGGCTCGTGGTCTCCCGGCCCTCGCGTGTCTCGGGTGCCCTACTTGAGCACGCCCGCCCCCGTCGTCGTGGCCAGCGACGTCGGCAGGCCGGCCGCCGAGGTCTCCAGGCCCGTCGTGAGGGTCGGGGTCCAGTTGACCGTGGTCTTCAGGTCCTTGGAGGACGCGGCGTTGTAGGCGGCGACGAGGTCGGTCACCGTGCCGTTGACCAGGTTGCCGGAGCCCTTGACCGAGCCGGTGCCGTCACCGCTGAGGAGCTTGGCGGCCTTCGCGCCGGACGGGAGCGTCCAGTAGTTGTTCTCGGCGACGACCTGGGCCTTGGCACGCGAGTTGATGCTGTACTGCGTCGCGTAGCCGTTGAGGGTCGTGACGTCGTAGTGGTTGTTGTAGATGTGGATCTGGCCGATGCGGGCCAGCGGGGCGCGCTGCATGATGCCCTTCCACACGTTGTGGTGGATGGAGACGCGCAGCTTGCCCACGCTGTCGGTGTCGCTGCTGCCGATCAGCATCGTCTTGTCGTGGTTGGTGAACTGGTTGCGCGAGACGGTCACCAGGTCGGAGCCCTTGGTGATGTCGAGGGAGCCGTCGTGGATCTGGTACTCGCGGCCGTAGTACTTCGGGTTGGCGCTGTCGAAGTGGGGCGCGTCGGTGAACGTGTTGTGGTCCGCCCACACGTGGGTCGCGCCGCGCAGGGTCACCGAGTCGTAGTTGGAGTTCCAGTTGCCGTCGTCACCGTCGGTCGGGTCCCACTGCGGGAAGCAGTCCTCGGTGGCGGCGAAGGTCAGGTTGCGGACGATGACGTTGTCCACGTTCTGCACCTGGAGCATGCCGCCCGTGATACCGGCCGCGGTGCCCGGCACCCCGACGATGGTGGTGTTGGCCGGCACCTTGAACGTGACGTTGAGGGCCTGCTTCTTCTGGGCCGCGGCACGGGCGCTCTCCTGGGTGCCGGAGGGCAGCTTGGAGCGGCCGTAGGTGGCCGGGTCGTAGGCCTTGAGGTAGGCCGACAGCGAGTAGCCGGTGCCGGCTGCGTAGTCGGCGCAGGTCAGCTTCTTGCCGGAGTCGTCGGTGTTGGCGTCGATGGTGCCGCTGACCTTGATGATCCGGGGCGTGGTGTCGGTCGCGGAACCGAGCGCCTTCACGAGCTGGGCGCGGGTGGAGACGGTGAAGGTGTGAGCGGCGTCGGCCTTCGCACCACCGGTGGTGCCCGTACCGGAGGACGCCCAGCCGTCCTTGGCGGCGAGCGTCTGGTGGTACAGGTCGACGGTCCCGGCGTTGGCGTTCATCACGAGGGCACCGGCGCCGACGCCCGCGGCCACGAAGGCGGCGGAGACGACGAGAACACGGCGCGAGCGGAGGGACCGGCGGTGCGAGGGAGCTGCCACGGTGGATCCTTACGGGGGAGGAGCGGGGTTACGCCCTGTCAGTGGTCGCCGCCCGGTGAAGAGTTGCCGTGTGCCGGAAAGTTTTTTCTCTGCCCCACGACAACGCCTCGGACGTGCGGCCCGACGCGCCGTCCCCCTTCTCCCGCCGTCAGCTCGCCGCGGGTGACACGGACCCCGGCGCCGTCGCCGTCGTCGTCGCCGTCTCCCCGCCCAGTCCGGCCCGTGCCCTTTGCAGATGGTCCAGCCCCTGCCGTGCCGTCCGCGTCACCTCGGCGTACTCCGCCGCCGTGGAGGCGTCCGCCAGCCGCTCCCGTGCCACGCGATGGCACTCCGCCGCGCTGGTCAGCGCCCGTGCCGTGTCCTCACCGGCTCCCGCCCAGGCCCGCGCGTCCGGTGGGACCAGGCCCGCGCCGAGGCGTACGAGCCACTGGTTGGCCTCCGCCTCCGCGTCCAGGCCGGACGGAGGACGGGGCAGCCGCGAGCGGCGCCGGGCGACCGCTCCGACCGCGGCGACCGCGCCGACGAGCAGCGACACCGACAACACGACCATGAACCCCATGCCTGCGTTCCTCCCTCACCGCACCCGCCTGTGCCTCCCATGAGACGCCGCCCCGCTGTGGACGGGCTCCGGGGTTCCTGTGGGGCGCCGGTGAGGTCTCCGCAAGAGGCCGGCCCGCCGCCATGGGCGGCAGCCGTCACTCCCCGGAAAAGCGGAAGTGGCCCGGAACCGACGTCGGTTCCGGGCCACTCACGTCACACCGTCTACTTCGGCTGCGGCTTGCGCACCGTCAGGTGCAGCTCACGCAGCCGGGCCTCCTCCAGCTCCGTCGGCGCGCCCATCATCAGGTCCTGGGCGTTGCCGTTGAGCGGGAAGGCGATCGTCTCGCGGATGTTCGGCTCGTCCGCGAGCAGCATGACGATGCGGTCGACACCGGGGGCGATGCCGCCGTGCGGCGGGGCGCCGAAGCGGAAGGCGCGCAGCATGCCGGCGAACTTCTCCTCGACGGTCTCCCGGTCGTAGCCGGCGATCTCGAAGGCCTTGAGCATGATCTCCGGCTCGTGGTTGCGGATCGCGCCGGAGGACAGCTCGACACCGTTGCAGACGATGTCGTACTGCCAGCCCAGGATGTCCAGCGGGTCCTGGGTCTCCAGGGCCTCCAGGCCGCCCTGCGGCATCGAGAAGGGGTTGTGCGAGAAGTCGATCGCGCCGGTGTCCTCGTCCTTCTCGTACATCGGGAAGTCGACGATCCAGCAGAAGCGGAAGACGTCCTCCTCGAAGTGCCCGGCCCGCTTGGCGGCCTCGACCCGTACGGCGCCCATGATCTTGGAGACCTCGTCGAACTCGCCCGCCCCGAAGAACACGGCGTGCCCGGCGGCGAGGGAGAGCCGCTTGGTCAGCTCGGCCACGTCGTCCTCGGTGAGGAACTTCGCGATCGGGCCCGTCAGCGAGCCGTCCTCCGTCACGCGCACCCAGGCCAGGCCCTTGGCGCCCAGCGTGACGGCGTAGTCGCCGAGCTGGTCGAAGAACTTGCGGGGCTGCGCCGCGACGTCCGGCACCGGCAGGGCGCGCACGTGCTTGCCGGCGAAGGCCTTGAACTCGGAGCCCTCGAAGACGTCGGTGATGTCCACCAGCTCCAGCTGGGCCCGCAGGTCCGGCTTGTCCGAGCCGTACTTCAGCATCGCCTCACGGAACGGGATGCGCGGGAACGGGGACGTCACGTGCCGGCCGTTGCCGAACTCCTCGAACAGCTCCGTCATGAGCTTCTCGATCGGCTGGAACACGTCCTCCTGCTCGACGAAGGACATCTCCACGTCGAGCTGGTAGAACTCGCCCGGCGAACGGTCCGCGCGGGCGTCCTCGTCCCGGAAGCAGGGCGCGATCTGGAAGTACCGGTCGAAGCCGGAGATCATCAGCAGCTGCTTGAACTGCTGCGGGGCCTGCGGCAGGGCGTAGAACCTGCCCGGGTTCAAGCGGGAGGGGACGACGAAGTCACGGGCGCCCTCGGGCGAGGTCGCGGACAGGATCGGCGTCGCCATCTCGTTGAAGCCCAGCGCCGTCATCTTGTGACGGATCGCCGAGATGACGGCCGTACGCAGCATGATGTTGCGGTGCATGCGCTCGCGGCGCAGGTCGAGGAAGCGGTACTCCAGGCGCCGCTCCTCGTTGACCCCGTCCTCGGTGTTGATCGTGAAGGGCAGCGGCTGGGCCGCGCCGAGCAGCTCGACCTCACCGACCTCGACCTCGACCTCACCGGTGGGCAGGTCCGCGTTGACGTTCTCGGCGCCGCGGGAGACGACCTTGCCGTCGACACGGACCGTCGACTCCTTGGTCAGCTTGTCGAGGGCCTCGTACGCGGGCGTGCCCGGTCGGGCGACGAGCTGCGTGATGCCGTAGTGATCGCGCAGATCGATGAAGAGGATGCCGCCCAGGTCGCGCCGATTGTGCAGCCAGCCGCTCAGCCGGACGTCGGTGCCGACGTCAGAGGCGCGGAGCTCGCCGCAGGTGTGGGACCTGTACCGATGCATCGTCGTTCATCCAGTCTTCGCGGATCGGGGGCATGTTTCACGTGAAACAACCCCCAGGGTACCGGGCGCCCCAAGATCGGATCCCACCATTACGGGCCCGACGATCGGTGGCATTCCTCGATCGCATGTTCTTAAAGTGGGGCAATGCGCACTGGTGAGCCCCTGCCCGCCGTGGGGGAGGTCCTGGCTTCCCTCGCGACCGGTCTGTGGCACTGGGACACCGCCACCGGGCTGGTCACGGTCGATGCCGAGGCGGCCAGGCTGCTCGGGCTGCCGGCCGAGGGCACCGTCCTCACGGAGGCCCAGGCCCGGGCCCGGCTGCACCCGGTCGACTGGAACGAGATCACCGGCGTGGTCCAGCTGGCCGTCGCCGAGGGCACCCTCGCCGAGGTGCGCATCAGGATCATGGATGAACGCGGGCGGATCGTCCGGGTCGTCCGCAGCCGCTCCAAGCCGTCCTTCGACCGGGTCAAGAAGGCGTACGAGCTGATCGGCACCCTCCAGGAGGTCACCGAGCCCTCACCGGGCACCCCGGCGGGCCGCAGCGCGGTCACCGGTGACTGGCGGCGCTCCCGCGAGGCGTTCCTGCTGGACGCGGGCCGCGCACTGGCGGAGGCCCGGTCCACGGCCGAGGTGCTGCGGGTCGCGGCCGGCCTGTCCATGCCGGGATTCTCGCCCGCCGGACTCGCCGTCTTCGGCGTGGAGGGCGACCGTCTGACGATCATCGGGCACCACGGCCAAGAGGAGAACGACGAGGCCCCCTTCACCCAGATGTCGCTCCAGACGGACTATCCGGGGGCGGAGGTCGTCCGCACCGGCAAGGCCGTCTACCTCTCCTCGCCCGAGCAGTACAAGTCCCGCTACCCCCTCACCTGGCCCCTCGCGGAGCAGTTCGGCCGCCGTTCCTGGGCCTACCTTCCGCTCACGGTGGCCGGGCGCACCATGGGCACCTGGATGGCCGCCTTCACCTACCCCGTCGCCTTCACGCCCGACGAGCGGTCCGTGCTCACCACCGTGGCCCGCATGCTCGCCCAGGCCCTCACCCGGGCCGGGGCCGCCGAGACCCAGCGGGAGCTGACGGACGGGCTGCAGCGCTCCATGCTGCCCAGCCTCGGCCCCGAGATTCCCGGCATGACCCTCGCCGCCCGCTACATACCGACCGGCGGCGGCCTCCAGGTCGGCGGCGACTGGTACGACCTGATCCCGCTGCCCAGCAAACGGTTCGCGCTGGTCATCGGGGACGTACAGGGCCACGACGTACGGGCGGCGAGCCTCATGGGCCAGCTCCGCATCGCCCTGCGGGCCTACGCGGCCGAGGGCCACGGCCCCGACGCCGTCCTCTCCCGCGCCTCCCGCTTCCTCTACGGCCTCACCCGCACCGACGACGCCGACTCCCTCTCCGACCTGCGCTTCGCGACCTGCCTCTACATCGAGGTCGACCCCGTCACCGGCGTCCTGACCACCGCCCGCGCCGGGCACCTGGACCCGGCGATCCGGATGGCCGACGGCACCGTCCTGGTCCGCGCCACGGCCGGCGGGCTGCCCCTCGGCATCGACCCGGACTCCGACTACCCCACCAGCCGCCTCGCCCTGGAGCCCGGCGAGGCGCTCATGCTGTGCACCGACGGGCTGCTGGAGACCGGCGGGCACGACCTCGACACCGGCTGGCTGCGTGTCCGGAAAACCCTGGAGACACACCAGGGCGACCTGGAGGAACTGGCGGACGCGCTGGTCCAGGCGGTGCACGGGCCGTCGTCGCACCACACCACCGGCCCGCTGGCCGACCGCCGTGAGGACGACATCGCCCTCCTGCTCGTCTGCCGCCGGGGCGAAGCGGGCTGCGGCGGTCTGAGCACCGCCGCACCGGCCCGCCCGGCCGTACGGCGCTCCATGCTGACGATCGCCCAGGCCGAACCCGAGCGGATCGCCGAGGCCCGCGGGCAACTGCGCGACCTGCTGCACGACTGGCCCAGCGACGACCAGGTCGACTCGGCCGTCCTCCTCGTCTCCGAGATGCTGACGAACGTCCTCGTGCACACCGACGACGACGCGCTGCTGGTGGCGGAGGTGGTCGGCGGCCCCGGCGAGCGCCGGATGCGGATCGAGGTCACCGACACCAGCGACTCCCTGCCCCACAAGCGCCGGCCCGGCGAGCTGGCCTCGTCCGGCCGCGGCCTGGTCCTGACCGAACTGCTCGCCGACGCGTGGGGGGTGGCCCCGCGCGGCGAGGGCAAGACCATCTGGTTCGAGCTCTACGAGCCGGTGGCGGGCGGTGCGGACGGGGAGTCCGGCGACGACGGCGCCGCAGGGTCCCCCGGTGAGATTTTCGGCCCGGTTCCCGGAGAGCCCGGTGCGGCGTAACGCTGCCGCAGCTCGTACAGCACCCCGAACGCCGCCGCCGTCAGCGGCACGGCGAGCAGCATGCCGAGGATCCCGGCGACCGACGCCCCCGCGGTGATCGCGAGCATCACCACCGCCGGATGCATCTGCACGGTCCGGCTCTGGATCACCGGCTGCAGCACATGCCCCTCCAGCACCTGCACGGCGAGCACCACCCCGAGCGCCCACAGCGCGATGACGAACCCCCGGTCGGCGAGCGCGACCAGCACGGCGACGGTCCCCGAGACGAACGCGCCGAGATAGGGGACGTACGCGCCGACGAAGACGAGCGCCCCCAGCCCGACCGCACCGGGCACATCGAGGACGAGCAGCCCGACGGTGATGCACACGGCGTCGATGAACGCGATGAGCGAGGTCCCCCGCATGAACCCCTCGACGGCCTGGAAGGCCCGCCGCGCCATCGCCTCCAGGCCGTCCGCTGTGGCGTCCGGGGCGGCGGCCCGCAGCGTGGACACGGCCCGGTCGGAGTCCCGCAGGAAGAAGAAGACGAGCAACAGCGCCAGTACGGCCATGGCGAGGCTCTCGCCCACCACGCTCACCCCGCTGATCACCCCGGAGGCGGCCGTCCCGCCGAACTTCGTCGCCAGCTCCCGGGCGTTGGAGGCCATGTCGTCGAGCGAGGTCCCGGCCGCCCCGAAGTGCTCGGCGATCCCCCGCGCCGCGTCCTTCAGCGAGGCGACGATCTCGTCCCCGCTGTCCACGAGCGCGGCGACGACGATGTACACGGCCCCTCCCACCACCGCCAGAACCGCCGTGCACGTGACCCCCGCGGCCACGGACCGGTTGACCCCCGCCCTGACGAGCCGCCGGTGGAACGGCCCCAGCAACGCCGTCCCCAACAGCGCGAGCAGCACCGGCACGACGGCCGTGCGGAACTCCGCACACAGCCGGATCCCGACGTACGCGACCCCCGAGACCAGCAGGATCACCACACACCAGGCGGCGAGACGGCGGACGGGGGCGGGAAGCGACGACAGCACGCCTCCAGCGGACCACGCGCTCCGCGGGTTGTCCTGCGCGGACGGACCGGACGGGTGAGTGACGCACCGTCATGCGGTCGTGCCCGCCCGGCAGAATCAATATGCCAGTACACAAAGGAGTGAACATACCCATTCTGCAGGCCAGTTACACCTTCCTCTCCCTACCTTTCGAGACGGAGGTGATGCTCGATGTACGAGCAGAACGACATGCCGTCGGATCGGACGGCAACACGGCGGCATGACGCGATCGAGATCAGCGACTTCGTGTTCGCGGCTACCGGCGCGCGGGTGCGGAGGCTGACAACGCCGGACGGGACACACTGGTTCCCGGCCGTCGACGTGTGCAGGAACCTGGGCTACTCCCATGTGGGTTCCGCTCTGCGAAACATCGCCGACAAGGCCAATTTCGCCAGTGTCGAGAGTGTGCTTCAGAAGCACACTCTCGACGTTCCCGCAGGTCGGGAGTGGCGTCGAGACATGAATCTCGTGAATCTCCCAGGGCTGATCCGGTTGGTCAACGGCTGCACCAAACCCGAGTCCCAGCCCTTCAAGGCCTGGGTCTGCGAGGTCATCGCCACCATCCAGCGCGACGGCTCCTACTCCCTGGAACCGGCGGCCGTGCAGCCCGCTTCCACCGGCGGCACGGCGTACGCCATGCCCCAGCAGGTCGCGGACGCGATCGTGCGGCTGGAGACGCGCAACATCCAGGCCGACGAGATGCTGGCGGCCACCCAGGCGCAGCACACCGAACTCCTGGGAGAGATCAGCCGCAGCCAGCAGGCGATCGCCCGCAGTCAGACCGCGCTCGTGCGCAGTCAGGACCAGATCGCCGAGGCGCTCCAGGAGATCGCGTACATCCTCAGGGGAAGCCGCCCCGAGCCGAAACTGACGCCTCAGCAGCTCCTCGCCTCATGGAAGGCCGAGAACCTCGTCTTCACCGAGGACATCCACGCGGTGGCCGCCTGCCTGGCGCCCGCGCTCGTCCGGGGCGAGGCCAGTTACCGCATGGAGGAGATCGCCGCTCGCACCGGGCTGTCCACCGCTCGCGTCCACGACTGCCTGCGCACGCTGCTCAAGCGCGGCTGCATGCGGCAGACGGGCTGCGCCACGGACGGGGCGCCCGTCTACGTACTGCCGTAGGGGCGCCCGACGAGGACGGGCCCGAAGTCGCAAAACGAAGTTGCGGCTTTGGGCCCTCTCGTACGTTAGCGGCTTTTTCAGGCTCGCGGGCCGCCCTCCGTCATCCCGTGCACCGCCGGGACCGTGCCCAGGCGCCCCTTCTGGAAGTCCTCGAACGCCTGCTGGAGTTCGTCACGGGTGTTCATGACGAACGGGCCGTAGTGGGCCATCGGCTCACGGATCGGCCGACCGCCGAGGAGGACGACCTCCAGGTCCGGGGTGTGGGAGTCCTGCTTCTCGTCCGCGCGGACGGTCAGCGAACCGCCGGCGCCGAAGACCGCGGTCTGGCCCAGGTGGATCGGACGGCGCTCGGCACCGACCGAGCCCTTGCCCGCCATGACGTAGGCGAGGCCGTTGAAGTCCTCGCGCCACGGCAGGGTGATCTCGGCGCCCGGCGCCAGTGTCGCGTGGACCATGGTGATCGGGGTGTGGGTGATGCCGGGCCCGGCGTGGCCGTCGAGCTCACCGGCGATGACGCGCAGCAGGGCGCCGCCGTCGGGGGAGGTGAGCAGTTGGACGCTGCCGCCGCGGATGTCCTGGTAGCGCGGGGCCATCATCTTGTCCTTGGCCGGGAGGTTCACCCACAGCTGGAGGCCGTGGAAGAGCCCGCCCGACATCACCAGGGACTCCGGCGGGGCCTCGATGTGGAGCAGGCCGGAACCGGCCGTCATCCACTGGGTGTCGCCGTTGGTGATGGTGCCGCCGCCGCCCTGGCTGTCCTGGTGGTCGAAGATGCCGTCGATGATGTAGGTGACGGTCTCGAAGCCGCGGTGCGGGTGCCACGGGGTGCCCTTCGGCTCTCCCGGCGCGTACTCCACCTCGCCCATCTGGTCCATCATGATGAACGGGTCGAGGTGACGGTAGTTGATCCCCGCGAAGGCCCGGCGCACCGGGAAGCCCTCGCCCTCGAAACCGCTGGGCGCGGTGGTGACGGTGAGCACGGGACGTGCCACGGCGTCGGCCTGCGCGGTCACACGGGGCAGGGTCAGCGGGTTCTCGACGGTCACTGCAGGCATGTCCGTACCTCCTTGGGCGGCGTGGGCCCTACTTTAGTTGAGCGTTGAACTTTCTGCCACCCAGAACGACGAGAGCCCGGAGGACATTCCCTCCGGGCCCGAGCCGTCCAGGTGATCACCGTCCGCCGCCGGGACGTCGCCGGGATGCGGGCGCATCCCCGCCGCCGGCCGGGCGGTGGGCCGTCAGCCGTACGTTCAGCCGTACATCCGGCGCATCGCGAAGTCGACCATCTGCTCGACGGCCTTCGCGTCGAAGACCATCCGGTGCTCGCCCTCCATGTCGAGGACGAAGCCGTAGCCGGTGGGCAGCAGGTCGAGCACCTCGGCGCCGGTGATGACGAAGTACTTCGACTCCTTGCCCGCGTACCGGCGCAGCTCCTTGAGCGTGGTGAACATCGGGATCACCGGCTGCTGGGTGTTGTGCAGGGCGAGGAACCCGGGGTTGTCGCCGCGCGGGCAGTAGACCTTCGAGGTGGCGAAGACCTGCTGGAAGTCCTCGGCGGCCAGCTGCCCGGTGGTGAAGGCCCGCACCGCGTCCGCGAGCGAGGGCGGGGACGGCTCGGGGTACAGAGGCGGCTGCTGACCGTATCCGCCGAGGCCGCCCGGCTGCTGCGGCTGGGCGTACTGCTGCTGCGCGGCGCCACCGTCCATGGGCTGGCCGTATCCATACATGGGCGCAAGCGTACCGAGGGGCGACCCCGGCGTCCGTGGGTAGACCCTTCTCACACTTGGCCGAGTGGGGGTTGCGTCTTATTACCGACGGGTAGCATCATCGGAGCTACCTGTCGGTACGTGAACTAGCTACTTGTCGGTACGTGAACCAGCGCGAGGATCAAGTGCCTCGCCGATCCCTCTCTACGGAGCGCAGTCGCCATGGGGCACTACAAGTCGAATCTCCGCGACATCGAGTTCAACCTCTTCGAAGTACTCGGGCGCGACAAGCTGTACGGCACCGGCCCCTTCGAGGAGATGGACACCGAGACCGCGAAAAGCATCCTCGAGGAGCTGACCCGCCTCTCGGAGAACGAGCTGGCCGAGTCCTTCGCGGACGCCGACCGCAACCCGCCGGTCTTCGACCCGGAGACCAGCACCGCGCCGGTCCCGGCCTCCTTCAAGAAGAGCTACCAGGCCTTCATGGACTCCGAGTACTGGCGCCTCGGCCTGCCCGAGGAGATCGGCGGCACCACCGCGCCGCCGTCGCTGATCTGGGCGTACGCGGAGCTGATCCTCGGCGCCAACCCGGCCGTGTGGATGTACTCCTCCGGCCCCGCCTTCGCGGGCATCCTCTTCGACGAGGGCAACGAGACGCAGAAGCACATCGCGAAGCTCGCCGCGGAGAAGCAGTGGGGCTCCACGATGGTCCTCACCGAGCCGGACGCCGGCTCGGACGTGGGCGCCGGCCGCACCAGGGCCGTGCAGCAGGAGGACGGCTCCTGGCACATCGAGGGCGTGAAGCGCTTCATCACGTCCGGCGAGCACGACATGTCGGAGAACATCCTCCACTACGTGCTGGCCCGTCCCGAGGGCGCCGGTCCCGGCACCAAGGGCCTGTCCCTCTTCCTCGTCCCGAAGTACCTCTTCGACTTCGAGACCGGCGAGCTGGGCGAGCGCAACGGCGTCTACGCCACCAACGTCGAGCACAAGATGGGCCTGAAGGCCTCCAACACCTGCGAGATGACCTTCGGCGACCGGCACCCCGCCAAGGGCTGGCTGATCG
This sequence comes from Streptomyces sp. NPDC088766, assembly GCF_044750845.1. Taxonomy (NCBI): domain Bacteria; kingdom Bacillati; phylum Actinomycetota; class Actinomycetes; order Kitasatosporales; family Streptomycetaceae; genus Streptomyces; species Streptomyces sp. NPDC088766. Next base: position 316,136 of record NZ_JBIVKQ010000003.1, on the reverse strand, counting down.
GCGACAAGCACGACGGCATCCGGCAGATGTTCCGGATCATCGAGTTCGCGCGGATGATGGTCGGCACGAAGGCCATCTCCACCCTCTCCACCGGCTACCTCAACGCGCTGGAGTACGCCAAGGAGCGCGTCCAGGGTCCCGACCTGGCGAACTTCATGGACAAGGCCGCGCCCAAGGTCACCATCACCCACCACCCCGACGTGCGCCGCTCGCTGATCACGCAGAAGGCGTACGCGGAGGGCATGCGCGCCCTCGTCCTCTACACCGCCTCGATCCAGGACGCGATCGCCGTCAAGGAGGCGAACGGCGAGGACTCCGGCACCGAGCACGCGCTGAACGACCTGCTCCTGCCGATCGTCAAGGGCTACGGCTCCGAGAAGGGCTACGAGCAGCTCGCCCAGTCGCTCCAGACCTTCGGCGGCTCCGGGTTCCTCCAGGAGTACCCGATCGAGCAGTACATCCGCGACGCCAAGATCGACACCCTCTACGAGGGCACCACCGCGATCCAGGGCCAGGACTTCTTCTTCCGGAAGATCGTCCGCAACCAGGGCGCCGCACTGAACTCCCTCGCCGAGGACATCAAGAAGTTCCTGGAGCTCGGCACGGGCGGCGAGGAGCTGGCGGGCGCCCGCGAGCACCTGGCCAAGGCCGCCGTCGAGCTGGAGGCCATCGTCGGCCTGATGCTGACCGACCTCGCGGCCACCGAGCAGGACGTCAAGAACATCTACAAGGTGGGCCTGAACACCACCCGCCTGCTGATGGCCTCCGGCGACGTCGTCGTGGGCTACCTGCTGCTCAAGGGCGCCGCGATCGCCGCCGAGAAGCTGGAGACGGCCTCCACCAAGGCTCTGTCCTCCAAGGACGTGGCCTTCTACACCGGCAAGATCGCCGCGGCGAAGTTCTTCGCGGCCAACGTCCTGCCGGGCGTCACCCTGGCCCGCAAGATCGCCACCGGTGTCGAGCTGGACCTGATGGAACTGGACGAGGCCGCCTTCTAGCCCCCCGGCACACGCCGGCACACGTACCGGCACACGTCAAAACGCGTGCCGACGGGCACCGTCCGGACCGGCGCCCGTCCACTTCGGCACGGTTGCCCGAACTCCACACCGTCCACACGAAGGCCCGCTCCCCATCACCGGGAGCGGGCTTTCGTACGTCGTTAAGGTGAACCCCATGAGCGAACCCTCCCGCTTCGACCGCGGCCACACCGACGACCTCATGTCCTTCCTGACGGCGAGCCCCTCGCCGTACCACGCCGTGGCGACCGCCGCCGAACGGCTGGAGAAGGCAGGGTTCCGCCAGGTCGCCGAGACGGACGCCTGGGAAGGGACGAGCGGCGGAAAGTACGTGCTCCGCGGGGGCGCGATCGTGGCCTGGTACGTCCCCGAGGGCGCCGCGCCGCACACCCCCTTCCGGATCATCGGCGCACACACCGACTCGCCCAACCTCCGCGTCAAGCCGCTGCCCGACACCGGTGCACACGGCTGGCGCCAGGTCGCCGTGGAGATCTACGGCGGGCCGCTGCTCAACTCCTGGCTCGACCGCGACCTGGGCCTGGCCGGCCGCCTCACCCTGCGCGACGGCTCGACCCACCTGGTCGACATCGGCCGGCCGCTGCTGCGGGTGCCGCAGCTCGCCGTCCACCTCGACCGGGCGGTCAACACCGACGGCCTCAAGCTGGACAAGCAGCGGCACCTCCAGCCCGTCTGGGGCCTCGGCGGCGACGTGCGCGACGGCGATCTGATCGCCTTCCTGGAAGAGGAGTCCGGGCTGGCCGCGGGCGAGGTCGCCGGCTGGGACCTGATGGTGCACTCCGTCGAACCGCCCGCCTACCTCGGCCGCGACGAGGAACTGCTGGCCGGCCCCCGCATGGACAACCTGCTGTCCGTGCACGCCGGCACGGCGGCCCTGGCGGCCGTCGCGACGAGCGGCGCGGGTCTGCCGTACGTCCCGGTGCTCGCCGCCTTCGACCACGAGGAGAACGGCTCGCAGTCGGACACCGGCGCGGACGGGCCGCTGCTGGGCACGGTGCTGGAGCGTTCGGTGTTCGCGCGCGGAGGGTCGTACGAGGACCGGGCGCGGGCCTTCGCGGGCACCGTCTGCCTGTCCTCGGACACCGGGCACGCGGTCCACCCCAACTACGCGGAGCGGCACGACCCGACGCACCACCCGCGCGTCAACGGCGGGCCGATCCTCAAGGTCAACGTCAACAACCGCTACGCCACCGACGGTTCGGGACGGGCCGTCTTCGCCGCCGCCTGCGAGAAGGCGGGCGTGCCCTTCCAGTCGTTCGTCTCCAACAACTCCATGCCGTGCGGCACCACCATCGGCCCCATCACCGCGGCCCGGCACGGCATCCGCACGGTCGACATCGGCGTGGCCATCCTGTCGATGCACAGCGCACGGGAGTTGAGCGGCGCGGACGACCCGTACCTGCTGGCCAACGCGCTGGTGGCGTTCCTGGAGGGCTAGCCGGCGGCCGGCCAAGGATGTTCTCCCGCATGGGAGTTGCCCGCCGGGGTACCCGGTTGCCGTGACCGGAACGACCGGTACACCGAGCAGGGAGGCGACATCATGGGCCTCGGCGGGTGCATCATCCTCATCGCCGTGGGAGCCATTCTCACATTCGCGACCGACTGGGACATGCAGGGCGTCAACGTCGACCTGGTCGGCGTCATTCTGATGATCGTCGGTCTGATCGGCGTGACGACCTTCAGCAGCATCGCCCGGCGTCGCCGCGTGATGGTCCCCCCGGCCTCGACGACCGTGGTCGAGACGGAACGGCACCACCACCGCGACGGATACGGCGTGTGACCGCTCCCCGGGATCAGGCGCCCCAGCCTGCCGCCACCAGCGGCAGCCGGCCGGCGCCGCTCTCGGTGAGCGTCACCGGAACGTCCCAGTCCTGCCGGTGGACACGGCAGGCGGGATATTCGGCCGACGGCTCGTCGTCACAGGACGCGGCCGTCGCGCAGACGTGCAGGACCCCTTCGGGCACCGCCGGGTTCAGCTCCAGCGTGCGCACGAGGCCGGTGCCCGCACCCTCCCCGGCGAGCAGCAGCTCGGGCGGGGACGCGGAGACCAGCAGGCGGGTGGCGGGGCCGTACCGCGTGTCGAGCTTCTGACCGGCCGGCACCCGCAGGACCACGTCCAGCCGCAGGCCGCCCGGCGCCACTTCGACGGCGGCACTCACGGAGCGGCCGGCGTCGGCCCCGACCGCCTCCCGGGGCAGCCCGAGCCGGGTCAGCCGGTGCCGGGCCGACTCCACGACGACGATGTCGTCCCCGGCGAGGACGGCGCCGCTGGGCTCCCTCAGGTCGGTCGCCAGCGTGGTCACCTCGCCCGTCGCCGGGTCGTAGCGGCGCAGGGCGTGGTTGTAGGTGTCGCAGACGGCCACCGAACCGTCCGGCAGCGCGGTGACGCCCAGCGGATGCTGGAGGAGTGCCTGGCCGGCGGCGCCGTCCCGGTGCCCGAAGTCGAACAGGCCGGTGCCCACGGCGGTGCGGACGACGCCGTCGTGGTCCACCCAGCGCAGGGCGGAGGTCTCGGAGTCGGCCAGCCAGAGCCGGTCGGCGGTCGCCGCGAGCCCCGAGGGCTGCGCGAACCAGGCCTCGGCGGCGGGGCCGTCGACCAGCCCCTCGTCGGTGGTGCCGGCGGCGACGGAGACCGTCCGGTCGGCGGGATCGTACGTCCACAGCTGGTGAACGCCCGCCATGGCGATCCACACCTTGCCCTGCCACCGGGCGACGTCCCAGGGGGAGGAGAGGTCGACCTCACGCGCGGGGCCGGCGTCCGGCGCCCCCCGCATCCACTGGTTCCCGGTGCCCGCGAGGGTGGTGACGCGGCCGGACTCCGGGTCGAGGCACCGCAGGGCGTGGTTGACCGTGTCGGCGACGACCACACAGGAGTCGTCCAGCAGGGCCAGGCCCTGCGGCTCGTTGAAGGCCGCCGTCCCCGCCGGACCGTCGGCGAAGCCGCGCGCGCCCGACCCGATCCGCCGCACCACGCTCTCCCCGTCGGCCGCCAGCTCCACGAGCTGATGCCGCGTGGTGTCGCTGACCAGGAAATTCCCGGACGGCAGCAGCACCGCCTTCCCGGGGAACCGCAGGTTTGTCGGCTCCGGCTCCGGCGCCACGTACGGTCCGTCGCCGCGCCGCAGCGTGCCCTTCGCGGCGTGCTCCGCCTCCAGCTCCGTCACGAGGCGCTCGATGGCGTGCACATGTCCCTCGCCGGCGTGCTGTGCGACGACATACCCCTCCGGGTCGACGACCACCAGCGTCGGCCAGGCCCGCACGGCGTACTGCTTCCAGGTGGCCAGGTCCGGATCGTCCAGCACGGGGTGCTGCACGCCGTACCGCTCCACGGCGTCGGCCACGGCCCGGTGCTCCGCCTCGTGGACGAACTTCGGCGAGTGCACCCCGATGACGACCAGGGTGTCCCGGTGCTTCCTCTCCAGCTCCCGCAGCTCGTCCAGGACGTGCAGGCAGTTCACACAGCAGAACGTCCAGAAATCGAGAACAACGCACTTGCCTCGCAGGCCGGCGAGGGTGAGTTCCCTGCCTCCGGTGTTCAGCCAGCCGCCCTTGCCGGTCAGCTCGGGGGCACGGACACGGGCACGTCGGCGGGGTGCGGACTCGGCCATGGACCAAGGGTGCCACCCGGCTGCGGCACTCGGCCCGTCGGGCTAGTCACGGCGTTCCGCGCGGCCCCGCGGGGAAGCCGTAGTGCCATGAGATTCCTCGTGCGCGACCGCATCCTGGGCTTCGGCGACGACTACTGGATCGAGGACGACCAGGGCAACAAGGTCTTCCTCGTCGACGGCAAGGCGATCCGGCTGCGGGACACCTTCGAGCTGAAGGACACCCGCGGGCGGGTCCTGATCGACATCCACCAGAAGATGTTCGCGCTGCGCGACACGATGGTGATCGAGCGGGACGGCGAGCCCCTGGCCACCATCCGCCGCAAACGGCTGTCCCTGCTGCGCAACCACTACCGCGTCTCCCTGGCGGACGGCCGCACCGTGCTGGACGTCAGCGGCAAGATCCTCGACCGCGAGTTCGCCGTCGAGTACGACGGTGAGCTGCTCGCCGTCGTCTCACGGCGCTGGCTGCACGTGCGCGAGACGTACGGCGTCGACGTCGTCCGGGACGACGCCGATCCGGCGCTGCTGATCGCGGTCGCGGTGTGCGTGATCCACCTGGCGGAAAAGGAACGGGAGGACTGAGGGGCCGGGAGGGCTGAGGGAGGCCGGAGGGCCGACGCGGGCCGGAGGGCCGGGAACGGGGACGGGCCGGGCCGGGCCGGGGCGTCCGGGCGCCCCGGGCTCGTCAGCGGCGCGGTGGCCGCAGCCCCAGTACCCGGTCCTTCAGGGCAGGGAACTGCTCCCTGGTCGCCGCGACCTTCGCCGGGTCGAACTCCACGGTGAGGATCTCCTCGCCGGCCCCGGCCTCGGCCAGCACCTCGCCCCACGGATCGACCACGATCGAGTGACCCGCCTGCGGAACCCCGGCGTGCGTCCCGGCCGTTCCACACGCGAGCACGAACGCCTGGTTCTCCACCGCCCGCGCCTGAGCCAGCAGCGTCCAGTGCGCCCTGCGGCGCTCCGGCCAGCCCGCGGGGACGACCAGGGTCTCGGCGCCGGCGTCGACGAGACCGCGGAAGAGTTCGGGAAAACGGAGGTCGTAGCAGGTGGCCACGCCCAGGGTCGTCCCGGGCAGCCGCACCGTCACCAGGTCCTGGCCCGCACCCATCAGCACGGCCTCGCCCTTGTCGAAGCCGAAGCGGTGGATCTTGCGGTACGAGGCGACCAGCTCACCGGAGGGGGAGAAGACCAGCGAGGTGTTGTAGAGGGCACCCTGCCCAGCGGCGGAGCCTCCGTCGGAGGGAGCCCGCTCGGGGATCGAGCCCGCGTGCAGCCACACGCCCGCGTCGCTCGCCGCCTTGGCCATCGCCTCGTGCGTCGGCCCCTCCAGCGGCTCGGCCCGGGCGGCGAACTCCTCGTAGGCGAAGGCGCCGGTCGTCCACAGCTCGGGCAGGACCACCAGGTCGGCGACACCGGCCTGATCCCGCACCAGAGCCGCGACCCGGCCCCGCCGCGATTCGGCCGATTCACCCTCATCCACGGCGATTTGGATCAGAGAGGCGCGCACACTACCACCGTCCTGGCATTCGAGCCGTCCACACGGGCCTACGATCGTCACACGAAAGCACTGCCGGGGTGCCTCACAGCAGCGTAACTTAGCGTTTCGAGACACCGCCGAGAGCCGCCTCCCGCTGGCAACGCCGCCATCACCCGCCCGTGTACCGACCGCCGAGGGGTCCCGTTCCGTGAGTCTGCATCCCACCCTCCAGCCCTACGCCGACGCCTGGAGCGACTCCGTCGAAGCGATATCCGAGCTGGTGCAGCCGCTTGTCGAGGGTGAGTGGAACAGGCGGACGCCGTGCCCCGGCTGGTCGGTCCGCGACCTCGTCTCGCACGTCATCGGCCTGGACAGCGAGATGTACGGCGATCCGCGCCCCATCCACTCGCTCCCGCGCGACCTGTTCCACGTCACGAACGACTTCCAGCGCTACATGGAGATGCAGGTCGACGTCCGCCGCCACCACACGGCGCCGGAGATGACCTCCGAGCTGGAACTCATGATCATCCGCCGCAACCGTCAGCTGCGGAACGAGACACGTCAGCCGGGCACCATGGTCCGCGGCCACCTCGGCACCGAGCTGACCCTCGAGGAGTCGATGCGCAACCACGCGTTCGCCGTGTGGGTGCACGAGCAGGACCTGCGGGCCGCCCTCGGTCGCCCCGGCAACCTCGACTCCCCCGGCGCGCACATCGCCCGCGACGTGCTGCTCGAAGCGCTGCCGGCCGTCGTCGCCGAGAAGGCCGACGCCCCGCGCAGCTCCGCGATCGTCTTCGACGTCCACGGGCCGGTCGAGTTCCTGCGCACGATCCGCGTCGACATCCAGGGCCGCGGCACGCTGGAGACGGCCCCCGCGCTCGGCCCGGCCGCCTCCTTCTCCCTCGACTGGGAGACGTACGTCCGCCTGGCCTGCGGCCGGGTCACCCCGGAGGCGGTGGCGGACCGTGTGAAGGCCGAGGGCGAGCCGGAACTGACGGCGGCGATCCTCAGGAACTTCGCGGTGACCAGGTAGCCGCCGGGGCGGTCGCGACGGAACGGGCCCGCCGTGAGGATCACGGCGGGCCCGTCGCACGGATGTGCCGGCGTCAGCTGATCCTGGCGTAGCCGTAGTTGATGAGCTTCTTCACGTCGTTCGTGCGGTTCACCGCGTCGGGGGCCGTGAGGACGGTGCCCACGACCGACTCGCCGTTGAGCGTGGCGGCGAAGATGAGGCAGTACTTGGCCTCGGTGCCGGAGCCGGTCTTGATGCCCAGCGTGCCGTTCCAGCCGAGCAGCGTGTTGGTGTTGGTCCAGGTACCCATGGTGCGGGTGGCGCCGGTCTTGGTGATCGTCTTCGCCGTGTAGGCCTTGGTCTTCACGACCGCCTTGAACGTGGAGCTCTTCATCACGCTGCGGGCGAGCTTCGTCAGGTCGCGCGGCGTCGAGTAGTTGGAGCCGTTGCTGAGGCCGTCGAACGAATCGAAGTGCGTGTTCGTCATGCCCAGGTTCTTGGCCGTGGTGTTCATCTTGGCGATGAAGTTCTTGGTGCGGGCCGCGACGGTCGTGCCGGTGCCGAACTTGTCGGCGAGGACCATCGCCGCGTCGCAGCCGGACGGCAGCATCATCCCGTACAGCAGCTGACGGACGGTGACCTTGTCACCGACGATCAGCCTGGCCGACGAGGGGTAGCCCTCGCGGACCATGTAGTCGCTGACCTCTTTCCTGACCGTGACCCTGGTGTCGAGGTTCAGGTTCGACTGCGAGAGCACGACCTTCGCGGTCATGACCTTCGTGGTGGAGGCGGTGAGCCTCTTGTAGTCGGCGGACTTGCTGTAGAGCGTCGCGCCGGTCGCGCTGTTCATCAGGTACGCGCCCTTGGCGGTGATGGTGGGCGTCGTGACAGCCTGCGCGGGCGCCGCGGTGAGGGCGCCGGTCGCGAGCACTGCGCCGGCCGTGACAGCGACGGCTGCGGCTCTGCGGACCCGGAAGCCCTTGATGGCGGTTATCAACTGAAATACCCCGATTACGTCGAATGCCCCTGCGGTGCGGCCGAGTTGAAGGGGAAAGCAGAAGGGGCCGCATGTGTGTGACACGTAAGTAGCACAGATGGTTGTGCGTCCGCTGCGAGGAATTTCGGACCCGCCCCTCGCGCATCGCCCCTCGCGCATCGCCCCTCACCCCGGGCCGCGCGGGCGTCCGTCGGGCGCCCGTTCCGCATGCTGGACCCGGCTCCCCTTTGCGCACCTGTTGTATCTATGCTGTCCGCATGCCTTCCGCCGCACCCGCGCCCGTCAAGCAGCCTCCCGCAGCCGAACGCGTCTACACGCACGTCAAGCAGGGTGTCCTGGACCGCCGTTACGAGGGCGGCGCCCTCCTCACCGAGGGCGAGCTGGCCGAGGCCGTCGGGGTCTCGCGGACACCGGTGCGCGAGGCACTGCTGCGCCTGGAGGCCGAGGGGCTGCTCAAGCTCTACCCGAAGAAGGGCGCCCTGGTCCTGCCGGTCTCCGCGCAGGAGATCAAGGACGTCGTGGAGACCCGGCTGCTGGTCGAGGAGCACGCGGCGCGCAAGGCCGTCCCCGCCCCCGCCGGGCTGATCCGGCGGCTCGAAGAACTCCTGGCGCAGCAGAAGGCGCAGGCCGCCGCCGGTGATCTCGCCGGGGCCGCCGTCACCGACCGCTGTTTCCACGCCGAGATAGTCCGCAGCGGCGGCAACGAGATCCTGTCCCGGCTCTACGACCAGCTGCGCGACCGCCAACTGCGGATGGGCGTCGCGGTGATGCACTCCCACCCCGACCGGATCGCCAAGACCCTCGCCGAACACGAGGAGATACTCCGGGCCCTGCGCTCCGGCGACGCGGAAGCGGCCGTGGGGATCGTCCACCGGCACGTCGGCTGGTTCTCGCACCTGGCGCGGGGCGAGGTCCGATGAGCAACATCACCCTGCCGGGTGACCCTCCCCCAGAGGGGGCACCCCCAGGCGGACGGCGCGCGGCAGCCGTATGGGGGATCGGCGTCTCCGTCTACTTCGTCGCCGTCATCTTCCGTACGTCCCTCGGGGTGGCCGGCCTCGACGCCGCCGACCGCTTCGACGTGAACGCCTCGGCCCTGTCGACCTTCTCGATCCTCCAGCTGCTGGTCTACGCCGGCATGCAGATACCCGTCGGACTGCTGGTCGACCGGCTCGGCACCAAGAAGGTGCTGGCCATCGGGGTCGTCCTGTTCACCGCCGGACAGCTCGGCTTCGCCTTCTCCCCCACCTACGGCACCGCCCTCGCCTCACGCGCGCTGCTCGGCTGCGGCGACGCGATGACGTTCATCAGCGTGCTGCGACTCGGCACCCGCTGGTTCCCGGCCCGGCGCGGCCCCCTCGTCGCGCAGCTCGCGGGCCTGGCCGGCATGGCGGGCAACCTGGTCTCCACCCTGCTCCTGGCCCGGCTGCTGCACGGCGTCGGATGGACGGCCGCGTTCGCGGGCAGCGCGCTCGCCGGGGTCGTCGTACTCGTCCTGCTCCTGCTGTTCCTGAAGGACCACCCCGAGGGCCACGAGCCCCAGCCGTTCCCGCACCGGGGCGCCGCCTACGTACGGCGGCAGATCGCCGAGTCCTGGCGGGAGCCGGGAACGCGGCTGGGCCTGTGGGTGCACTTCACCACCCAGTTCCCGGCGATGGTGTTCCTGCTGCTGTGGGGCATGCCGTTCCTCGTCGAGGCGCAGGGCCTCAGCCGCGCCACGGCCGGCGAACTGCTGACCCTGGTCGTCCTGTCCAACATGGCCGTCGGACTCGTCTACGGCCAGGTCGTCGCCCGGCACCAAGGGGCGCGGCTCCCCCTGGCGCTCGGCACGGTCGGGGCGACCGCCCTGCTGTGGGCGGCCACGCTGGCCTACCCCGGCGAGCACGCGCCGATGTGGCTGCTCGTCGTGCTGTGCACGGTGCTGGGCGCCTGCGGACCGGCGTCGATGCTCGGTTTCGACTTCGCGCGGCCCGCGAATCCGCCGGAGCGGCAGGGCACCGCGTCCGGCATCACCAACATGGGCGGGTTCGTCGCCTCCATGTCGACCCTGCTCGCGATCGGCGTCCTGCTGGACGCGACCGGCGACGACTACCGGATCGCCTTCTCCTCGGTGTTCGCGCTCCAGGCACTCGGGGTCAGCCAGATCCTGCGGTTGCGCTCACGCGCGGCCCGCCGGGAACGGGAACGCCTGGTCGCCAGCCGCGTGTCGTCCATCCACGTACCCGCTTGACCCGGACCACCGGCGTGCCCGCCGTCTCCGGCTGTCCACGTCCTCGCGGCCCCCTCCGGAGGAGCCGCGTCCCCGTCGTTTCGGGTGCGCGGCCCCTGCGGACGGGGTGTGCGCGGGTCAGCCCCAGGTGATCAGTCTCTTCGGCTGCTCCAGGACGGCCGCCACGTCGGCGAGCACCTTGGAGCCCAGTTCGCCGTCGACCAGGCGGTGGTCGAAGCTCAGCGCCAGCGTGGTGACCTGACGCGGCTTCACCTTGCCCTTGTGGACCCACGGCTGGAGCTTGATCGAGCCGACCGCGAGGATCGCGGACTCGCCGGGGTTGAGGATCGGCGTACCGGTGTCGACGCCGAAGACGCCGACGTTGGTGATGGTCACCGTGCCGCCCTGCATGGCCGCCGGAGGCGTCCTGCCCTCGCGCGCCGTCGCCACCAGCTCGCCGAGTGCCTCGGCCAGCTGCGGCAGCGTCTTGTCGTGGGCGTCCTTGATGTTCGGCACGATCAGCCCGCGCGGGGTCGCGGCCGCGATGCCCAGGTTCACGTAGTGCTTGCGCACGATCTCCTGGTTGGCCTCGTCCCAGGACGCGTTGACGTCCGGGTTGCGCCTGATGGCGACCAGCAGGGCCTTGGCGATCAGCAGGAGCGGGTTGACCCTCAGGCCCTGCATCCCGTACTTGTCGGGGTCCCGCTTGAGCTCCTCGACGAGCTTCATCGTGCGCGTGACGTCGACCGTCACGAACTCGGTGACGTGCGGCGCCGTGAACGCCGAGCCCACCATCGCCGCCGCCGTCGCCTTGCGGACGCCCTTGACCGGGACACGGGTCTCGCGTGCCGTGTCGTACGAGGCGACCGGAGCCTGCGCGGGGGCGGTGGCCGGCTCCGGGGCGGTGGCCGGCGCGGGCTGCGGTGCCGTCGGCAGGACCGGGGCCTGCGCGGAAGCCGCGGCGGCGTGGACGTCCTCGCGGGTGATGATGCCGTCCGGGCCGGACGGGACCACCGAGACGAGGTCCACGCCCAGGTCCTTGGCCAGCTTGCGCACGGGCGGCTTGGCCAGCGGGCGGGGCCGGTCGGCGGCCGCGGCGGCGGGAGCGGGGGTGACCGGGGCGGGGGCGGCCGCGGGGGCCGTGCCGTGTCCGTTCGGTTCCGCCTGGACGGCCGTGGTGACAGCCGCCGGCTCCTGGGCCGGGACCTCGGCGCCCTTGCGCGGACGGCGCTTGGTGGAGGACGCGGCCACGCCGTAACCGACGAGAACCGGCTGGCGGCCGGACCCCTCGGCCTTCGGCTCCTCGGGCTGCCGCTCCACAGCGGGGGCGGGCGCGGAGGCAGGGATGTCGGCCGGGGCCGGCCCGCCCGACACGTCCACCGCGATGATCGACACGCCCACGTCGACCGTGGTGCCCTCGGGGAACCGCAGCTCCCGCACCACACCGTCGTAGGGGATGGGCAGTTCGACGGCCGCCTTGGCCGTCTCGACCTCGCACACCACCTGGCCGTCGGTCACCGTGTCGCCGGGCTGGACGTACCACTTGAGGATCTCGGCCTCGGTGAGTCCCTCGCCCACGTCGGGCATCTTGAACTCGCGCACGGACGCTTCCGTCATCGTCGTCACGACCCTCTCCTCAGTACGCCAGGGCGCGGTCGACGGTGTCGAGTACCCGGTCCAGACCCGGCAGGTACTCCTCTTCCAGACGCGCCGGCGGGTACGGGGCGTGGTAGCCGCCGACCCGGAGCACCGGGGCCTCCAGGTGGTAGAAGCAGCGCTCCGTGATCCGGGCCGCGATCTCCGCGCCCGAGCCGAAGAACACCGGCGCCTCGTGGACGACGACCAGACGACGGGTCTTCTCCACGGAGGCCTGGATGGAGTCGAAGTCGAGCGGGGAGACCGACCGCAGGTCCAGGACCTCCAGGTTCTTGCCCTCCTCGGCGGCCGCGGCGGCGGCCTCCTGGCAGAGCTTGACCATCGGGCCGTAGGCGACGAGGGTCAGGTCGGTGCCCTCGCGGACGACCCGCGCCTTGTGCAGGGGGCCGGGGATCGCCTCGGGGTCGACCTCGCCCTTGTCCCAGTAGCGCCGCTTGGGCTCGAAGAAGATCACCGGGTCGTCGCTCTGGATGGCCTGCTGCATCATCCAGTAGGCGTCGCCGGCGTTCGACGGGGAGACCACCTTCAGGCCCGCCACGTGCGCGAAGAGCGACTCGGGGGACTCCGAGTGGTGCTCGACGGCGCCGATGCCGCCGCCGTAGGGGATACGGATGACGACCGGCATCTTGACCTTGCCGAGCGCACGCGCGTGCATCTTCGCGAGCTGGGTGACGATCTGGTCGTAGGCCGGGAAGACGAAGCCGTCGAACTGGATCTCCACCACCGGGCGGTAGCCGCGCAGGGCCAGGCCGATCGCCGTGCCCACGATGCCCGACTCGGCCAGCGGGGTGTCGATGACGCGGGACTCGCCGAAGTCCTTCTGGAGGCCGTCCGTCACCCGGAACACGCCGCCGAGCTTGCCGACGTCCTCACCCATGACGAGGACCTTGGGGTCCGACTCCAGGGCCTTGCGCAGCGACTCGTTGATCGCCTTGGCCAGGGCCATCTTCTCCGCCATCTCAGTTGCCCCCCTCGGGAGAGTCCGCGAACGACGCCTGGTAGGCGGCGAACTGGGCCCGCTCCTCGTCGACGAGCGCATGCCCGTCCGCGTACACGTTCTCGAAGATGGCGAAGTGGTCCGGGTCCGGCATCGAACGGACCGCTTCGCGCACTCGCCTGCCCAACGCCTCGCTCTCGGACTCGAGTTCCGCGAAGAATCCCTCGTCCGTGTGGTTTGAGGCCTCCAGGTACCGGCGCAGGCGCAGGATCGGGTCCTTCGCCTCCCAGGCCGCCCGCTCGTCGTCGTGACGGTAACGCGTCGGGTCGTCGGAGGTGGTGTGGGCACCCATGCGGTACGTGTACGCCTCGACGAGGGTCGGCCCCTCGCCCCTGCGGGCCCGCTCCAGCGCCCACTTGGTGACCGCGAGGCAGCCGAGGACGTCGTTGCCGTCGACGCGGACGCCCGGGAAGCCGTAGCCCTGGGCGCGCTGGTAGAGCGGCACGCGGGTCTGCTTCTCGGTCGGCTCGGAGATCGCCCACTGGTTGTTCTGGCAGAAGAACACCACCGGCGCGTTGTAGACCGCGGAGAAGGTGAACGACTCGGCCACGTCGCCCTGGCTGGAGGCGCCGTCGCCGAAGTAGGCGATGACCGCCGAGTCCGCGCCGTCCTTGGCCACGCCCATGGCGTAGCCCGTGGCGTGCAGCGTCTGGGAGCCGATGACGATCGTGTACAGGTGGAAGTTGTTGCTGTTGGGGTCCCAGCCGCCGTTGTTGACGCCGCGGAACATGCCGAGCAGGTTCGCCGGGTCGACACCGCGGCACCAGGCGACGCCGTGCTCGCGGTAGGTCGGGAAGACGTAGTCGTCGTCGCGCAGGGCCCGGCCGGAGCCGATCTGGGCGGCTTCCTGGCCGAGCAGCGAGGCCCACAGGCCCAGCTCGCCCTGGCGCTGGAGGGAGGTGGCCTCGGCGTCGAAGCGGCGGGTGAGCACCATGTCGCGGTAGAGACCGCGCAGCTCCTCGGGCGTGATGTCGGCGACGTACGGGTCGTACTCGGCGTTCTTCACGCGCTCGCCCTCAGGCGTCAGCAGCTGCACGAGCTGAGGCTCGGCAGTGCCTTTCCCGGCGGCGGCGCGGCTGGTGCGGGTGGTGCGCTTGGTGCCGGTGGCCTTGGCCGCCGTGCCGGTGGCCTCGGCCGCCGTCCCGGTGCCGGTGGCGCCGGCCTTGCCTCCGGCGCTGCGTCGCGGCTTGCGCGCGGCAGTGCTCTCCACGGTCACGTGTGCTCCTCCGTCGGTCCGGCCCCCGGGGTTGCCGGGTGACCAGTGCGGCTCACCTGTTTCGAAACCCGTGCACGGGGTGGGTGCCCTCGGCCGGAACAGGCGTGACAGGTGCCCCGGCGAGCGCCCTGCAAGCCTCACGTTACCCAGTGCGACACATTTCTGTGAAACCCCACTTGACCTGCGTTTTTGCTTGGATTTCCAAGTAAATCGGCAAAGTCCGGAAGGAGCCTGGTCACAGCCTTGCAGGAGGCCGGAGCAACGGCACGTTATCCCGCGCACCCAGGTCACGGGAAGAGTTTCCGCTCGGGAGTGCCGTCGCGCGCACATTTGGACAAATAGGCACATTTCTTCACGGTTCCCCTCCGGACCCGCACCCCGGAAGGCCGACCGCGACGCTCCCGCCGGGCCGCCGGGCCCCCGCCGACCCCCCGCCGGTCACCCCGTGACGAGCGACCGCCCACGCGGCGGACGACACCCGACGGGACCACTTCACCGCCGAGGCGCACCCCAGGACGACCACCCGAGATCATTTGTGACAGCCGGTGACTTTCTGTGACAACGCCCAGCTCACAGCCTCACTGCGTGCCCTACCATCGGCGCGTGCCGCGCTCCTGTGTACCACCCCTGATGACCCACGCGCCCCCTGTGGGCGCCCTGCTCCGGCGCTACGCCGCCGGCTCCGCGCTCGCCTGCGAGCCCGTCGACCAGGGGCTGCTGAACCGCGGCTACCGGCTGCGCACCACCCGCGGCCGCTACTTCCTCAAGCACCACTTCGATCCCGACACCGCCGACCCGGTCTCGATCGTCCGGCAGCACCGGGCCACCCAGCGCCTCGCCGACCTCGGTGTCCCGGTCGCGCCTCCGCTGCCCGGCCGCGACGGGCGCACGGTCGCCGTCGTCGGCGGCCACGCCTACGCCCTGCACCCCTGGGTCGACGGCCGGCACCGTCACGGTGCCCAGCTCACCCCCGGCGCGTGCGGGCGTCTGGGGGCGCTGCTGGGGATGGTCCACGCGAGCCTGGAACGCGTGATGCCTGCCCACGCGCGGGCCCGCGCCACTCCCGCCGAGAGCCCCGCGCCCGCCGACACCTTCGCCCTGATCGACGACCTCCTCGCGCGCGTGCGCCGGCACCGTCCCGCCGACTCCTTCGACGAACTGGCCCACCACCGGCTCCTGGAGCGCCGCACCCTGCTGGAACGGCACGCCGACCGGCGTCCCCCGCACGCCGGCCCGGCCGGCTGGGTGCACGGTGACTTCCACCCGTTCAACCTGCTCTACCGCGGGGAGGCGCCCGCAGCCATCGTCGACTGGGACCGGCTCGGCGTGCAGCCCCGCGCCGAGGAGGCCGTACGCGCCGCCGCGATCTTCTTCGTCCGGCCCGACGGCACCCTCGACCTGCCGAAGGCGCGGGCCTACGCGCGCGCGTACCGGCCCGCCGCGGGGGCCACGTCCTGCGAGCTGGCGGCGGCCGTGCACCGGGTGTGGTGGGAGCGCCTGAACGACTTCTGGATGCTGCGCTGGCACTACCAGCGCGGCGACACCCGCGCCGACCCGCAGTTCCCGGCCGCCTCCGCCCTCGTGGTGTGGTGGACACGGGAGTACGACGCGGTGTGCGACGCGTTCACGGACTGAGGGCTCCGGGGGGAGAGCACCCCACAACGCGTACGCGCGCGTGAGGCCCCGCCAAAAGGGCTCACGCGCGCGTGCGCGGCGTCGTGCGGGCGGTCAGCCGGCCTCGCCGGCACTGCCGCCGGTGGTGACGCCGGAGATGGTGCCGCCCTGGGACGTACCGCCGTCGGACGTGCCGCCGTCGGTGGTGCCGGGGTCGCTCGACACCGGCGGGTCGCTCGGCTCCTCCGTCACCGGGTCGCTCGTCGCCGGATCCGACGGCTCGTCCGACGGCTCACTGGTGTAACTCGGGGACGGCGAGTACGACGGCGTGTACGACGGCGTCCAGTTGGACCCGGAGTTCGAACCGGTGCTGCCGTCGGAGGAGTCCTGCGAGGAATCGCTGGACTCCTCCTCGCTCGGCGACGCGCTCGGTTGATCGTCCGAGGCGGACGGTGTGGCGCTCGGTGACGTCGACGTCTTGCTCCCGCCGCTGCCGTCTCCCCCGGTGGTGTTCAGCGCGAGCGCGACACCCGCGGCGATGGCGACCACCGCGAGGACGGCGAGGATCCAGAGCTTGCCGCGGCCGTTGCCCTGGTTGCCGTGCCCCTCGAACCCGCCGTCGTCGCCGTGGCCGTAGCCCGCGGGAAGGATCGGCTGCGGGATCTGCGAGGTGTGGGAGCCGTCGGCGCCCTGCGGCAGCACGCTGGTGCTCGCGAAGCCCGCCGCTGCGGCACCCGCGCCGGTGCCCGCCCCGACCGGGCCGGTGTTCCAGGTGCCGGTGTGGGCGCCCTGGTCGTACAGCATCTGGAGCCCGTACTGGACGAGGCCGCGCATCTCCTCCGCGGTCTGGAAACGGTCGTCGGGGTCCTTGGCGAGAGAACGCATGACGAGGCCGTCGAGTTCCGGCGGGCACACGCCGTCCGAGGTCCGCGACGGCGGCACCGGGATGTCCTGCACGTGCTGGTAGACCACCGACAGCGGGGTCTCACCGGTGAAGGGCGGCCGCAGCGCGAGCAGTTCGTACAGCAGGCAGCCGGTGGCGTACAGGTCGGAACGGTGGTCGACGGCCTTGCCGAGCGCCTGCTCCGGGGAGAGGTACTGCGGGGTGCCCATCACCATGCCGGTCTGCGTCATCGTCGTCGACGCCCCGTGCAGGGCACGCGCGATGCCGAAGTCCATCACCTTCACCGCGCCGTTGTCGGTGATGATCACGTTCGCCGGCTTGATGTCGCGGTGCACGATGCCGTGCTGGTGCGAGTAGGCGAGCGCCTCCAGCACCCCGGAGACGATGATCAGAGCCTGCTCGGGGCCCGGCGCCTCGGCGTTGAGGAGCAGGTCGCGGATCGTCCGCCCCTCGACCAGCTCCATCACGATGTACGGCACGCTCTGGCCGCCGACGGCATCCTCACCGGAGTCGTACACGGCGACGATCGCATGGTGGTTGAGGCCGGCCACCGACTGGGCCTCGCGCGTGAAGCGGGCCTTGGACACCGGGTCCTCGGCGAGGTCGGCGCGCAGCAGCTTGACTGCGACGGTACGGCCGAGACGTACGTCCTCGGCGGCGAACACCTCCGCCATGCCGCCCCGCCCGAGTCTGCCGGTCAGCCGGTAACGGCCGTCTCCGACAAGTCCGCCGTTACCCCACATCTCCGGCGCATCTGACATACCGCCGCCAGCCGCCTCGGGGTCGGACGGGCCCTGAGCGCGCTGCTGCTGTGCCATCAGTCCTCGCCGTCGTTTCTGCCCGCGGTGCGCGCGGTGTTGTCACGGTCTCCGTCGGCCACGCTACAGCCTCCGCGCAAGCCGCCGGTCCGGGATCAGCCCGGGTATCGGACCCATACGGATCGGCCATCAAACCCGCACTCCGCGCCGGCGTGCAAATTCTGTGCACCGGCGGTACGGCACCTGTAACGCTTCCGCGACTCTTCTTGCGCGTACGGTCACGGAACGGGCACCGAGCTTGACGTGTCGGTGCCCTGGGGCAGACTTGGCCGGGAATAGCACTTTCGATCAATGGGCAAGCCACGGCGAGCGGCAGTGCCGAGGGCCCGACGGGGGACGCAGAGAATGAGCCAGGACGGCGCGCAGGGCCGGTACGCGGGGCGGGCGCTCGCCGGTGGCCGCTATCAGCTGCGCGACTTGCTCGGCGAGGGCGGCATGGCCTCGGTCCACCTCGCCTACGACTCCGTGCTCGACCGGCAGGTCGCGGTCAAGACGCTCCACACCGAACTCGGCCGCGAACAGGCCTTCCGCGAGCGTTTCCGCCGCGAGGCCCAGGCCGTGGCCAAGCTCACCCACACCAACATCGTCTCGGTCTTCGACACCGGCGAGGACGACGTCGACGGCCTGACCACGCCGTACATCGTCATGGAGTACGTCGAGGGCCGCCCGCTCGGCTCGGTGCTCGACGAGGACGTACGGCAGCAGGGCGCGATGCCCGCCGACAAGGCCCTGAAGATCACCGCGGACGTGCTGGCCGCGCTGGAGATCAGCCACGAGATGGGCCTGGTCCACCGCGACATCAAGCCGGGCAACGTGATGATGACCAAGCGCGGCGTCGTCAAGGTGATGGACTTCGGCATCGCGCGCGCGATGCAGTCCGGGGTCACCTCGATGACGCAGACCGGCATGGTCGTCGGCACCCCGCAGTACCTCTCGCCCGAACAGGCCCTCGGCCGCGCCGTGGACGCCCGCTCCGACCTGTACTCGGTCGGCATCATGCTCTTCCAACTGGTCACCGGACGGCTGCCGTTCGACGCCGACTCGCCGCTGGCGATCGCGTACGCGCACGTGCAGGAGGAGCCGGTGGCGCCGTCCGCCATCAACCGCGCGCTGCCGCCGGCCGTCGACGCACTGATCGCCCGCGCGCTGAAGAAGAACCCGAACGAGCGCTTCCCCACCGCCGTCGCCATGCGCGACGAGTGCCTGCGCGTCGCGGCCTCCCTCCAGCCCGCACCGCCGAGCATCGTGCCCGGCACCCCCGCGCAGAGCGGCTCGGGCGTCGGCTCCGCGGTCTTCCCGCCGGTCGGCCAGAACCCCCAGACCCCGGTGGGCAACGTCCAGACGCCGTACCAGCCGGCCCCGACGCCCAACCCGTACGGCACGCCCTCGACGCCCGCCCCGTCGTACGGCTATCCGCAGCAGGGCTACCAGACGCCCGCCCCGGCCTACGGCCACCAGCAGGGACCGCAGACGCCGCCCGGGTACCCCATGAACCAGCAGGCCCCGGTCTCGGGAGCGCCGGGCGGCGGCCGCAAGAGCAACACGGGAGCGCTCGTCGGATCGGCGATCGTCGCCGTCGCGACCGTCGGCGCCCTGATCGGCACCCTCGCCTCCAACGGCGACGGTGAGGACAAGGGCGGCGA
The DNA here is from genome assembly GCF_044750845.1 of Streptomyces sp. NPDC088766. Lineage (NCBI taxonomy): Bacteria > Bacillati > Actinomycetota > Actinomycetes > Kitasatosporales > Streptomycetaceae > Streptomyces > Streptomyces sp. NPDC088766. The sequence continues at coordinate 296,951 of NZ_JBIVKQ010000003.1, read as the reverse complement.
GCCCGTCACCATCGCCTCCGCCTCGTCGACGAAGGCCGACGGCTACCGGGGCCCGGACACGGCCAAGACGATCGACACGACCGAGTGCACGGAGCCGCAGGAGTCGTACAACGACCCCGACAAGATCCGGGTCCCCAACTTCAAGTTCAAGAACATCGACTCGGTCAAGGCCTGCTTCCAGGCCGCCGGTTGGTCGATCAAGACGAAGGACCAGGACGAGAACACCTACGGCGACGGCACGGTCATGGACCAGTTCCCCTCCGCCGGGACGGACGTCGACCCGGAGGACATGCCGGAGATCGAACTGAGCGTCTCCACGGGCAACCCGCCGTCCTGACCCCCGCGCAACCGAGAAGGGCCCGGCGTCGGCCGCCGGGCCCTTCCTCGTCGGTACGGATGTGATCGGTTCGGATCGATTCGTCAGGCAGGGCTCTACAGGTACGGGCCGCCCGAACGGCCGCCCGCGCGCGGGTCGTCGGGGCCCTCCGGGCCGCCCACCCCCGGCGGCAGGGCACGGCGCATCTGCTCCAGCTGAGCCCGCGCGGCCATCTGCTGGGCGAACAGCGTGGTCTGGATGCCGTGGAAAAGGCCCTCCAGCCAGCCCACCAACTGGGCCTGCGCGATCCGCAGTTCCGCGTCGCTCGGGGTCGACCCCTCGGTGAACGGCAGGGAGAGCCGCTCCAGCTCCTCGACCAGCTCCGGCGCCAGGCCGTCCTCCAGCTCCTTCACCGAGCTCGAGTGGATCTCCTTGAGACGGACACGGCTGGCCTCGTCGAGGGGAGCCGCACGCACCTCCTCCAGCAGCTGCTTGATCATGCTGCCGATCCGCATGACCTTCGCCGGCTGCTCGACCTGCTCGGTCACGGGGATCTCACGGGAGTCGTCGTCCGCGTCGATGCCACCGAGAGCCATGCCGTCCTGGCCTACGACCAGGATCTTCTGGGCGTTCTCCGGCGACCGTTCGTTCCTCGGCATCTCCATGCCGCCATTCTCTCGCACCCGTACACCTCATCACCGTGGCGCCCCCCGCGAAGGGTGATCCACCGTTTTCCCGTTCAGCGCAGTCCGGAATGCGACGCCCGGTCCGTCATGTGAGGCTTGTGGCCTCATTTCGTGACGACTGAACACCGGGAGGGGGTCACGGGCGTGACTCCATGGCGGCGGGGGCTGTGCGGGGTGGGAATGGGGACGGGGTTGCTGGTGGCCGTGCTCCCGTACGGGGGTGTGCGGGCGGACGCGGCGGCACCGGCGTACGGCTCCGGGACGGCGTACGAGAGCAGGGCGGCGGACGGGAGCACGTCGGCGGACGGGAGCCGGCCGGCCTCCGGCCGTGGCTCGACGCACGGTCCCGGAGGGACGCACGGTCCCGGAGAGACGCACGGTCCCGGAGAGACGCACGGTCCTGGTCCGGCGCGCGGGACCGGTCCGGCGTACGGGCGTCCCGTCTCGACGCCCTCGCAGGGTGCCGGACACGACCGCGTCCCGCCGACAACCGTTCTGCCGTCGTCCGTGCCCGTGGCGGCGTCCCTGACCGCGTCGCCGTCCGTCTCCGCCTCGGCGTCATCCGGCGGCCCCGACCGGGCCGGAAGCCGGGCCGGGGAGGGACGGGCACGCCCCGGCCGCACCAAGGAGGCGGCGGAGACGGAACCCGAGGCCGTCGACGAGGCCACGGACGCCGGTGACCGGGAGGGCTACGACGAGGAGCCGGCCGAGACGGCGGCCGAGGAGACGACCGCCCCGGAGGAGGCTCCGCACGAGGCCCGGCTCGTCCCCTCCCCGTCACCGCGGGCCGTGCAGCAGGCCGAAGCCGCCGAGGAGCGGCCCGTCGGACGAATGCTGCGGATCCTGCCCCTCGGCAGCGGTCTGGTCCTCATCGGCATGGGCCTCGGCCTCGCCTTCCTCGGCCTGCGGCTGCGCCGCGACTAGGGCCTTTCGTTCGGGTCGGGCCGGGTTCCGGCCCGACCCGAACGAAAGACCCTGGGGCCGGTCATGCCAATTCAGCGGGCGACCAGCAGGACCTTGCCGACGTGCCCGCTGTCCTCAACGACCCGGTGCGCCGCGGCGGCGTCGCTCATCGGGAGTTCGCGGTCCACGACGGGACGGACCTGGCCGGCGGCGAGCAGCGGCCAGACGTGCTCGCGTACGGCCGTGACGATCGACGCCTTCTCGCCGAGGGGGCGGGCCCGCAGCGAGGTCGCGCTGATCGTGGCGCGCTTGCCGAGGAGCGCACCGATGTTCAGCTCGCCCTTGGCCCCGCCCTGCATGCCGATGATCGCCAGCCGGCCGTTGACGGCGAGGCTCTGGACGTTGCGGTCCAGGTACTTGGCGCCCATGTTGTCGAGGATGACGTCGGCGCCGACGCCGTCGGTGGCCTTCCCGATCTCGGCGACGAAGTCCTGCTCGCGGTAGTTGATCAGGATGTCCGCGCCCAGCGCGGCGCACCGCTCCAGCTTCTCCGCGCTGCCCGCGGTGACGGCGACCGTGGCGCCGACGGCCTTGGCCAGCTGGATCGCCATCGTGCCGATGCCACTGGAGCCGCCGTGCACCAGCAGCGTCTCTCCGGGACGGAGGTGGGAGATCATGAAGACGTTCGACCAGACCGTGCAGGCCACCTCGGGCAGCGCCGCGGCCCGCACGAGGTCGACCCCCCCGGGCACCGGCAGCAGTTGCCCGGCCGGTACGGCGACCTTCTCGGCGTATCCGCCACCCGCGAGCAGAGCGCACACCTCGTCGCCGACGGCCCAGCCGGAGACGCCGGGACCGAGCGCGGCGATCCGGCCGGAGCACTCCAGGCCGGGGTAGGGCGAGGCCCCCGGCGGCGGGTTGTAGAAGCCCTGCCGCTGGAGGACGTCGGCACGGTTGACGGCACTGGCCGCCACCTCGACCAGGACCTCGCCCTCGCCGGGTACGGGGTCGGGGACCTCGTCCCACACCAGCGCCTCGGGACCACCAGGTTCGGGAATCGTGATCGCATGCATGAGAGCGACGCTACCCCGCGGTGGCCGGTCGCAGCCGTCCCGCCCGCCGGGCCGGACCGTGGCAAAAACCCTGTGCGCGACCGATGAATTCGCGCGACGGTAAAGGTCTCCCCATGCAGCACCCACCTGCGCGGAAGGACACCCCACCATGAGCCAGCACACCGTCGGCCTGGCGATCGAGACCGCGGGCCTGGTGAAGACGTTCGGCGAGACCAGGGCGGTGGACGGCGTGGACCTCGCCGTCCCCGCAGGCACCGTCTACGGCGTCCTCGGCCCCAACGGCGCGGGCAAGACCACCACCGTGAAGATGCTCGCCACCCTGCTGCGGCCCGACGGCGGCCAGGCCCACGTCTTCGGCCGCGACGTCGTCCGCGAGGCCGACGCGGTGCGCGGCCTGGTCAGCCTCACCGGGCAGTACGCGTCCGTGGACGAGGACCTCACCGGCGCCGAGAACCTGGTGCTGCTGGCCCGGCTCCTCGGGCACGCCAAGAAGGCCGCGCGTGAGCGGTCCGCGCAGCTGCTGGAGGCCTTCGGGCTCACCGACGCGGCCTCGAAGCAGGTCAAGCACTACTCGGGCGGCATGCGCCGCCGTATCGACATCGCCGCGTCCATCCTCAGCACGCCCGACCTGCTCTTCCTCGACGAGCCGACGACCGGGCCCGACCCGCGCAGCCGCAACCAGGTGTGGGACATCGTGCGAGCGGTGGTCGCGCAGGGCACCACCGTGCTGCTGACCACGCAGTACCTGGACGAGGCCGACCAGCTGGCGTCCCGCATCGCCGTCATCGACCGCGGCAAGGTGATCGCCGAGGGCACGAAGGGCGAGCTGAAGGCGTCCGTGGGCGCCGGGTCCGTCCATCTGCGGCTGCGGGACGCCGCGCAGCGTCAGCGGGCCGCTGAGGTACTGAGCAGGGTGCTGGACGCACGGGTGCAGCACGACCCCGACCCGGTGGCCCTGACGGCCCGGCTGGCCGCGACGGCCGTCGACACGGCCGCCGAGCAGGCCGCCCGGGCGCTGGGCGAGCTGGCCAGGAGCGGTGTCACCGTCGACAACTTCTCGCTGGGCCAGCCCAGCCTGGACGAGGTCTTCCTCGCCCTCACCGGACACGACACCCAGGCGGACGACGCCGTGAGCAACGAGGTGGCCGCATGAGCACCGCGACGACGAACGAGACCCGGGACCTCGCGCCGGTCCGCGCCGACTCCCTGGCGGCACTGCTGGTCGCCAAGGAACGCCCGCGGCGGCCGAGCGCCTGGTCGGCCTCCCTCACCTTCGGCTGGCGGGCCGTCCTCAAGATCAAACACGTGCCGGAGCAGCTGTTCGACGTCACGGCGTTCCCGATCATGATGGTGCTGATGTACACGTACCTCTTCGGAGGCGCTCTGGCCGGGTCACCCGAGGAGTACATCCAGTTCCTGCTGCCCGGCATCCTCGTGATGTCGGTCGTGATGATCACCATGTACACGGGCGTATCAGTGAACACGGACATCGAGAAGGGCGTCTTCGACCGGTTCCGCTCGCTGCCGATCTGGCGGCCGTCGACGATGGTCGGCTACCTCCTCGGCGACGCCCTGCGCTACGCCATCGCGTCCGTGGTGATGCTCACCGTCGGCATGATCCTCGGCTACCGGGCGGACGGCGGGGTTCTCGGGGTCCTCGCCGGCGTCGCCCTGCTGATCGTCTTCTCGTTCGCGTTCTCGTGGATCTGGACCATGTTCGGGCTGCTGCTGCGTACCGAGAAGTCGGTGATGGGCGTCAGCATGATGGTGATCTTCCCGCTGACCTTCCTGTCCAACGTGTTCGTCGACCCGAGGACCATGCCGGGCTGGCTCCAGGCGTTCGTGAACAACAGCCCGGTCACCCATCTCGCGTCCGCGGTGCGCGGGCTGATGGCCGGCGACCGGCCGGCCGCCGAAATCGCCTGGTCCCTGGGCTGGGCGGGAATGTTCGTGCTGGTCTTCGGGCCCGTGACGATGCGCCTCTACAACCGCAAGTAGCGGTTGTCCCTACGACCCCGGCTTGCGGTTGCGCCTCTCCACCGCAGGTCGGGGTGTGCGGTCCGGTCAGAAGCGCAGGGCCTTCGGCGCCTCCGGCGGCACACGCACGATGGTGACGAGACGGTCCGTCAACTCCAGCACCCCGACGGACGGATCGTCGTAGGCCAGCACCCGGTGACCACGCACGACGCTCACCACCAGGTCGTCCGTCTGGCGCGGGGTGCGCCCCGCCTCGGCCTTGGTGACCGGCCGTTCGACGAGGTCGAGGCCACTGCCCTGGTGGATGAGGTCCTCCATCACCCGGCCCGCCGCGGGACTGAGCACGGACAGGCCGAGAAGCCGCCCGGCCGCTCCCGCACTGGTGATGACCTCGTCGGCGCCGGACTGCTTCAGCAGCGGCGCGTTCTCCTCCTCGCGCACCGCGGCCACGATCTTCGCCCGCGGATTGAGCTGGCGGGCCGTCAGGGCCACGAGCACGGCCGTGTCGTCGCGTTCCGTCGCGATGATGATCCGCCCGGCCCGCTGCACCTCCGCCCGCCGCAGGACGTCACTGCGGGTGCCGTCACCGACCACACCCTCGTAACCCTCGGCTGTCGCCGCCTCGATCATCCTGGCACCGGGATCGATCACGACGACCTGCTCCTTCCGCAGCCCCGCCGTACAGGCGGTCCGGATCGCGGACCGGCCTTTCGTGCCGAATCCGACGACGACAGTGTGGTCGCGCAAGGGGGACCTCCGGGTTGCTGGGCGAAAGCTGGGTACGCAAACGGGTGTCGCGTGCGATGGGTACGACACCGCCGTGAACCATGGTGCCCACCGATCGGATCACCACCACAGGGGGCCACGCGATGCGAGACCATGAACGACAGCCGGCCGGGCCGGGACGGCTCTCTCTCTTCCGGTCCCTGTGGTACCGCTCGCGCGCCGAAGCACGGGACGACGCCGAGGCGGGCCGCTCCATCACGATGCCGCTGCAGAGCTCCCTCCCTCCGCTCCAGCAGGTGCTGCGGCGCCTCGCCCTCGGCCTGCTGGTGCTGATGGTCACCACACTGATCGTCTACCTCGACCGCGGCGGCTACAACGACAACTCCGACGGCTCCGTCGACTTCCTCGACGCCGCCTACTACGCCACCGTCACCCTCTCCACCACCGGCTACGGCGACATCACCCCCGTCAGCGACTCGGCCCGGCTCGTCAACATCCTCGTCATCACGCCGCTGCGCGTGCTGTTCCTGATCATCCTGGTCGGCACGACCCTCGAAGTCCTCACCGAGCGCACCCGTCAGCAGGTCCGCATCCACCGCTGGCGCAGCCGCACCCATCAGCATGTCGTGGTCGTCGGTTACGGGACCAAGGGCCGGCACGCGGTGAAGACGCTCGTCGGACAGGGCGTCCCCAAGGAGCAGATCGTCGTGGTGGACGCCCAGAGCAAGGCCGCGCACGCAGCCGGGGACGACGGGCTGGTGTCGGTGCTGGGGGACGCCACCCGTTCGGAGACGCTGCTCAAGGCCGAGGTCTCCCACGCCTCCCGGGTGATCGTGGCCCCGCAGCGCGACGACACCGCCGCCCTGGTCACGCTCACCGCCCGCCAACTGAACAGGCGCGCCACGATCGTCGTCGCCGCCAGGGAGGACGAGAACGTGCCGCTGCTCAAGCAGAGCGGCGCGGACACCGTGGTCACCAGCTCCAGCTCCGCCGGCCGGTTGCTGGGCGTCTCCATGGTCAGCCCGACCGTGGCCAGAACCCTGGAGGACCTCATGACTCTGGGCAGCGGCCTGGATCTCACCGAGCGCCCCGTCACCCGGCAGGAGGCGGGCAAGTCGCCGCGCGCCTCCACGGACCTGGTGGTGGCGGTCGTCCGCGGCAAGGACCTGCTGGACTTCGCCGACCCCCGCCTCACGCAGCTTCAGGCGGGGGACCGGGTGATCACGGTGAGCCGGGCGAAGGTGGTCGAACAGTCGTGAGCCGGGCGCCGCGCTTCCGACGGCACACTCTTCCGCAGTGATGTTTCACGTGAAACAGCGCTACAGGCCCCATCCAGGTGTTTCACGTGAAACAACCAGATGAATCGACCTCTTCGCCTGTTTCACGTGAAACAGGCATCGACCCCGGCGGTCGCCCACGGAAGATCAAGCAGTTCCGTCTCCTGGCCGGCCCCCGCACCGCCGGGCGGCACGACGGCGAGCGCGTCGGCGGCCGCGATGCCCCGCAGCATCGCCGGGCCGTTGTAGTGCAGCGGCACAGCGTGATCACCTCGCAGGACGACCGGGACGAGCCGGGTGTCCCGCGGGTGACCGTGCGCCGCTTCCCGCAGGGGCAACGTGTACGGCTCCGGGGCGGGGCGGCCGGCGAGGGTGCGCAGCAGGGGCTCGGCGAGCGTGAGGAGCCCGGAGACGGCCGCGAGGGGATTGCCCGGCAGGCCGACGAGGTGCCGGTCCTCCGCGATCCTGGCCAGCAGCATCGGATGCCCGGGACGCACCTCGACCCCGTCGACCAGCAGTTCGGCGTCGATGCGGCGCAGAGTGGGGTGAACATGGTCGACGGGCCCCGCGGCCGTCCCGCCGGTGGTGACGATGAGATCGGCCGTGGACGTGGTGAGGGCCTGGTGCAGGGCCTCGGCGTCGTCGCCGAGCCTGCGCAGCGCCACCACCTCGGCGCCCATCGCCCGCAGCCACGGCGGAAGCATCGGTCCGAGCGCGTCTCGGATGAGTCCGTCGTGCGGGCGGCCCTCGGTGAGGAGTTCATCGCCCAGGACGAGCACCTCGACACGGGGGCGGGGGACCGCGGCAAGCGTGTCGTATCCGGCGGCCGCGGCGAGCCCGAGCACGGCCGGGGTCACCACCGCTCCGACGGGGAGCAACTGATCACCGCTGCGGCACTCCTGGCCACGTGGACGGATGTCCTGCCCGTGCTGGAGGTCCCGGTCGGGGTGCAGCCGGCCCTTCTCGTCGGTGCGGCCGTGCTCGCTGCGCAGCACCGCGGTCGTGTCCGAGGGGATCCGGGCGCCGGTGGCGATCCGGACGGCCTCGCCGTCGACGAGACGTGCGGGTCCGGCCCCTCCGGCCAGAACACCCTGGTCGCGTACGGCCCAGGGACCCGGCCCGGCGACCGCCCAGCCGTCCATCGCGGAGGTGTCGAAGGAGGGCAGGTCGGTGAGGGCGGTGAGGGGAGCGGCCAGGACGAGGCCGAGGGCGTCTTCGAGAGCCACGGAGACGGGTGTACTGCGGGCGGCGCGGGAACGGGCGGCACGACCGGCGCGGGCACGGGCGTCGGCCCAGGGGGTGGCGACGGCTTTCCCGTGGCGTGTTTCGCGGGCGGGGGCGGTGCCGGCGTGCGAGCCATGGCCCTCGCCGTGCGTGACCGCCGGGGCGGGTGTGGCGCCGGTGGCCGGACGGGCGGGTCGGTTGCCGTGCTTCACGAGGGCGAGCACCTCCTCGACGTCGAGATCCTCTTCGGCGTCCTCACCGTCGCGGATGCCGGGGGCGGTCATCCGGCGTCCGGGCGGGTGTCGGGCGTGACGTCGGGGGCAGCGGGGGCGGCGGCGGGCTGTCCCGGGGCGGACCCGGCACCGGGAGCGGACCCGTCCGTCCCACCGGTCCCACCCGTCCCGTCGGCTCCGTCGGTCTCGCCGGCCTCTTCCGCCCAGCGGATCGCCAGGGCGGTGGCCTTGCGGGTCGCCTCGGCGACGGCTTCCGGGCCTCCCCCGGCCCGCCCGGCGACGTAGCCCACCAGGAAGGTGGTCAGGGGAGCCGCCGGCCGTGCCACTCCGTGGGCGGCGTCGCGGGCGAGGTCGAGGAGAGCACCGGTGTCGACCTCGAGATCGATGCCCAGTTCGTTCTTGACTGCGGAAATCCATTCGTCCAACACGTGGCCATGCTCCCTGATGCGTGCTCTGGCGGCGGCGATGTCGTCCCAGGTGTCGCAGTCGAAGGACGCGACGGGGTCGGGGACGCGGGTGAGGTCGAGACCGGCGGTCAGCCGGTGCAGGGGCAGCCCCGTGAGGCCGCCGTGCTCCTCGCCGAGCGCCGACAGTTCGCGGCGCAGGGCGGACGTGCGGTAGGCGGCGACGAGCGGCTGGTCGCGCCCGTCGGCGTCGGTGAGCAGCGCGCCCTCGGCGCCCTGCGAGCCCTCTGTGTTCAGGGCTGCCAGCAGCCGCCGGACGGTGTCGGCCGCGAGGAACGGCAGGTCGGCGGAGAGGACGACGACGGAGTCCGCGGTGGCGTGGCGCAGCCCGGCGCCGAGTGCCGCCACCGGTCCCGCGCCGGGCGGATCCTCGCGTGCCCAGCGCACGGGCCGGACGGTCGGCCGCGGGTCCGCGACGACGACCGTGGTCTCCGCGTCGGCGCAGGCGTCGAGCACCCGGTCGAGCAGGGCGCGTCCGCCCACCCGCACACCGGGCTTGTCGGCGCCGCCGAGCCGGCGGGCGCCGCCGCCGGCGAGCACGACGGCGTCGTGGACGACGGCATGGCGGACGAGGGGGACGCCGACGCCCTGCCCGAAAGGCACGGCGGCGTCCTGGTCGGGGCGGTCGCCGGAGGTGACCGCCCGCGGCTCGTTCGGAGTCACCCCCCGAGTATGCGGGGCACTCCGATCACACGGAACGGCGGAGTGCCCACACGGTCACAGGGTGCGCAGCAGCACCGCCGGCTGTTCCACGCAGTCCGCCACATGGCGCAGGAAGCCGCCCGCCGTGCCGCCGTCGCACACCCGGTGGTCGAAGGTGAGCGAGAGCTGGACGACCTGACGCACGGCCAGTTCGCCCTCGTGCACCCAGGGCTTGGGGACGATGCGGCCGACGCCGAGCATGGCGGCCTCGGGGTGGTTGATGATCGGCGTGGAGCCGTCGACGCCGAAGACGCCGTAGTTGTTCAGCGTGAACGTGCCGCCGGTCAGATCGGCCGGTGTGAGGGTGCCGGTGCGGGCCGCCTCGGTGAGCCGGGCGAACTCCGCGCCGAGGCCCTCGGTGTCGCGGGCGTGCGCGTCGCGGACGACGGGCACCACGAGACCCCGCTCGGTCTGGGCGGCGAAGCCGAGGTGGACGTGGTCCAGGCGGACGACCTCCCTGGCTTCCTGGTCGACGGTGGAGTTGAGCTCCGGGAAGCGGGCCAGGGCCGCGGTGCAGATCCGGGCCAGGAGCGCCAGGAGGGAGATCTTCGGTCCTCCGGCCGCGTTCATCGCCGTACGGGCACGCATCAGCTCGGTCGCGTCCGCGTCGACCCAGCAGGTCGCGTCGGGAATCTCGCGTCGGCTGCGGGAGAGCTTGTCGGCCACGGCTCCGCGAACGCCCTTGAGCGGGATGCGGGTGCCGGCCGTGGCCGTGGTGGGGACGGGGGTGACGACCGCCGCCGGTGGGGCCACGCGCGGGTGCGGCTCGGGAGCCGCCGTCGTGGTCCGGCCCTGCGCGGCCGCGGCCCGCAGCGCGTACTCCACGTCGGCCCGCAGGATCAGGCCGTCGGGACCGGAACCGGTCAGCTCCCTCAGGTCGATGCCGTTCTCACGGGCCAGCCTGCGCACGAGGGGGGAGATCACCGCCACGGGGCCGTCCGCCGTCTCGGCGGTCCGTGCTCCTCCGTTCACCGAGGCCACCGCCGGCGCCACGGGCACGGGGGCGGGGGCGGGGGCGGGGGCCGGCCGGTCCGGCCGCACCCTGCGGCGGCGCGCGGGCGCCTCGGAGGTGCCGTACCCCACGAGGACGTTGCCCGAGCCCTGGCCGCCCGCGGCGGCCGGCGTGCCCTGGGTGACCGGGGCGTCCGGGGCGTCCGTCGAGCCGCCGGCGGCCGGTGCGCCCACGGCGACCGTGATCAGGGGGGCGCCGACGGGCAGTTCCGTACCCTCCTCGCCGAAGCGGGCGGTGACCACACCGCCGTAGGGGCAGGGCACCTCGACCATGGCCTTGGCCGTCTCGACCTCGACGACCGGCTGGTCGACGGCGACGACGTCACCGACCTCGACCAGCCAGCGGACGATCTCCGCCTCGGTGAGTCCCTCCCCGAGGTCGGGGAGCTTGAACTCCAGCACTTGTGCCATCAGCTCTCGGCCTCCCACTGCAGACGCGCCACGGCGTCCAGGATGCGGTCGACGCCGGGCAGGTGGTGGCGCTCCAGCATCGGCGGCGGGTAGGGGATGTCGAACCCGGCGACGCGCAGCACCGGCGCTTCCAGGTGGTGGAAGCAGCGCTCCGTGACGCGGGCCGCGATCTCCCCGCCCGGGCCTCCGAAGGAGCCCGATTCATGGACGACGACCGCCCGTCCGGTCCGCCGCACCGAGGCGGTGACCGTCTCGTCGTCGAACGGCACCAGGGAGCGCAGGTCGACGACTTCGAGGTCCCAGCCCTCGGCCCGGGCCGCCTCGGCGGCTTCGAGGCACACGGGCACCGACGGCCCGTACGTGATGAGTGTGGCGCTCCGGCCCGAGCGCCGCACCACCGCGCGGCCGATGGGTTCAACGGCTGCCGGCTCCTCCGGGTTCCAGGAGTCCTTCGACCAGTACAGGCGCTTGGGCTCGAGGACGACGACCGGATCGTCGGAGGCGATGGCGGCACGCAGCAGACCGTAGGCGTCGGCGACCGTGGCGGGCGTGACGACGTGCAGCCCGGGGGTGGCCATGTAGTAGGCCTCGGAGGAGTCGCTGTGGTGCTCGACGCCGCCGATGCCGCCGCCGTAGGGGACGCGGATCGTGACGGGCAGCGGCATGCGGCCGCGGGTGCGGTTGCGCATGCGGGCGACATGGCTGACGAGCTGCTCGAACGCCGGGTAGGCGAAGGCGTCGAACTGCATCTCCACGACCGGGCGCAGGCCGTACATGGCCATGCCGACCGCAGTGCCGAGGATGCCGGCCTCGGCCAGTGGGGTGTCCGTGCAACGGTCCTCGCCGAACTCCGCGGCGAGTCCGTCGGTGACCCGGAAGACGCCGCCGAGGGTGCCCACGTCCTCACCGAGGACGTGCACGGACGGGTCGGCGGCCATCGCGTCGCGCAGGGCGCGCGTGAGGGCCTGCGCCATGGTGGCGGGCTTGACGGCGACGGTGGTCATCAGTGCGTCCCTCCCTGCTCCGCCTCGATCTCGGCCTGCAGCAGGGCGCGCTGTTCACGAAGTTGCATGGTGGGCTCGGCGTACACATGGGCGAAGAGGTCCATGGGGTCGAGCGGGGCGTCCTGGTTCATGCGGGCGCGCAGGTCGGCGGCCATGGTCTCGGCGGCGTCCCGGGCCGCCTGCCTCGTCTCCTCGTCGAGCAGACCGCGCGCGGTCAGCTCGTGCTCCAGCAGGTCGATCGGGTCGTGCCCGCGCCAGGTCTCGACCTCGGCGTCGCCGCGGTAGCGGGTCGCGTCGTCGGCGTTGGTGTGGGCGTCCACACGGTAGGTGATCGCCTCGACGAGCGTGGGACCGCCGCCCGCGCGCGCGTGCCGTACGGCGTCGGCGAGCACCTCGTGCACGGCGGCCGCGTCGTTGCCGTCGACCAGCCGGCCGGGCATGCCGTATCCGACGGCCTTGTGGGCCAGCGAGGGCGCGGCGGTCTGCTTGGCGAGCGGGACGGAGATCGCGAATCCGTTGTTCTGGACGAGGAAGACGACCGGCGCCCGCCAGACGGCGGCGAAGTTCAGCGCCTCGTGGAAGTCGCCCTCGCTGGTGCCGCCGTCACCGACCATGGCGAGCGCCACCACGTCGTCGCCCTTGAGGCGGGCGGCGTGCGCGAGGCCCACGGCGTGCGGGAGCTGTGTGGCGAGCGGGGTGCTCAGGGGGGCCACACGGTGCTCGTACGGGTCGTAGCCGGTGTGCCAGTCGCCGCGCAGCAGCGTGAGGGCCTCCACCGGGTCCACGCCGCGGGCGACGACCGCGAGGGTGTCGCGGTAGCTGGGGAAGAGCCAGTCCTGCTCCTGGAGGACGAGGGCGGCGGCGACCTCGCAGGCCTCCTGGCCGGTGCTGGAGGGGTAGACGGCGAGGCGGCCCTGCTTGGTCAGGGCGGTGGCCTGCGCGTTGTACCGACGGCCGCGCACCAGCTGGGCGTGGAGCCTGCGCAGCAGCTCCGGGTCGGCCTGCGCGGCCGCCTCGGTGCCGAGGACGCGGTACGGCTCCGCGTCGGGCAGCAGCGGCGCGGGGTCGGTGCGGGGCTGCCAGGCGGGCGGCGGTGTCGGCCGGTATCCGCCCCGCTGCTCCATGACCGTCATGACGGCACCTCCTCGTGGGAGTGGCTACGGGGGACGGGTCGGCTGTGACCCGCCTCACCTACCGATTGTTCGGTCGTCGGCACATTTTGGCTACAGGGCCCCTCAGGCTGTGGACAAACGGTTCTTCACAACCTGGGATGGGTGCAGGACGTCCACGGCGAAGAGGCGGGGGGACATGACAGCTGAACAAATGGCCGAGAGCCCGGACGGCAGCTCACCGCCGCGCGCGGAGACCACGGCCCCGCCGCGCACGGAAGCCAAGGCCCCGCCCCGGCCGCTCGACGCCATCGACCAGGACATCCTCCAGATGCTCCAGGCGGACGGCCGCGCCTCGATACGGTCGGTCGCCGAGCGGGTCCACGTGTCGCGCGCCAACGCCTACGCACGCATCAACCGGCTCGTCGAGGACGGCGTGATCCGCGGCTTCGGCGCGCGCGTGGACCATGAGCGCGCCGGCCACGGAACGTCCGCCTACGTCACGCTGAAGATCGTCCAGAACTCCTGGCGCACGGTCCGCGAGCAGCTCAGACGGCTGCCCGGCGCCTCCCACATCGCCCTGGTGGGCGGCGATTTCGACGTCCTGCTGCTGGTGCACACACCCGACAACAGGGCACTGCGCGAACTGGTGCTCACCCGCCTCCAGGCGATCCCGGAGGTGCTCAGCACGCGCACGCTGCTGGTGTTCGAGGAGGAGGACCTGGAGCCGCAGGGGTGACCTCAGGCCCGCAGCAGCCCTGAGAACACCAGCCGGACGACCGCGTCGCCCACCTCGCGCTCGCCCATGCCCCGCCCGTCCGGGCGGTACCACTCGACGATCGAGTTGATCATGCCGAAGACCAGCCTGGTCGCGAGCCGCACCTCCACGTCGCCGCGTACGTCCCCGTCGGCGGCGGCCGCCTTCAGCAGCGCGGCCACCCGGTGGTCGAAGTCGCGCCGCCGCTCCAGCGCCCACCGCTCGGTACCGGTGTTGCCGCGTACCCGCAGCAGCAGCGTCACGTAGGGCAGTTCGGAGATGAGCACCTCGACCATGCGCCGCACCACGTACTCCAGGCGCTCCACGGCACGTCCCACGCGCGCGTGCTCCTCGTCGAGGATCGCGAAGAGGCCGTCCAGCGCCCGGCTCACCGCCCGCCGCAGCAGTTCCTCCTTGCCGCTGACGTGGTGGTAGATCGACGACTTGGAGATGCCGGCCGCCTTGGAGAGGTGCTCCATGGAGGTGCCGTCGTAGCCGCGCTCGATGAAGACCTGCACGGCGACCGACAGCAGGGTCTCCGGGGTGTACGTGTCGCGCTTGGCCGTGGTCATGAGGTGCCCTCCCGCTTGTCGGCGGAGTGTCCGTGGCGGTAGAGCGCCAGAGAGGGCGCGTAGCGGCCGGAGGGCTCGCGCAGGTGCAGCTCCTCCAGGAGGTCGTGGGCCCAGACCCGGCCGAGCCTGCGGCTCCACTCGAAGGGACCGAGCGGGTAGTTGACGCCCAGGCGCATCGCGGTGTCGACGTCCTCCTCGGTGGCCACGCCCTTGGCGACGGCGTCGTGGGCGAGGTCGACGATCCGCGCGACCGTACGGGCGACGATCATGCCGGGGACGTCGCCGATGACGCTGACGTCCTTGCCGAGCGCCTGGAAGAGGCCGATGGCCTCGGAGAGCGTCTGCTGGGGGGTGTCCTGGGAGGCGGACACGGCGATGCGGGTCGCCTTGCGGTAGTCCAGGGCGAGGTCGAAGTAGACGACGTCCCGGAACTCCACCGAGGTCTGGCCGTCGGCGAGGGCGAGCTGGCCGCCGCTCGGCAGCACCAGTCGGGTGCCGCCGTCCTCGTCCTCCTCGCGGACCTGGATGCCCGCCTCGCGGATCATCGCGAGCAGCTCCGAGGCGGGCCCCAGGTCGCCCTCGGCGACCACGTACGCGGGCGGCCGGCGCTTCTCCGCGGTGTGCGGCTCGGCCCGCTCGGCGCCGTCGCGGTGGTCGAACCAGCCCTGCCCGGTCTTGCGGCCCAGGCGGCCGGACTCGACCAGGCGGCGCTGGGACAGCGAGGGGGCGAAGCGCACGTCCTGGAAGAAGGACTGCCACACGGAGTGCGTGACGGACTCGTTGACGTCCTGGCCGATCAGGTCGGTGAGTTCGAACGCCCCCATCCGGAAGCCGCCGGACTCGCGCAGGACCGCGTCGATGGTGGCCGGGTCGGCGCCCTGCGCCTCGTGGACCGCGAAGGCCTCGGCGTAGAAGGGCCGGGCGATGCGGTTGACGATGAAACCCGGGGTGTCGGCGCAGGCGACGGGCGTCTTGCCCCAGGCACGGGCGGTCTCGTACGCGCGCGTGGCCGACGAGACGTCGGTGGCGAACCCCGAGACGACCTCGACCAGCGGCAGCAGCGGCGCCGGGTTGAAGAAGTGCAGACCGACGAGACGGCCCGGGTTGCGCAGGGCGCCCCCGATGGCCGTCACCGACAGGGAGGAGGTGTTCGTGGCGAGCAGACAGTCCTCGCCGACCACGTCCTCCAGGCCACGCATCAGCTCCTGCTTGACGTCCAGCCGCTCCAGGACGGCCTCCACGACCAGCGCGCAGTCCGCGAGTGCGGCGAGGCTGTCCACGGGTGTGAGGCGGGCGCGGGCGGCGTCCCGCTCGACGGCGGTGAGCCGGTCCTTCTCGACGAGCCGGTCTAGACGGGCACCGATCGTGGCGGCCGCTTCTCCCGCGCGCCCGGCGACGGCGTCGTACAGCCGCACCGGGTGGCCCGCGGTCAGCGCGACCTGGGCGATGCCCTGGCCCATGGTGCCGGTGCCGACGACGGCCACGGGGCTGCTGAGGTCGAGTGCTGTCATGTGCGCGATCCTCCCGCACGGGGTTTTCCACAGATGCGGCGGACCCCCTTGTCCCGACCGATCGTTCGGTTACTCTAACCCTGACTGCCCGTTCCTGTCCCTGTTTCCGCCCAGGTCCAGAGCTCGACGAAGAGTTCTCCAGACGAGGAGTTGGTCCCGCATGGCCGCCGAACTCACCGCTCACGCCTTGATCGCCAAGCACCGGCCCACCCTCGACCAGGCCCTGGAAGCGATCCGCACCCGCGCGTACTGGTCCCCGCACCCCGAGCACCCCAAGGCCTACGGCGCCGACGGCAGCCTGGACGCGGCGGCGGGCAAGGCGGCCTTCGACGGCGTCCTGGGCACCCGCCTCGACCTCGGCCAGCCCGGCACCGACGGCTGGGTGGGCGGCGAGGTCTCGCCGTACGGCATCGAGCTGGGCGTCGAGTATCCGCACGCGGACATCGACGAGCTGCTGCCCGCCATGAAGGCCGGTCAGCGCGCCTGGCGGGACGCGGGCGCGGAGATGCGCGCGGTGGTCTGCCTGGAGATCCTCAAGCGCGTCAGCGACCGGACCCACGAGTTCGCGCACGCGGTGATGCACACCTCCGGCCAGGCCTTCATGATGGCGTTCCAGGCGGGCGGCCCGCACGCGCAGGACCGCGGCCTGGAGGCGGTGGCGTACGCGTACGTGGAGCAGGTCCGCACACCCGACACGGCGGAGTGGACCAAACCGCAGGGCAAGCGCGACCCGCTGGCCCTGACCAAGCAGTTCACGCCGGTGCCGCGCGGGATCGCCCTGGTGATCGGCTGCAACACCTTCCCGACGTGGAACGGCTACCCGGGCCTGTTCGCCTCCCTCGCCACCGGCAACGCGGTCCTGGTGAAGCCCCACCCGCGCGCGGTGCTGCCGCTCGCGCTGACCGTGGCCGTCGCGCGCGAGGTGCTCGCGGAGGCGGGCTTCGACCCGAACCTGGTGGCGCTCGCCGCCGAGCGGCCCGGCGAGGGCATCGCCAAGACCCTGGCCACCCGCCCCGAGATCAGGATCGTCGACTACACCGGCTCGACCGCCTTCGGCGACTGGCTGGAGGCCAACGCCCGCCAGGCGCAGGTCTACACCGAGAAGGCCGGCGTCAACACGGTGCTCGTGGAGTCGGCCGCCGACTACAAGGGCATGCTGTCCAACCTGGCGTTCTCGCTGTCCCTGTACAGCGGCCAGATGTGCACCACCCCGCAGAACCTGCTGATCCCCCGCGACGGCATCCGTACCGACGAGGGGCCCAAGACCTACGACGAGGTCGTCGCCGATCTGGCCCGCGCGGTCGACGGCCTCCTCGGCGACGACGCGCGCGCGAACGCCCTGCTGGGCGCGATCGTCAACCCGGACGTGAAGACCCGACTGGAGGCCGCGGCCGGTCTCGGCGAAGTCGCCCTGGCCTCCCGCGAGGTGAGCAACCCCGAGTTCCCGGACGCCGTCGTGCGCACTCCCGTGATCGTCAAGCTCGACGGGGCCAAGCCCGACGACGAGGCGGCCTACATGAGCGAGTGCTTCGGACCGGTCTCCTTCGCCGTCGCGGTCGACTCGGCGGCGGACGCCGTGGAACTGCTGCGGCGCACGGTCCGCGAGAAGGGCGCGATGACGGTCGGCGCGTACACGACCGACGAGGAGGTGGAGCGGGCCGTCCAGGAGGTCTGCCTCGAGGAGGCGGCACAGCTCTCGCTCAACCTCACCGGCGGGGTGTACGTCAACCAGACGGCCGCCTTCTCCGACTTCCACGGCTCGGGCGGCAACCCGGCGGCCAACGCCGCGCTCACCGACGGCGCGTTCGTGGCGAACCGCTTCCGCGTGGTCGAGGTCCGCCGGGAGGCCTGAGGACCCGCGCGGGGCCTACGCGCGCGTGGCGCCCCCGGTCGCGCTCCAGTGGTACAGCGTCATGGCCACACTGGTCGCGAGGTTGTAGCTGGAGACCTGGGGGCGCATCGGCAGGGCCAGCAGATGGTCGGCCCGCGCGCGCAGCGCCCCGGACAGCCCGCTGCGCTCCGAACCGAAGGCGAGGACGGCGTCGTCCGGGAGCTTCACGCCCCGGATGTCCTCCCCTTCCGGGTCGAGCGCGAACACCGGTCCGGCCGGCAGCTCGTCGGCGGTCAGCCGCTCCACGGCGGTCGCGAAGTGCAGCCCGGCGCCGCCGCGCACCACGGTCGGGTGCCAGGGGTCGAGCGTGCCGGTGGTGACCACGCCGGTCGCCCCGAAACCGGCGGCCAGGCGGATCACGGCACCCGCGTTGCCGAGGTTGCGCGGATCGTCGAGGACCACGACGGGCGCCGGACGGGGCGTGCGGGACAGCACCCGCAGATTGGCCTCGCGGGAGGGCCGTACCGCCAGGGCGGCCACGGCGGTGGGGTGCGGCCTCGGCACCAGCGAGGCGTAGACCGCCTGCGGCACCTCCGTCAGGAGTGCCTCCAGTGCCGCCCTCACGTCGGGGGCGAGATCGTCGGCGAGGGCGAGCGCCGCCCGCCGGTCCACGGCGACCGCCACCGGCACGTCGGCCCCGAAGCGCACGGCGTGCTTCACGGCGTGGAAGCCGTCGAGCAGCACACAGCCGTCGGCGAGCCGGCGCCACCGGCCGAGCGGATCGGGATCGGTCATGCCGAGAAGCCTACGCGGCTGGGCTCGGCGTCCTCGGGCTCGTGCGCTCCCCGCGGCGCGGGCACCGCGGCACCGCGCCGCGGCAGCAACGCCTCCCACACGCGCGCGGCCCAGCCGCCCAGCCTCCGCAGGAACGACGTCGGCAGGAAGACCGCGTCCGTCGCGATCATCGCCAGGGAGAAGAACGGCAGCCCGAGGAGCACCGCGATCGCGGTGTGCTCGGCGATCATGGCGACGAGCAGGACGTTCTTCACCCGCCGGTTGAACAGGGTGAACGGGAAGGCGACCTGCACGACGACCGTCCCGTACGTCACGAGCATCACCATGGTGCCGCTGGACGACAGCAGGTCGCCGAGCGCCGGCCAGGGGGAGAAGTAGTCCAGGTGCAGCGGGTAGTAGGCGGCGGTGCCGTCCTGCCAGCGCGAGCCCTGGATCTTGTACCAGCCGGCCGTCGCGTAGATCAGACAGGCCTCCGCCATGATCACCAGCAGGGCGCCGTTGTGCAGGACGTCGGTGATCACGTCGAGCAGGATCCGGGGCTGCGCGGACGTCGCGAGGCGCCCGACGGCCCACCGCACGCCCAGCGCGGCCCACACCGTCCACAGGATCACCGGCACGGTCCAGTCGCCGTCGAGCCGGCCGCCCGCGGTCACCGCGACCAGCACCACGCCGAACACGCTCCACAGGGCGGGCCCGACCCGGTCGGTGACGCGCTCCCCACGCGCGCGTGCCTCGGCCGCGCGCCGCTCCCGCCGTGCGTCCAGCGACCAGACCCGGCCGCAGCGCAGGAGGACCAGGTACATCGACATCAGGTGCAGCACGTTGTCGCCGCCGTCACCCACGAAGACGCTGCGGTTCTGCAGCGAGAGCACGCCCACCATGAACAGCACCGACATGGTGCGGGTGCGCCAGCCCAGCAGCAACAGCAGGCTCGACAGGACCGACAGCGCGTACACCGCCTCGAACCAGCCCCGGCCGTCCGACCACATCAGGGCCGTGAAGGCGCCGTTGTCGTCGATCAGCCGCCGGGCCAGCTCCCAGCTCCACGGGCCGTCGGGACCGTACAGCTCCGCACGGTGGGGAAGCTCGCGCAGCAGGAACAACAGCCAGGTCAGGCTGAACCCGATGCGGACGACGGCGCTCTGGTACGGCCCGAGCGCCGACCCGGTGACGCGCGCGATCACGGCGGACACCGACAGGGAGAACCGGTTCACCGCGCGTCTCCCTCGGTGTCACCGGCGGCCAGTGGCCACCAGGGCAGCACCCGGTAGACCGGCTTCGACGAGACCTTGTCGGTGCTCCAGGAGGGCGCCGGCACGTTGGTGGTGCGGGAGCGGACCTGGACGCGTTCTATGGTGCCGCCCCGGCCGGCCGCCTCACCGCGTTCCAGCCGCAGCACGACGATGTTGCGCAGGTAGGTCTCGGCGAGCGTGCCGCGCGGCCCGGCCGAACGGTTGTCGGAGTCGTGCGAGCCGACGTAGAAGTCCCAGGCGCGGCGCAGCTCGTTCTGCTGGGTGTGGCTCGGCACCAGGTTGCCGTCGATGGCCCGGCCGTCCTGGGCGGACAGGTCGAACCAGCCGGTGGTGCGTGCCGTGCCGTCGGCGGTGCGGACGTCGGCACGGACCTGGACGGCGATGTTCTGCTGGAGCGGGTTGGGCGCGAAGAGCTTCCAGTTCTGTTCGAACTCCGGGTAGACGTATTCGTCGATCGCCTTGCCGTGTGCCTTGGTGACCGTGTTGGACGGCGCGACATGGAGGAACACCATGCCGACGTGGACACAGACGGCGACCGCGACGACGGCGAGCGCCAGAGCGGCGACGACCTGGTAGCGCGGGGAGAGAGCGGCAACGCCGCCCCGTGGCTCGGCCCCGGCCTCGGGCCCGTCCTGCACGGCCCCGAGGCGGACGCCGGGCAGGTCGTCCCGGGCTGCCTCGATCCGGGCGCCGGGCAGGTCGTCCCGCAGCTGCTGCTCCGCCGGCGCCTCCGGCCCCCGCGGCGCCTCGGCCTCCCGCGGGGGGCCGGCGCCTCCGTCGTACGCGTTCATTCCGCCCCGTTCCCCGATTCCGGTCCGTCTTCCGCCTGCTCGCCGGGCCACGGCGACCCGTCGTACCCGCCGGTGCGTCCACGTCGACCCGCTCTCGCGCACCGCGTGCGCGAGCACGGGTCGGGACGGCCTTCGCACGGCCGTCGCACAGTCGTCGCACGGAACGGTACTCAGCCCGCCCCGCCCCGCGCAGCCCTCCCCCCGAGCGGGGCCGGCCCGGCAGGCGGCCGCGAGGCCCCGCCGCCGACGGGCCGCCCGGGTTTTCCCCAGGGAGGCCCGCAGGTTGTCCACAGCGGTTGACACCTTACGACGGCCGTCTCACCATGGAATCGCACGGACCGAACGATCGGTCGGGAGACGGCTCGCAGAGAGCCCTAGGTCGAGGGGGACCGCATGGCGACAGCAGCCGCGCACCAGACGGCCCGCACACGGCGGTACGGCGGCCGGGAAACGGTCGACGGCGAGCAGGACGCCTGGGAGCGCGCCTTCGACGCCACGGTGGCCGCCGACGAACGCATCGAGCCGCGCGACTGGATGCCCGACGCCTACCGCGCGACGCTGGTCCGCCAGATCGCCCAGCACGCACACTCCGAGATCATCGGCATGCAGCCGGAAGCCAACTGGATCACGCGTGCGCCCTCCCTGCGCCGCAAGGCCATCCTCATGGCGAAGGTCCAGGACGAGGCGGGCCACGGCCTGTACCTCTACAGTGCGGCCGAAACGCTCGGCACGAGCCGCGAGGAACTGCTGGACAAGCTGCACACCGGCCGCCAGAAGTACTCCTCGATCTTCAACTACCCCACCCTGACCTGGGCCGATGTCGGCGCGATCGGCTGGCTGGTGGACGGCGCCGCGATCACCAACCAGGTCCCCCTGTGCCGCTGCTCCTACGGTCCGTACGCACGCGCGATGATCCGCGTCTGCAAGGAGGAGTCCTTCCACCAGCGCCAGGGATACGAACTGCTGCTGGCCCTCAGCCGCGGCACCCCCGAACAGCACGCGATGGCCCAGGACGCGGTGGACCGCTGGTGGTGGCCCTCACTGATGATGTTCGGCCCGCCCGACGACGAGTCCGCGCACTCCGCCCAGTCGATGGCCTGGAAGATCAAGCGGCACTCCAACGACGAACTGCGCCAGCGCTTCGTCGACATCTGCGTCCCGCAGGCCGAGTCCCTGGGCCTCACCCTCCCCGACCCGGACCTGAAGTGGAACGAGGAGCGCGGCCACCACGACTTCGGCCCGATCGACTGGACGGAGTTCAAGGAGGTCCTCAAGGGCAACGGCCCGTGCAACGAGCAGCGGCTCACCCAGCGCACCCGGGCGCACGAAGAGGGCGCCTGGGTCCGGGAGGCCGCCGCGGCCCACGCGGCCAAGCACAGCCGAGAAGACGACGAGAGCCGCGAGAACCGTGGGACGGGAGCGAAGCAGCCATGACGAACACCGACTGGCCCCTGTGGGAGGTCTTCGTGCGCTCCCGCCGCGGCCTCTCCCACACCCACGCGGGCAGCCTGCACGCGCCGGACGCGGAGTTCGCCCTGCGCAACGCCCGTGACCTGTACACCCGGCGCGGCGAGGGCGTCTCGCTCTGGGTCGTGCCGTCCGCCGCGATCACCGCCTCCTCGCCGGACGAGAAGGACCCGTTCTTCGACCCGGCCGCCGACAAGGCGTACCGGCACCCGACGTTCTACGAGATCCCGGAGGGGGTGAAGCACCTGTGACCACGACCGCGCGCACGGACACCGCCGCTCTCGCCCTCGGCGACGACGCCCTGGTGCTCTCCCACCGTCTGGGGGAGTGGATGGGCCACGCGCCCGTCCTGGAGGAGGAGGTCGCTCTCGCCAACATCGCCCTCGACCTGCTGGGCCAGGCCCGCATCCTGCTGTCGATGGCCGGCGACGAGGACGAACTGGCCTACCTCCGCGAGGAACGCGCCTTCCGCAACCTCCAGTTGGTGGAGCAGCCCAACGGCGACTTCGCCCACACCATCGCCCGCCAGCTGTACTTCTCCACCTACCAGCACCTGCTCTACGACCGGCTGGCCGCCGGAGACGGACCGTTCGCGGGACTCGCGGCCAAGGCCGTCAAGGAGGTCGCCTACCACCGCGACCACGCCGAGCAGTGGACCCTGCGCCTCGGCGACGGCACCGAGGTCAGCCACGCGCGGATGCGACGGGCCTGCGACGCCCTGTGGCGGTTCACCGGCGAGATGTTCCAGCCGGTGGACGGCGTCGACACCGACCCGGCCGGCCTGGAGACCGTCTGGCTGGAGTCGGTCGGAGCCGTGCTGCGCCGGGCCGGACTGGAGATGCCCCAGGGACCGCGGACCGGAGCATGGCGCGCGGGCGCGGGCCGTCAGGGCCTGCACACGGAGTCCTTCGGACGGATGCTCGCCGAGATGCAGCACCTGCACCGCAGCCACCCGGGGGCGTCATGGTGACCCTCACCCCCCTGGAGGCGGAACTCCTCGCGGTCGCCGGTTCGGTGCCCGACCCCGAGCTGCCCGTGCTCACCCTCCAGGAGCTGGGCGTCCTGCGCGCGGTCCATGTGCGCGACACGGACGCCGTCGAGGTCGAACTGACCCCGACCTACACCGGCTGCCCTGCCGTGGAGGCCATGTCCACGGACATCGAGCGGGCACTGCGCGACCACGGCATGCGCGAGGTCACCGTGCGCACGGTGCTCACCCCAGCCTGGTCGACGGACGACATCTCCGCCGAAGGCCGCCGCAAACTGCGGGAGTTCGGCATCGCGCCGCCGCGCGCCCGGCGCACGGCCGGACCGGTCGGCGTCACCCTCGGACCGACCCGCACCGCCGAGCAGGACCCGGTCCGCTGCCCCCACTGCGGCTCTGCCGACACCGAACTGCTCAGCCGTTTCTCCTCCACCGCCTGCAAGGCGCTGCGGCGCTGTCTGGCCTGCCGTGAACCCTTCGACCACTTCAAGGAGTTGTGATGGCCCGCTTCCACCCGCTCCCCGTGGCCGCGGTGGACCGGCTCACCGACGACTCCGTGGCCCTGACCTTCACCGTCCCCGCCGCACTGCGCGAGGAGTACCGGCACATGCCGGGCCAGCACCTCGCCCTGCGGCGCAGGGCCGACGGGACCGAGATCCGGCGGACGTACTCGATCTGCTCGCCCGCGCCGGAGCCCGGCGCAAAGGGCCCGCGCACCCTGCGGGTGGGCGTGCGGCTGGTCGAGGGCGGCGCCTTCTCGACCTACGCGCTCAAGGAGATCAACATCGGGGACGAGCTCGAGGTGATGACACCGGCGGGCCGGTTCACCCTCGATCCCGCACCCGGTCTGTATGCGGCGGTCGTGGGCGGCAGCGGCATCACCCCGGTGCTGTCGATCGTCTCCACCCTGCTGGCGCGCGAACCCGAGGCCCGGTTCTGCCTGATACGCAGCGACCGTACGGCAGCGTCGACGATGTTCCTGGAGGAGGTCGCCGACCTCAAGGACCGGTATCCGCAGCGGCTGCACCTGGTCACCGTGCTCTCCCGGGAGGAACAGCAGGCCGGGTTGCCGTCCGGGCGGCTGGACCGGGAGCGGCTGACCGGGCTGCTGCCGGCGCTGCTGCCCGTGGCGGACGTGGCGGGCTGGTTCCTGTGCGGGCCGTTCGGCCTGGTGCAGGGCGCGGAGCAGGCCCTGCGAGAGCTCGGCGTCGCCCGCGCCCGCATCCACGAGGAGATCTTCCACGTGGACGTCACAGCTCCCGCCTCCACCACCCCCGCCCCGGCGCGCAGCACGGTCACCGCCCGGCTCGACGGCCGCGGCGGCAGCTGGGCCGTGGCGGACGGCGAGTCGGTCCTGGAGACGGTGCTGCGCAACCGGCCAGACGCGCCCTACGCCTGCAAGGGCGGGGTGTGCGGAACCTGCCGGGCCTTCCTCGTCGCCGGCGAGGTGCGCATGGACCGCAACTTCGCGCTGGAGCCGGAGGAGACCGAGGCCGGCTATGTACTGGCGTGCCAGTCGCATCCCCTGACCGAGGCGGTGGAGGTGGACTTCGACCGATGAGCGGGGAAGGAGAAGGCGACCGGCCGGTGCACGGCGCCCGGCCACTCCCGTTCCCTTCCCCGGAACCTGTTCCAGCTCGACGGACCGTCAGATCGGCTGACCCGTCGGGAGACCGGCCCGCGGACTTCGGCTTCGCCGAGGAGCAGCAGGCGGCGTCCGAGGCCGCGCGAGGCGTCTTCGCCGACATCGGCTGTCCGCTGCACCGCCACCGCACGTGGGTCCAACACCCGGAGCTGTCCCTGGGGCCCGCGGCGGCACACGAGGAGGCCCTGGGCGACCTGCCGGCCGCCCACACCTCGGCTGAACCCCCACCCGCCCGCAGCCACACGGACCCGCAGGTCCAGCGCAGGCGGCTGCGGGACTACAGGACGAAGCCGGGCTGCCCGTCTTCGGTGACGACCGGGCGGCCCACGGCCGACCAGTGCTGCATGCCGCCGTCCACGTTCACCGCGTCGATGCCCTGCTGCGCGAGGTACATGGTGACCTGGGCGGAGCGGCCACCGGAGCGGCAGATCACATGGACCCGCCCGTCCTGCGGAGCCGCCTCGGTCAGCTCGCCGTAACGCGCGACGAACTCGCTGATGGGAATGTGCAGTGCCCCTTCGGCATGGCCCGCCTTCCACTCGTCGTCCTCCCGGACGTCCAGCAGGAAGTCGCCGTCCTTGAGGTCCTCGACCCCGACCGTGGGCACACCAGCTCCGAAACTCATGGCCCCGACGCTACCGGACGCCCCGCACCCCCCGGACGGCCCCGCCGCGAGTCCGATGTCCCGCCGCAGGGCTCCGCCCCGGGACCGCGCCGCACACCCGGCTGCCGAGCCCTGCCACCGACCGGCACAGGGCCCCGCCGCCGAACGACAGACCGGAGCGGCGGCCCGGAGGACAACCCCAGACTGGCAACCCCAGCCCGGCAGCCCCAGACCGGCAGAACCGGACCGGCAGAACCGGACCGGCAGCCCCGCCGCCGAACGACAGACCGGAGCGGCGGCCCGGAGGACAACCCCAGACTGGCAACCCCAGCCCGGCAACCCCAGCCCGGCAGCCCCAGACCGGCAGAACCGGACCGGCAGAACCGGACCGGCAGCCCCGCCGCCGAACGACAGAGCCCGCTGCGGACCCGGACCGCCACCCCGAACCGGAAGCCCTTCGCCCCTCGTCCCTCAGCCCCTCAGCTCAGCCAGCTCGGTCTCCCGCTTCGCCACCTCGGCCAGGAGCTGCTCGGCGATCTCCTCCAGAAGCCGGTCGGGGTCGTCCGGCGCCATCCGGAGCATCGCGCCGATCGCACCCTCCTCCAGCTCCCGGGCCACCAGCGCCAGCATCTCCTTGCGCTCGGCGAGCCACTCCAGCCGGGCGTACAGCTCCTCGCTGGGGCTCGGCCGCCGCTCCTCGGGCGCCGGGCCGGCCGCCCACTCCTCGGCGAGCTCCCGCAGCGCGGCCTCGTCGCCCCGGGCGTAGGCGGCGTTGACCCGCGTGATGAACTCCTCGCGCCGGGCCCGCTCCGCATCCTCCTGCGCCAGGTCGGGATGGGCCTTGCGGGCCAGATCCCGGTAGAGCTTGCGGGCCTCGTCGCTGGGCCGCACCCGCTGCGGGGGCCGCACCGACTGGTCCGTGAGCATGGCCTCGGCCTCCGGGAACAGCCCGTTGCCGTCCATCCAGCCGTGGAACAGCTCCTCGACCCCGGGCATCGGCATGACCCGGGCGCGCGCCTCGTCCGCCTTGCGCAGGTCCTCCGGATCACCGGTGCGGGCGGCCGTGGCCTCGGCGATCTGCGCCTCCAGCTCATCGAGCCGGGCGTACATCGGACCGAGTTTCTGGTGGTGGAGCCGCGAGAAGTTCTCGACCTCGACGCGGAAGGTCTCCACCGCGATCTCGAACTCGATCAGCGCCTGCTCAGCGGCCCGCACGGCCTTCTCGAGCCGCTCCTCGGGCCGCGACTGCTCAGCTTCGGGGGTCGTCACCCGACCAGCGTAGGCCACCTCGGAGGGGACCTCCCTCAGTCCCGGTGCTCCGGGCAGTCCGCCGCCACCCACTCCGCCTCCAGATCCCGGCAGACCACGAGGAGTGTGCCGGGACGGCAGGCCAGTTCGTGGATGCAGCCGCCGGGGTGCGGGAGGACCTCGTCGAGCATCACCGCGCCGATGTCGTCGAGAGCGCAGACGTCGAGGACGTCGGCCTGGAAGCGGGAGACACCCGTGTAACGGACGACGAGGTCCTCGTCGTGCTTCCAGCAGTTGTGCCCGAAGCGGATCTCCAGGTCCTCGTCCCCCGTCCGGTGGGCCTCCACCGGCAGGAGATCCTTCACGCACCGCCTGCCCGAGAAGTCGTAGTGATCCGGATCGGTGGCGAACGCCCTTGCCCCGGGGGGCAGTTGCCCGCGCAGCGCCGGCAGCCGCTCCAGGTACGGCCTCGGGTCGAGGACCCCGGAGAGGTCACCGGCCCGGCCGTCCAGCTCTACGTACTTCACCGAACGCCGCTCATTCCGCGCTCACACCCCCGTCTCCGCCGCGATCCTCCCCGTCCGTACCGCCGTCACCAAGTCCGTGTGATCCGCTTCCGTGCGGTCGGCGTATGCCACGGCGAAGGCGGCCATCGCCTCGTCCAGTTCCTCGTTCTTGCCGCAGTAGCCGGCGATGAGCCGCGGGTCGGCACTGTGCGAGTGGGCACGGGCCAGCAGGGCACCGGTCATGCGGCCGTAGTCGTCGACCTGGTCGGCGGCGAGAGCGGCGGGGTCCACGCTGCCTTTGCGATTGCGGAACTGCCGGACCTGGAAGGGCCGGCCCTCGACCGTGGTCCAGCCCAGCAGGGAGTCGCTGACCACCTGCATGCGCTTCTGCCCGAGGACCACCCGCCGACCCTCGTGCTCGACGGCCGGAGGCTCGAAACCGGCGCTCGCCAGATGCGGCACCAGCACCGAGCGCCGCGCCTCCTTCACCTGGAGCACGAGGGGCTCGCCCCGGTGGTCCAGCAGCAGGACGACGTAGGACCGGGTGCCCACGCTGCCCGTGCCGACGATGCGGAAGGCCACGTCGTGCACCGCGTGCCGGGCCAGCAGGGGCAGCCGGTCCTCCGGCAGCGTGGTCACGTAATGCTCGAGGGACGCGGCCACCGCAGCGGCCTCCGCGTCGGGGACGCGACGCAGCACCGGCGCCGCGTCGACGAAGCGGCGCCCGCCCTCCGGGGTCGGTTCGGTCGACTTCGCGGCGAACCGCCCGCTCGTGTTGGCCCGCGCCTTCTCCGAGACCCGCTCCAGCGTGCCCAGCAGGTCGTGGGCGTCGGCGTGCGAGACGAGTTCCTCGTCCGCGATGGCGTTCCAAGCGTCCAGCACCGGAAGTCTGGCCAGCAGGCGCATGGTGCGGCGGTAGGCGCCGACCGCGTCGTGCGCCGCCTGGCGGCAGGTGTCCTCGTCGGCGCCGGCCTCCCGGCCCGCGAGCACCAGGGACACGGCCAGCCGCTTGAGGTCCCACTCCCAGGGGCCGTCGACCGTCTCGTCGAAGTCGTTCAGGTCGATGACCAGGCCGCCGCGGGCGTCGCCGTACAGGCCGAAGTTGGCCGCGTGCGCGTCGCCGCAGATCTGCGCCGTGACGCGGGTCATCGGCGTGCGGGCCAGGTCATGGGCCATGAGGCCCGCCGAACCCCGCAGGAACGCGAACGGTGTGGCAGCCATCCGCCCCACCCGTATCGGCGTGAGTCCGGGGAGGCGGCCACGGCCGGACTCCTCGACCGCGGTCACCGCGTCGGGGCGGGAGGGGTCCAGGTCGAGCCCGGCGTGCGCCGCGCGCGGCACCTGGCGGCGCAGGGCCTTGCCCTCCTCCTTCGGTGAGCCCGAGGGGGGCCACTCGGCGAACCCGCGCGTTCTGGGAAGGCGCGGTCCCTCACCCCTGATCGCCCGCGCCCCCTCAGCCGCGACCCCGTCCGTACCCGCGCTCGCACCCACCCCCGCACCGACCTCTGTCACCACGACCGCCTCCCCCGCACCCGGACGAACACCAACTCCTGCAGACCGTACCGCCGACGGCCGAAACCCGTCAGACCCTGTGGACAACCACCCCGGCCCCGCCCGGCCCCGCCCGCAACGCCGTCCCTCTCCCCCGTACGGGACGCCCCCGCGACCACGGCTGGCCGCCCCTCCGCCAGGTCGACCCTGTCCGCGCCCGTTCGCCCCGCCCCGCCCCGTCGCCCGTGAGATACCTCACGCGCGCGAGCCGCATCCACGCGCCCACGCGTCCGGGCATCCGGGCGTCCGGGCATCCGGGCGTCCGGGCGTCCGGGCATCCGGGCGTCCGGGCATCCGGGCGTCCGGGCATCCGGGCGTCCGGGCACCCCACCTGCACGCCTGCCCGCGTCCGGACCTCCATGGCCATGCGTCCACACCCATGGGTCCACGCATCCCGCACGCATCCACACCCCCGAACACGCGAAAGCCCCGCAGATCCGAAGATCTGCGGGGCTTTCAGCTGTGCGCGAGGGGGGAGTTGAACCCCCACGCCCTTGCGGGCACTGGAACCTGAATCCAGCGCGTCTGCCTATTCCGCCACCCGCGCATTGGGTGTGCCATCAGGCTGTTGGGCTTGCGTCCCGGCGCCTTCCGACATGCAGAACATTAGCACGTGGGCCAGGGTGCGTTCACATCCCTTCTTCCGGGGCAGAGGTCACCGCGAGAGGCCCGCGGCAACCTCCGTACGTCTCGGCGACGACCGGTTCACGTATCAACCTCGTACCTATGACGGCCGTCTCCCCCGTGGGCGGGCGAGCTCCACAGTCAGGTGCGGGACACTGGTCCTCGACCGCCTCTACGATCCTGGGCAGAAGAACGAGCGAAGGACGCGCGGAGGACGCCGTCGACACCGGTCGGCGGGGCCGACAGGGGGAACCGGCCGATCCACCGGCGCGTGGATACGATCAGTAAGCAGTACCAGGTAGGCAGCAGGACACGGGACGCAAGTCACGACGGAGGAGGTGCCCCATGGGAGTCCTGAAGAAATTCGAGCAGCGTCTCGAGGGTCTGGTCAACGGCACCTTCGCCAAGGTGTTCAAGTCCGAGGTGCAGCCCGTGGAGATCGCGGGAGCGCTCCAGCGGGAGTGCGACAACAACGCGACCATCTGGAACCGCGACCGGACCGTCGTACCCAACGACTTCATCGTGGAGCTGAGCACGCCGGACTACGAGCGGCTCAGCCCCTACTCCGGCCAGCTCGGCGACGAACTGGCCGGCATGGTCCGCGACTACGCGAAGCAGCAGCGCTACACCTTCATGGGGCCGATCAAGGTCAACCTGGAGAAGGCGGAGGATCTCGACACCGGTCTGTACCGCGTGCGGAGCCGCACCCTCGCCTCCTCCGCCAGCGGCTCGCAGGCGCCCGAGCGTGCGCCCGGCGGCCGCCCCGGCGGTTACGGCTACCCGCCCGCGGCCGGGGGTGCGGCGTCCGCGCCCCCCATGCCCGCCGCACCCCCGCCCGGTGCGCCCGGCGGCCGCCCCGGCGGTTACGGCTATCCGCCCGCGGCCGGCGGTCAGCGCCCGGCGGGCGGCGGACTCGCAGGTGCCCCGGCGCCCGGCTCCCGGACCCGCCACTGGATCGAGATCAACGGCACCCGCCACCAGATCTCCCGTGCGACGCTCGTGCTGGGCCGCAGCACCGAGGCCGACGTGCGGATCGACGACCCCGGCGTCTCTCGTCGGCACTGCGAGATCCGGACCGGAACGCCCTCGACGATCCAGGATCTCGGGTCCACCAACGGCATCGTGGTGGACGGGCAGCACACCACCCGCGCTACGCTCCGCGACGGCTCGCGGATCGTCGTGGGCAGCACCACCATCATTTACCGGCAAGCCGAAGGGTGAAGCGGGGGCAATGTCAGAGCTGACCCTCACGGTCATGCGGCTGGGTTTCCTGGCCGTACTGTGGCTGTTCGTGATCGTGGCCGTGCAGGTCATCCGCAGCGACCTGTTCGGTACGCGTGTCACCCAGCGCGGTGCGCGCCGGGAGGCGGCCCGACCGCAGCAGGCCCAGCGCCAGGCGCCTCCGCAACAGCGCCAGCAACCCGCCGCGGGGGGCGGACGCAGGGGGCGCAACGCCCCGACGAAGCTGGTCGTGTCCGAGGGCACCCTCACCGGCACGACCGTCGCGCTCCAGGGCCAGACCATCACGCTGGGCCGCGCGCACGACAGCACCATCGTGCTGGACGACGACTACGCCTCCAGCCGCCATGCCAGGATCTACCCGGACCGCGACGGCCAGTGGATCGTCGAGGACCTGGGCTCCACCAACGGCACGTACCTCGACCGAACGCGGCTGACGACTCCCACACCGATCCCGCTGGGCGCGCCGATCCGTATCGGCAAGACCGTCATCGAGCTGCGGAAGTAGTGCTACATCATGAGTGAGCGCGAGCGGAGCGAGCACGCCAGGTCGGCCGGCACCCAGGGCCCCGGCGCGCTCCCGACCGGAGGGTGGGCAGTGTGGCTCGACACGACCGGCTGTACCCGGGGCCGACGGGCGAGGTGGGCATGAGTCTGTCACTGCGCTTCGCCGCCGGATCGCACAAGGGCATGATCCGGGAGGGCAACGAGGACTCCGGTTACGCCGGTCCGCGCCTGCTCGCCATCGCCGACGGCATGGGCGGCGCCGCCGCCGGTGAGGTCGCCTCCTCCGAGGCCATCTCCACCATCGTCGCCCTCGACGACGACGTGCCCGGCTCCGACGTCCTCACCTCGCTCGGCACGGCCGTGCAGCGCGCCAACGACCAGCTGCGCTCGCTGGTCGAGGAGGACCCCCAGCTCGAGGGCATGGGGACCACGCTGACCGCGTTGCTGTGGACCGGCCAGCGGCTGGGGCTCGTACACGTCGGCGACTCGCGCGCCTACCTGCTGCGGGACGGCGTACTGAGCCAGATCACACAGGACCACACGTGGGTGCAGCGCCTCGTCGACGAGGGGCGGATCACCGAGGAGGAGGCCACCACTCACCCGCAACGCTCGCTGCTGATGCGGGCGTTGGGCAGCGGGGAGCATGTGGAGCCGGATCTGTCGATCCGTGAGGTGCGGGCCGGCGACCGCTATCTGATCTGCTCCGACGGCCTGTCCGGCGTCGTCTCGCACCAGACGCTCGAGGACACCCTCGCCAGCTACCAGGGCCCGCAGGAGACCGTGCAGGAGCTGATCCAGCTCGCGCTGCGCGGCGGCGGCCCCGACAACATCACGGTGATCGTCGCCGACGTGCTGGACCTGGACACCGGCGACACCCTCGCCGGGCAGCTGTCCGACACCCCGGTCGTGGTCGGCGCCGTCGCCGAGAACCAGAACCAGCCGCACGTCAACGGCATCATGCAGACCCCGGCCGGCCGCGCCTCCGGCCTCGGCCGGCAGAGCCGCGGGCAGGGCGGCGGCGAGTTCGGCCCGCCCGGCTCCGGCGACGTCACCGGCTTCATCCCCACCGACGGCTTCGGCGACTACACCGACGACGACTTCGTCAAGCCCCGCAAGGGCCGCCGGTGGCTGAAGAGATCCCTGTACGGCGGTCTCGCCCTCGCCGTCATCGGCGGCGGGCTGTACGCCGGCTGGCACTGGACCCAGACCCAGTACTACGTCGGCACCAAGGGCGAGCACGTCGCGCTGTACCGGGGCATCAGCCAGGACCTGGCCTGGGTCTCGCTCTCGAAGGTCGAGAAGGACCACCCCGAGATCGAACTCAAGTACCTGCCGCAGTACCAGCAGAAGCTGGTCGAGGCGACGATCGCCGAGGGCAACCGGTCCACCGCCCAGAAGAAGATCGACGAACTGGCCGTGCAGGCGTCCGCGTGCCGCAAGCAGGCGGAGGCGACCACCGCGACCGCCGCGGCCCCCGGCAAGGCCGGATCCACGGCCGGTGAGGGCGGGGCCGGCGCCACCACGGGAACCACTCCCGTCTCCCTCACGTCCAAGGCATCGCCGACCCCGACCCCGTCGGGACCGGCGCCGTCCCCGTCCGCGTCTCCGTCCACATCAGCGACCGCCACTCCCGGCCCCGGCCCCACCCTCTCGGAGGATGAGCAGAAGGTCGTCTCGCTGTGCGGTAAGCAGTAGGCAAGCCGTGAGAGGCCCCGTCACACGATGAGCAGTACAACCAACACGCCGACGCACCACACGTCCACGATCGGCTCGATCGGCACACCGAGCCGGCGCAACACCGAGCTGGCGCTCCTGGTGTTCGCCGTCCTCATCCCGGTGTTCGCCTACGCCAACGTGGGCCTCGCCATCAACGAGCAGGTGCCGGCCGGCCTGCTCAGCTACGGCCTGGGCCTCGGCCTGCTGGCCGGCGTCGCCCACGTGGTCGTCCGCAAGTTCGCGCCGTACGCAGACCCGTTGATGCTGCCGCTGGCCACCCTGCTGAACGGCCTCGGGCTCGTGGCGATCTGGCGGCTGGACCAGTCCAAGCTGCTCCAGTCCATCGACCAGGCCGGCAACGCCGCCCCCCGCCAGCTGCTGTACACGGCGATGGGCATCGCCTTCTTCGTCGTGGTGCTGATCTTCCTCAAGGACCACCGCGTCCTCCAGCGCTACACCTACATCTCCATGGTGGGCGCGCTGTTCCTGCTGCTGCTGCCGCTGGTGCCGGGCCTCGGCAAGAACATCTACGGCGCCAAGATCTGGATCCAGGTCGGCAGTTTCAGCATCCAGCCCGGCGAGTTCGCCAAGATCGTCCTGGCCGTGTTCTTCGCCGGCTACCTGATGGTCAAGCGCGACGCCCTCGCACTCGCCAGCCGCCGCTTCATGGGCCTGTACCTGCCACGTGGCCGCGACCTCGGCCCGATCCTGGTCGTCTGGTTCATCTCGATCCTCATCCTGGTCTTCGAGACGGACCTCGGCACCTCGCTGCTGTTCTTCGGAATGTTCATCATCATGCTGTACGTCGCCACCGAGCGGACCAGCTGGATCGTCTTCGGTCTGCTGATGTCGGCGGGCGGCGCGGTCGGCGTGGCCAGCTTCGAGACGCACGTCCAGCAGCGTGTCCAGGCCTGGCTCGACCCGATGAAGGAGTACCTGCTCTCCCGGCAGGGCCAGGTGGGCCACTCCGAGCAGGCGATGCAGGCACTGTGGGCGTTCGGCTCCGGCGGCACCCTCGGCACCGGCTGGGGCCAGGGCCACTCCGAGCTGATCCGGTTCGCCGCCAACTCCGACTTCATCCTCGCCACCTTCGGCGAGGAGCTGGGCCTGGCCGGTCTCATGGCGCTCCTGCTGCTGTACGGCCTGATCGTGGAACGCGGCGTGCGCACCGCCCTCGCCGCCCGCGACCCGTTCGGCAAGCTGCTCGCCATCGGCCTCTCCGGGGCCTTCGCCCTCCAGGTGTTCGTCGTCGCGGGCGGCGTGATGGGCCTCATCCCGCTGACCGGTATGACGATGCCGTTCCTGGCCTACGGCGGATCCTCCGTCATCGCCAACTGGGCACTGATCGGCATCCTGATCAGAATCAGCGACACCGCGCGCCGTCCGGCCCCGGCCCCCGCATCCAACCCCGACGCCGAGATGACCCAGGTGGTCCGCCCGTCATGAACAAGCCCCTGCGCCGGATCGCGATCTTCTGCGGCCTCCTGATCCTCACCCTGCTGCTCCGCGACAACTACCTCCAGTACGTCAAGGCCGACACCCTGGCCTCCGACGACGACAACCGCCGGGTCAACATCGCCCGGTACGCCACCCCGCGCGGCGACATCATCGTCGGCGACAAGGCCATCACCGGCTCCGTCGAGACCACCAGCGGCGACTACAAGTACAAGCGCACCTGGACCAACGGCCCCATGTGGGCGCCGGTCACCGGCTACTCCTCCCAGGCCTTCGGCGCCACCCAGCTGGAGAAGCTCGAGGACGGCATCCTCACCGGCAACGACGACCGGCTCTTCTTCCGCAACACGCTCGACATGATCACGGGCAAGAAGAAGGAGGGCGGCAGCGTCGTCACCACCCTCAACGCCGCCGCGCAGAAGGCCGCGTACGAGGGTCTGGGCGACAAGAAGGGCGCCGTCGCCGCGATCGACCCGGCCACCGGCAAGATCCTCGCCCTCGTCTCCACCCCGTCGTACGATCCGTCGAAGTTCGCCGGAGCCTCCGACAAGGACGCCGAGGCGTGGAAAGCGGTCCAGAAGAAGAACAACCCCGACGACCCGATGCTGAACCGGGCGCTGCGCGAGACCTACCCGCCGGGCTCCACCTTCAAGGTCGTCACGGCGGCCGCGGCACTGGAGAACGGCGTGGTCTCCGGCATCGACGACGCCACCAAGACGCCGGACCCGTACCAGCTGCCGGGCACCACCACCGACCTCACCAACGAGCACGGTGAGTGCGAGAACGCCAACCTGCGGTACGCGCTCATGGTGTCCTGCAACACCGTCTTCGCGAAGCTGGCCGACACCGTCGGCAACGAGAAGATGATCGAGCAGGCGAAGAAGTTCGGCTACAACAACAAGGAGCTGGACACCCCGGTCCGCGCCTCCGAGAGCGTCTACCCCGAGGACAACAAGCCGCAGAACGCCATGGACGGCATCGGCCAGGCCTCCAACCGCGCCACCCCGCTCCAGATGGCCATGGTCGCCGCGGCCGTCGCCAACGACGGCAAGCTGATGAAGCCGTACATGGTCGACCAGCTCAAGGCCGCGAACCTGGACACCATCGAGACGACCGAGCCGCAGGAACTCTCCCAGGCGGTGTCCTCGGAGACGGCGCAGAAGCTCCAGGAAATGATGGAGACGGTCGTCGACAACCCGCAGGGCACCGGCGGCAAGGCGAAGATCTCCGGCGTCAAGGTCGGCGGCAAGACCGGTACCGCCCAGCACGGCCTGAACAACAGCGAGAAGCCGTACGCCTGGTTCATCTCCTACGCGAAGCTGGCCGACGGCAGCTCGCCGGTCGCCGTCGCGGTCGTCGTCGAGGACGGTGCCGCCAACCGCGGTGACATCACCGGTGGCGGTCTCGCCGGCCCGATCGCGAGGGACGTGATGAAGGCAGTCATCGGCAACAAGAAGTGACCCCCATCACGTCGCCCACACATCGGTGCACGTTGCGATACCGGTCCGGTATCGGGTGACGGGCTTGGCCAGGTCACACAGCGCCGTCCGGGTACGGTATGCCCGGGCGGCAGCCGCCGACCGCACACGTGTGCCGGTCGGGACCGACGGAGAGGGCTGGTAGGTAGCTATGGAAGAGCCGCGTCGCCTCGGCGGCCGGTACGAGCTGGGCCACGTGCTCGGCCGTGGTGGCATGGCCGAGGTCTACCTCGCGCATGACATCCGCCTCGGCCGCACCGTGGCGGTGAAGACGCTGCGCGTGGACCTCGCGCGCGACCCTTCCTTCCAGGCCCGGTTCCGCCGGGAGGCCCAGTCGGCCGCCTCGCTCAACCACCCTGCGATCGTCGCGGTCTACGACACGGGCGAGGACTACATCGACGGGGTCTCGATCCCGTACATCGTCATGGAGTACGTCGACGGCTCCACGCTCCGCGAGCTGCTCCACTCCGGCCGCAAGCTGCTGCCGGAGCGGACGCTGGAGATGACCATCGGCATCCTCCAGGCCCTGGAGTACTCGCACCGCGCCGGCATCGTGCACCGCGACATCAAGCCGGCGAACGTCATGCTGACGCGCAACGGCCAGGTCAAGGTCATGGACTTCGGCATCGCCCGCGCCATGGGCGACTCCGGCATGACGATGACGCAGACCTCGGCCGTGATCGGCACCGCCCAGTACCTCTCCCCGGAGCAGGCC
This sequence comes from Streptomyces sp. NPDC088766, assembly GCF_044750845.1. Taxonomy (NCBI): domain Bacteria; kingdom Bacillati; phylum Actinomycetota; class Actinomycetes; order Kitasatosporales; family Streptomycetaceae; genus Streptomyces; species Streptomyces sp. NPDC088766. The sequence continues at coordinate 260,585 of NZ_JBIVKQ010000003.1, read as the reverse complement.
AAGGGCGAGCAGGTCGACGCCCGCTCCGACCTGTACTCCACGGGCTGCCTGCTGTACGAACTGCTGACCGTACGGCCGCCGTTCGTCGGCGACTCGCCGGTCGCGGTCGCCTACCAGCACGTTCGCGAGGAGCCCCAGGCGCCCAGCGTCTTCGACCCCGAGATCACGCCCGAGATGGACGCGATCGTGTTGAAGGCCCTCGTCAAGGACCCCGACTACCGCTACCAGTCCGCCGACGAGATGCGCGCCGACATCGAGGCCTGCCTCGACGGCCAGCCCGTCGCCGCCACGGCGGCCATGGGCTCGGTCGGCTACGGCGGCTACCCGGACGACCAGCCGACCACCGCGCTGCGCTCCTCGGACGGCGGCGCCACCTCGATGATGCCCCCGGTGAACCCGGACGGCGGCGGCTTCGGCTACGACGACCGTCCCGACCGGCGTCGCCAGAAGAAGTCCAACACCTCGACGATCCTGCTGATCCTCGCCGCCGTGCTGGTCCTGGTGGGCGCGATCCTGATCGGGAAGTGGGTGTTCAGCGGTGGCGGCACGGGCAACGACAACGTGACCGTGCCCACCCTCATCGGGAAGACCCAGGCCGAGGCCACCCAGCAGCTGGCCAATGTCGACCTCGAAGTCGGGACCGTCACGCAGAAGCCCTGCGAGAACCAGGCCAAGGGCAACATCTGCGAACAGGACCCCGCCCCCAAGACCGAGGTCGAGAAGAATTCCCCCGTCAACCTGGTCGTGTCCACGGGCGCGCCGAAGGTCGCCGTGCCGAGTGTCCTCGGCAAGAGCCTCGACGACGCCAAGTCGATCCTCGAGGGCGACCAGTACCAGCTGGTCGTCGAGACCAAGAACGAGATCTCCACGGAGGAGCCCGGCACCGTCCTGGACCAGGACCCGAAGCTGGGCTCCGAGGTCGAGAAGGGCTCCAAGGTCACCCTCACCATCGCCAAGGCGGAGGACAAGGCGACCGTCCCCGACGTTCTCAACCAGAGCTGTGACCAGGCCAAGGCCCAGATGGAGGCCAACAACCTGGTCGGCAACTGCACCGAGGTCGAGACCCAGGACCAGAACCTGGTCGGCAAGGTCATCTCGACCACACCGTCGGCCAACTCGAAGGCCACCAAGGGTTCCCAGGTCCAGATCCAGATCGGCAAGGCGCCCGAGAACCAGCAGACGCAGGTGCCCGGCAACCTCCAGGGCATGAAGCTGAAGGACGCCAAGAAGGCGCTCCAGGACGCGGGCCTGAACGTCGGCAACGTCACCGTCAATGACGACAACGCCACCGTCATCAGCTCCGACCCGGCGCCGGGCAGCACGGTGAACAAGGGCCAGACGGTCAACCTGGTCACCTTCGGCGGCGGCGGGAACAACGGGGGCAACGACGGAGGGGGCGGCTTCTTCGGGGGGACCTCCGGATAGCCGCCGCACCACGCGAGAGGCCTCGGGCCCTGCCGGATCATTCGTCCGGCAGGGCCCGAGGCCTTTGCTCATGCCTCAGCGGAGCTGGGGCCCGGCCTCAGCGCAGCTCCGCCGGAGGCGTCCGCTGCGCGTCCACCTTCTCCACGCGGTCCAGTTCGCCCCACACCACGTACCGGTAGCGGCTCGTGTAGACGGGCGTGCAGGTGGTCAGGGTGATGTACTTGCCGGCCTTCTTCCTGCCGGACTCCTTCGGGACCGCGCCGAGGACCTCGACGTTGTACTTCGAGGTCTCGGGCAGGACGGCGTACACCTTGTAGACGTACCAGTTGTCCTTGGTCTCGAAGACGATCGGGTCGCCCTCGCCGAGCTTGTCGATGTTGTGGAACTTGGCGCCGTGGCCGTCGCGGTGGGCGGCGAGGGCGAAGTTGCCGTCCTTGCCGCTGGTCGGGAGCGTGGCCTTGACGGGGTCGGTGTAGTAGCCGGCGACGCCGTCGTTGAGGATCTTCGACGTGGTGCCCTTCTCGACCAGGACCTCGCCGTCGCCCATGGCGGGCACGTGCAGGAAACCGATGCCCTCCTTGGTGTCGAGCGCGCCCGGACCGGCCTCCTGCGCCCAGTTGTCGCGGACCTTGTCGCCCTGCCGGCCGGCCTTGCGGTCGGCGACCACGTTGGTCCACCACAGGGAGTAGACGACGAACAGGCCGAGCACCAGCCCGGCCGTGATGAGGAGTTCACCGAAGAAGCTGACCGCCTGTGCGATCCGTCCACCTCGCCGCCGCGGGGGCGGGGCTGCGGCGCCCCGCGTGCCACTGTGCTCTTCGTGCTCGGTGTCGCCGGTGGTCGCTGCCACGTTCACTCTGCCCCTACTCGACTGCACGCCTACTCGACGAGCGCATCCGGCTTGCCCTTGCTGCGCGGCCGTTCCTCGACCATCTTGCCCCAGACGATCAACCGGTACTTGCTGGTGAACTCCGGCGTGCACGTCGTCAGCGTGATGTACCGGCCAGGCCCGGTGAATCCCGATCCCGGCGGCACGGGTTCGAGGACGCTCACGTTGCTCGGCGAGGTCACCGGGAGCATCGACGCCATCTTGTAGACGTAGTACTCGTCCTGCGTCTCGACGACGATCGCGTCGCCGGGCTGGAGCCTGTTGATGTACCGGAACGGCTCGCCGTGCGTGTTGCGGTGGCCGGCGAGCCCGAAGTTGCCGGTCTTCGCGTCGGGCATGGCCGTCTTCAGCGCGTCCTCGCCGTAGTGCCCGACCATGCCCTTGTCGAGCACCTTCTTGTTGCTGATGCCCTCGGCGATCGGCACCACCACGTCCAGCTTCGGGATGTGCAGGATGGCGAAGCCCTGTCCCGGCGAGAAGGTTCCGGGGTTGCGCTTGCCGTTCGCCCAGTCGTCCTGGAGGCTGCTGGCCTCCCTGTCCGCCTGCGCGTGCGCCCGGACGTTCGTCCACCACAGCTGGTAGGTGACGAAGAGGAGCATCAGCACACCGGTGGTGATGAACACCTCGCCGACCGCCCGGCTGGCGACGACGGCCGCACTCGGCTTGCGGGCCCGCGCCTGCCGGCGGGCCTCCACCCGTGAGAGGGGTCGCGCCGCTGTTCCCGACGGGCCCTCAGGGCCACCAGAGTCACCCTGGCTGTCGTCGTGGTCACCATGACCCCCGTGGCGCCCGTGGCGGCCCTTGGCGGCCTTTCTGCGGGCCGCCCGGCCTCCCGCCGGGGTTCCCGCGACAGGAGGGGCCGTCGAGGCTCCAGAAGCGGACAGGAGGGAATCGCCGCCGAACACGGACCCGGGCGACTGCGGTATCCGCAGCGCCACCGTCTCCTCGTCGATGGGAGGCTCGTACGGCGTGCCGCCGTACAGATCCTCACGCTCGGGGCGCACTGCGGTCACGCCGTGGCCCTGCCCACCACCGGGGCGAGCCCCGCCGACCTCGCCACGGCACCCTGGTCGCCGCACTCCACCAGCCAGTTGGCCAGCATCAGGTGCCCGTGCTCGGTGAGTACCGACTCCGGATGGAACTGCACTCCCTCGACGGGCAGTTCACGGTGGCGCAGGCCCATGACGATGCCGTCCCGGGTGCGGGCCGTGACCTCCAGCTCGGCCGGGACCGTCGCCGGCTCGGCCGCGAGCGAGTGGTAGCGGGTCGCCGTGAAGGGCGAGGGCAGACCGGCGAAGACGCCCTTGCCGCCGTGCTCCACCAGCGAGGTCTTGCCGTGCAGCAGTTCCGGCGCCCGGTCCACCACACCGCCGTACGCCACCTGCATCGACTGCATGCCCAGGCAGACGCCGAAGACGGGCACGCCGGTGCTCGCGCAGTGGCGGACCATGTCCACGCAGACGCCGGCCTCCTCCGGGGTGCCGGGGCCCGGCGACAGCAGGACGCCGTCGAAGCCGTCCTGGGCATGCGCCGTCGACACCTCGTCGTTGCGCAGGACCTCGCACTCGGCACCCAGCTGGTACAGGTACTGGACCAGGTTGAAGACGAAGCTGTCGTAGTTGTCGACGACGAGAATGCGCGCACTCACTGGTTGTCCACCGTCACATCGTTGAAGGGAAGCAGCGGTTCGGCCCACGGGAAGACGTATTGGAAGAGGGCGTACACCACGGCCAGAACCAGCACGATCGAGATCAGCGCCTTCACCAACGCGTTTCCCGGCAGATGCCGCCAGATCCAGCCGTACATGCCGTCCCTTCCGTCGCACCACGGCACCAGACTCACGCCGTACGTCACCAGACTAGCGGCGCAGGGCCTTCGGTCTGCCTGCCTCCACAGGCTGTGTGGAGTCCAGGTGCGCCCGGACGATCAGCCGGTGACCGCGCCCCCGCCCGGGATCGCACGTCGTCGGCGTCGGACGACGTCCGGGACGCGTACACCCCGACTTACGTGGCACAGGGTCGATCAACTCGACGTCCGAGGGCATTGTTCTGCACGCCCCTGATCGGTCAATGGCCGAACCCCTTCTTCAGGGTGCCGGTGGCCGTCCTTTCGAGCACGGGCTTGTTCCACGTGAAACCAAGCGGCGGATGCGGCTACTCCACCGGCTTCGCGTAGTGCAGATCCACCGTGCCCGAGTAGCCGGGCAGCGTCACCGTGCCGTCCTCGGTGACCTTCCAGCCGAGCCCGTAGACGTTGACGTACACCATGTAGTTCTGGATCGCCGGGGAGTCCGCGAGCGCCTGCTGGAGCTTCTCGGGGTCCCCGACCGCCTGGATCTTGTACGGCGGGGAGTAGACGCGGCCCTGGAGGATCAGGGTGTTGCCCACACAGCGCACCGCACTGGTGGAGATCAGTCGCTGGTCCATGACCTTGATGCCCTCGGCGCCGCCCTGCCACAGGGCGTTCACCACGGCCTGGAGGTCCTGCTGGTGGATGACCAGGTAGTCGGGCTGGGGCTCCGGATAGCCGGGGAGCTTGGCGGTGGCGTTCGGCGGGGCGTCGTTGAGCGTGACCGTGACCGCCGGGCCCTTGACCTTCTGGGTGCCCGCAGCGTCCTCGAGCCGGGCCAGTTTCTCGTCCTCGGCCAGGGTGCTGCCGTCGTCGGCCTCGGCCAGTGACTCGACCTCGTCGCGCAGGGCCGCGTTGGACTCGTCCAGCTCGCCGTTCTTGTGACTGCGCTCCTGGATGAGGTCGGACAGCTTCAGCAGCGAGGCGTCCGTGCGGATGTTGGTGCCCTTGGCGGTGTCGAAGCTGGTGAAGAAGATGAGACCCGCGAGGGCGAAGACACCGGCGGTGAGCACCCGGACCGGCCGGAAGCGCGGACGGCGGCCGGAAGCGGACCCCGTTGAACCCGTCCCGGGGAAGTCGGCAGAATTGCTCAACGTACCCTTATCTCCTTCGGCGCCGTAGAAGCACTACGCTAACGGACGCCCGGGGGAGCGGTCAGTGTCCCCTTGTACGCCGACCCGAGCCCGACCCAGTACCCTGCGCGGCCACGCAGCGCATCGACAGGAGAGACCCTCGTGCCGAAGTCACGTATCCGCAAGAAGGCCGACTACACGCCGCCGCCCGCGAAGCAGGCGACCGCCATCAAGCTCAACAGCCGTGCCTGGGTCGCACCGGTGATGCTGGCCATGTTCCTCATCGGACTCGCCTGGATCGTCGTGTTCTACGTGACCGACGGATCGCTGCCCATCGACGCCCTGGGCAACTGGAACATCGTGGTCGGCTTCGGCTTCATCGCCGCCGGCTTCGGTGTCTCCACCCAGTGGAAGTAGCCGGCGGAGCACCTCTGCCCAGAGCTATCCACCGAGTTATCCACAACCCTTTTCCACAGTGGGGAAAAAGAACGACCATCTGTGGATAACCTTCTGGACGTTGACGCCGGTATGACGAACGGCCAGCAACCGAAAACTTGTTCGCCCCCTGCCTGACCTGCGAAAAAGCTGGTCACTGGCAGGGGGCACAGTTGTTCCCGCACCCTATGCACAAGATCGGGCACACGCTGTGGACAACGCGGCCCCGGGTTGCGCTCAGGTGAGCTGGGCGGTCCTCAAGAGCGTGACGACCACGATCACGGCCAGCACGAGGGCGCAGGTGCCGTACTGCACGAGGGAGCGGCGATCGCGCGGAGCGTGGACCATGGCGAACCCGACGACGACACCGGCCACCAGGCCGCCGATGTGGGCCTGCCAGGCGATGTTGCTCCACCCGAAGGTGAAGATCAGGTTGATCACCAGTAGGGCGATGATCGGCCGCATGTCGTGGCGCATGCGGCGCATCAGCACAGCGGTGGCACCGAAAAGCCCGAAGACGGCCCCGGAGGCACCGAGCGAACCACTGCTCGGGGAGGCCAACAGATAGGTCAGAGCACTGCCCGCGAGTCCGGAGACAAGGTAGAGAGCCAGGTACCGCACACGCCCCAGGGCCTCTTCCAACGGGCCGCCGAGCCACCACAGGCTCAGCATGTTGAAGGCGATGTGCCAGATGGCTTCGTGAGTGAACATCGAGGTGAGGAGTCGGTACCACTCACCCTGGGCGACACCCTCGGTGGCGCCGAACGGCGCCGGGGGCCACTGGCCGACGAGCACCAGGTGGCCCAGCAACGACGACCGGACCTGGACGGCGAGGAAAACCGCCACGTTGATCCCGATCAGGATCTTCGTGAGCAGCCGCGGGTCGGCCACGACGGTCCCGCCCGCAAGGGTGCGGGGCCGGTTCGCGTCCGGCGCGTGTCCCGTGCCGGAGCCGTTCCGCACGCACTCCGGGCACTGGAAGCCGACGGAGGCGCTCACCATGCACTCGGGGCAGATCGGGCGCTCACAACGCGTGCAGCGCACGCCGGTCTCACGGCCCGCATGCCGGTAGCAGACCGGCAGACCGCTCTGCGCGTCGTCCGGCCGGCTGCCTGACGCCTGATCCATGGGCTCCCCCGATCTCGTCGTGAACAAGGCTGTGCCCCGACCGTCCCTACGGACGAGCGGGGCAAATGGTTCCCACGGGGCACCGGGCGCCGACCGGCCCGGTGCCGTGCCATGCCGTGCCGTGCCGTGGCGTGCCGTGGCGTGCGCTCAAGCGCGGATCAGGGCTACCGCTTCTCGACGACGACCGACTCGATGACGACGTCCTTCAGCGGGCGGTCGGTGCGCGGGTTGGTCTGGGTGCCCGCGATCGCGTCGATGACCTTCTGGCTCGCCGGGTCGGTGACCTCGCCGAAGATGCTGTGCTTGCGGGTCAGCCAGGCCGTCGGGGAGACGGTGATGAAGAACTGCGAGCCGTTGGTGCCCGGGCCGGCGTTGGCCATCGCCAGCAGATACGGCCGGTCGAAGCGCAGGTCCGGGTGGAACTCGTCCTCGAACTGGTAGCCGGGCCCACCGGTGCCGTTGCCCAGCGGGTCACCGCCCTGGATCATGAATCCGCTGATCACCCGGTGGAAGACCGTGCCGTCGTAGAGCTTGGCCGAGGACTTCTCGCCGGTGGCGGGGTGGGTCCACTCCCGTCCCCCGGTGGCGAGGTCGACGAAGTTCTTGACCGTCTTGGGCGTGTGGTCCGGGAAGAGCCGGACCTCGATGTCGCCGTGGTTGGTCTTCAGGGTGGCGTAAAGCTGCTCGGCCACGGTCTGCCTTCCGTTGTCTTCGTGTGACCCACCGATCCTCGCACGCCCGGGGCGGACCGTCGCCCGGCCGCCGTCCCGTGCGCAGGAACCGCCCGCTTCACATACGGAAAAGCGCTGGTCCAGTCCGCGACGGGGGCAATCCGGGCCGATCCGTGGCATTGTCGACGACACGTTCCGGTTGCCCCTTATTCATCCGCTCTTGGATCTGATCAAGACAACTCGGGCGTCCGGCACCCGTATGCCCGCCCACGCATGCCCCAAAGGCTGTCGGCAGGCATGATCCGTAAAAGGGTGGAAAGTCGAAATACCGTACGCCACCGAGGAGGAGGAACCCGTGACCCGCATCGACAGCGTGCGCGCCGCGACCGGTTCGGCGAAGGACAGCGTGCTGCACGCCGCGGAAGTGGTGGCGCCCTACGCCGACACGGCCAAGGAGAGGGCCGCGCTCTACGCGCACGAGGCCCGCGTACGGCTCGCGCCCAAAGTGTCGCAGGCCGCCGAACAGGCCCGCGTCCAGTACGACGCCCTTGTGGCGCCCCGCTTGGAGCAGGCGTTGGCGCATGTCCCGCCGAAGGTCGACCAGGCCGCTCATGAAGCGGCTCTCCGTACGCGCCTGGCCGCCCGGCAGGCCGCCGACTACTCCCGGCCGAAGATCGAACAGGCGGTGGCCGCAGCCGGGCCCGTGAAGAGCGAGGCCGCCGCCCGCAGCGTCGCCGCGATGGCTGCCCTGCGCGGTCAGGTGACGCCGAGGGACATCGAGAAGCTGGTGCGCAAGCACCGCCGCCGGGCCAGGGCGGGCAAGCTCGCCAAGGCACTGGCGGTGGCCGGCATCGTGGCCGGAGGCGCCTTCGCCGCCTGGAAGTGGTGGGACAAGCAGGCCAACCCCGACTGGCTGGTCGAGCCCCCCGCCGCCACCGAGGTGCCCGCCGCAGGCGGTCTGACATCGGTCGACGGCAGTGTTGACGCCTCGGCCCTCGACCCCGAGGTTCAGGCGAAGGAGGACGAGGAGACGTCGAAGCGCGAGGACCGCGGCTGAGCCTCTCTGCCCACGTTTCACGTGAAACAGCCCCGAGGATCCAGGGGGCCGTCGCTCCAGGAATCCGCGGGGTCACACGAAGAAGAGCCCCTCCGTCCGGTGGTCACCGGACGGAGGGGCTCTTTCGATGTGGAGCCTAGGGGAGTCGAACCCCTGACATCTGCCATGCAAAGACAGCGCTCTACCAACTGAGCTAAGGCCCCTCATGGGTAAGCGTCCGGCCGGAGGAGACGATCCCGGCGGGCGCCGACGACCAGAGTACCGGGTCACCCCCCGTATCTCGCAAAAAGATTGGGGGTCCCCGCGGATGACCACTCTCCGTAAGATGCTCGGCGTGGTTCGCGACAGCGAACCGCGGTTTCTTGGGGAAGCGATGGGGAGACGCACATGGACGCCGCACAGCAGGAAGCCACCGCGAGAGCGCGGGAACTGCAGCGGAACTGGTACGGGGAGCCGCTGGGGGCGCTCTTCCGTAAGCTCATAGACGACCTCGGTCTCAACCAGGCTCGTCTCGCGGGGGTGCTGGGGCTGTCGGCGCCGATGCTGTCCCAGCTGATGAGCGGGCAGCGGGCGAAGATCGGCAACCCGGCGGTCGTACAGCGGGTGCAGCTGTTGCAGGAGCTGGCGGCCCAGGTCGCGGACGGCAGCGTCAGCGCCGCCGAGGCGACCGAGCGCATGGACGAGATCAAGCGGTCGCAAGGGGGATCGGTGCTCAGCAACACCACGCAGACGACGAGCGGTTCGGGGGCGCCCACGGTCAAGCGGGTCGTCCGCGAGATCCAGTCGCTGCTGCGCTCGGTGGCCGCCGCCGGTGACATCATCGACGCGGCCGACACCCTCGCCCCGACCCACCCGGAACTGGCAGAGTTCCTCAAGGTCTACGGCGCCGGCCGTACCTCGGACGCCGTGGCGCACTACCAGTCCCACCAGAGCTGAGCACCGGGCCCGGTGACCGGAGGGGGTTCGGCGACCGGGCCGACGGCACAGTGCGGGACCGCGAGGGGCGCGGAAGTGGCGCTCTTCGCCGGGGGATGACGCGAGCCGGATCGTGACGGGCCACGGGGGTCGTATCACTCATCACCGGGGTAGCGAGGGGACAGCAGGGGAAATCCCGACGGGGAGGAGCGACGCACCACCATGGGTGAGGTCTTCGCCGCACGGTACGAACTCGCCGACCCGATCGGCCGCGGAGGAGTCGGCGCCGTCTGGCGCGCCTGGGACCATCGCCGCCGCCGTTATGTCGCCGCCAAGGTGCTCCAGCAGAGCGACGCCCACGCGCTGCTCCGCTTCGTCCGCGAGCAGGCGCTGCGCATCGACCATCCCCACGTTCTCGCCCCCGCCAGCTGGGCCGCGGACGACGACAAGGTCCTGTTCACCATGGACCTGGTCACCGGCGGTTCCCTGGTCCACCTCGTGGGCGACTACGGCCCGCTGCCTCCCCTGTTCGTCTGCACCCTCCTCGACCAGCTGCTGTCCGGACTCTCCGCGGTCCACGCCGAGGGTGTCGTCCACCGTGACATCAAGCCCGCCAACATCCTGCTGGAGGCCACCGGGACGGCCCGCCCACGACTGCGGCTGTCCGACTTCGGCATCGCGATGCGGCTGGGCGAGCCACGCCTGACCGAGACCAACCTCGTGGTGGGAACACCCGGCTACCTCGCCCCCGAACAGATGATGGGTGCCGAACCCGACTTCCCCGCCGATCTCTTCGCCGTCGGCCTCGTCGCCCTGTACCTCCTCGAGGGCGCCAAGCCGGACGCCAAGGCCCTCATCCAGTACTTCGCGGAGCACGGAACTCCGGGCGCACCCAAGGACGTTCCCGATCCGCTGTGGCAGGTCGTGGCCACGCTGCTGCAACCGGACCCCGAGGCCCGCTTCCGCACCGCGACGGGGGCGCGCAAGGCACTGGCCGCGGCCGCCGAGCTGCTTCCCGCGCCCGGCCCGGACGACGAGCAGATCGAGATCTTCGACCAGATCGGACCGCTGCCGGAGGGCTTCGGCCCCCAGGGCCCCGCAAAACCGGCGTCGGGCGTCGCGGTGGCCTCCTCGTCCTTCGGGCGGATGCCCCCACAGCAGGACACCACGGGGTCCACTCCCGGCGAACCGGGCCGGGATCCCCTGCCGGCATGGCCGGGCACGGGTTCCGTGACATCCGGGACCCCGGCCCCGCCCGCCGCACCGCCCCCCGGTCCCCCCGTCGTACCGCCTCAGGTGCCGCCGCGACGGCCGCCCGTTCCCCAGGCCGGACCGGGACCGGCTGCGGGCGCCGTACCGCCCGGGACCGGCGCCGACGACGCCGTACCGCCCGGATCGTCTCTGTCCGGCGGGCCGGGGGCGGCCTTCCCCGCGCCTGACGCTCCACCGCACGTCTGCGGTGCCGACGATCCGCGTCAGCGGCGTGCCACCTCCTCCACCGGCCCCGTCCACTCCCTGTCGGACACCGGCGGCTTCCACCTGCCGCCTCCCCTGCGCCCGGGCACGGCCTCCGGGCAAGCCCCCCTTCGCGGCGCCCCGAGCGAGTCCACCTTCGTACTGCCTTCCCGGCCCTCGTCCGCGAGGCGTGTCGACGCCTCCACCGCTTCCTACACCGCTCAGGACCCACAGGTTCCGCCTTCCGCAGCCCCTGCTCCGGAACCGCCGGAGCCCGTCCGCCGCCGTGGTCATCGCCGAGCGAAAGCAGCCCGGCGGCCCGGGCCGCCCGCCAAGGTCGCGCTGCCCCTTCTGCTGCTGGCCCTGGCCTGCTACGCCGTCGGGTTCTGGGCGTTGGCCCGGATCTGAGCGGAGGCGCGGCGCCTGGCCGTCACCGTCCACACGCCGAGCACCAGCAACAGCGCGCTGCCGGTACCGATGCCGCCCACGGCGACCGCCGCCATCGCGCCGTCACCCCCGGCACCGCCACCGCCGTCGGCCGTACCGCCGGCCGAGACGCCCTGCCCGCTCCGCGCACCGGTCTCGAAGACACCGCTCGGCACCGGCCGGCCCTCGTACTCCGGTCCGGCCTGTGCGGTCCCGCCGATCCGGACGCGCAGCTTCACGCCGTAGGGCCCCTCGCCGAAGCGTTCGGCGACGCGCGCCGAGAGGTACACGGCGAGGTAGTGGAAACCCGCGAACCGCAGGCTCTGGGCCGGGTCCGTGGGGGCGTACCGGTTGACGTGGCGGACCGGCGGCAGCGGGGGCAGAGAGGTCGACTTCTGGGTGCCTCCGTAGCCGATGCTCGTGCCGGCGATCTCGGCGCGCACCGGGTTGTAGACCGTCAGGTCGAGAGCGGGGACCACGAATCCGGAGTCCGTGCCCGCGCTGCCCAGGTCGACGGTGGCGTACAGCTGCTGTCCCCAGTCGACGGGCACCTTGTAGTAGAGGGTCTGTCCGGGGACGATCTCGTCCCGCCAGACGCCCTGCCCCACGGCGGTCGCACCGGAGAAGCCGCCGCCGCCCGGACGGTCGACGGGTTCCGCGACGAGGGGCGCGGGCGTGGCGGAGTCCCACACCTCGGGCACGCTCGTCGCACCGCCGGCGGCAGTCGGCGGCTCGGACACGGGCGCCAGTTCCAGCTCCCAGGGCTGCCCGGCCCCGGTGCTGGTCTCGGTGCGCTCGACCACGAGGAAGTAGGTGCCGGCCTCCTGGCACAGGCCCTTGCCCGCCAGGATCTCGCGCGCCCCCCAGGCGGTGACCGGGTGCGGGTCCCTGGAGGCGCCCACGGTCACGGTGTCGTAGGAGCAGCTGCTGCCGTCGGCGTTCTGCACGGAGACCTTGACGCCGTCACCGCTGGCGAGCGCGGCGCCGGCGCGCGGGACGGCCGTGACGGAGACGTACGTGTTCGAGGCGTCGTCGAGTTCCAGCCGGTAGTAGGCCTTCTCGCGGCCCGCGAGGGCACTGCGGTACGTGGTGCCCGGCTCCAGGCGTACGGCGTCGGCGGTGTCTTCGGCGGCGGTGACGGCGCGGGCGCTCCGGTCGAATTCGTAGGTGGGTGCCTCCGCCGCACCCGCGGCCTGGGCCACGGTCCCCGGCAACCCGGCCGAGGCCACGCAGCACACCGCCACCACGGCCACGACCCGCCCGAGGGCCGACCGCGCCACGACCTCGCGCAGTGCGGTCGTCCACCCCGTACGCCGGCCCATCACACGCCCCCTCGACCTCGCCGGCAGCGGTCCTGTCCGGACCCGGCCGTGGGCCATCCTGCCCTGCCGGCCCGGGCACCGCCCCCGCATCCCGCACGAACGTCCGAAACGGCTGCTTCGCGGCCCCTAACCGGGGTCGGCCTCCCCCGCAACACAAAACCCCGACCGCACAGAGCGGTCGGGGCCTGATCAGTATTCGGTGTCGGTACTCACGAACCCGTGGGCACGGAGTCAGTCGCCTCCGTCCACAGATCCTGCTCGGCGCGATCCGCCTGGATCTGGCGGTACACGAGGAGCCCGCCGATGGCGGCCAGTGCGACCAGGAGAAGCTTCTTCACCGCGCGACCTCGTCTTTCCTTGACGTAGGGGACCTCTGGCGCCCGACTATACACACCGACCGATACCGATCGGTGACCTGCGTCGGCCCTCCAACTCCCGCCCTCGACAGCCCTGTAGGCAGGGCCGTGGCAGAGGATCGCACCCTCGGACCAGAGGGTGATCACGCCCGCACGGAAGGTCACTTCGACCGCTTTCGACGAGTTATCGGCCGCCTTGCACCCATCCGAGTGGTGTTCATCGGAACAACGCCACGCCACGGGCGTCGGTCCATCACTTCGCACCCCGCATACACATCATGAGGAAAGTACGCAAATCGCCCGACCCGAAAGTGAGGGGCCATGACCGACAACCGGATCACGAAGCTTTGGACCGCCTTCATCACCGCCTTCCTCGCGCTCTGCACGGCGCTCGGACTCATCACGACCACCGCCACGACGGCGGTAGCGCAGAGCGAGCCGACGCGCAACAGCGGTGAAAGCAACAGCGCCGTACACGCGAACGTGCCGGCGGTGGCTCCCTGGGCGTCCTGGCTACTGGCCCGGTCCCTGCCCCCCACGATGAAGCAGCGCATCCACGCCGAGGCCCACGGAAAGTCCCCCAACTGCCGCCAGCGCTCGCTCCCCGAGACGGAACCGGACGACCTCACGGCCCCGTGCGACACCGAGACCGACCTCGCCACCGAGCCCCTCGTCCCCCTCCAGCGCTGACGCCCCGGCACCACGTGCCGCACCCAGCCACGAACACGACGTAACGGCGAACTTGCGTACAGCCGCACGATGCAGGCCCGGCAGCTCCCCACAGGAGCAACCGGGCCTTCGCCATGCCCATGCCTGGCGTCTCCGGCTCCCGCACCCCGTGCGGAGCCATGAGCGACGAGTCATGAGCACGAGTTCCAGTTCCACTGCTCAGGACTCGGGGGCCAGGCCCATGGCCCAGACCGGGCCTCACGGCCCGGCAGCACCCCTCACACCCGGCACCCGGCACCCGGCCAGACCGCCAAGCCTCAGCGATCAGTCACCCGGCCTCACCCTGCACCCGCACCCGGCTCGCCCACCCTCCCCGGCAGCTCGCCGACCCAAGCCCGCGCAAACACGCCGAAGGCCCCCAACCTGACCGGTTGGGGGCCTTCGTACTGGTGGGGCTAACAGGATTTGAACCTGTGGCCTCATCCTTATCAGGGATGCGCTCTAACCAACTGAGCTATAGCCCCGCCGCGCTTTGCGGTGTGTGTCCCGCGCGCCGACTCCTGAAGATTAGCGCACGACGCGGGCAGTCCCAAAATCGGTTGTCGCCGGAGGGGCGGTGGAGGTTTGGAACGGCCGGTGCGGCCAAGTCACTCGTCTTCGGCGAGGGTCAGCTCGACGCCGCCCACGAAGCCCGCGGACAGGTTGTAGATGAACGCGCCGAGCGTCGCGAGAGCCGTCGCGAGGACGACGTCGATGACGGCGATGATCGCCGTGAACAGCAGCACATTGGGCAGGGAGAGGAAGGACTGGAGGTCGAAGCCGTTCGACTCGTTGGAGCCGGTCGCCTCGGAGATCGTGCCGCCGACCGTCGCGAAGACGCCCATCGCGTCCATGACCATCCACAACACCGCGGCCGCGATGATCGTGCAGATGCCCAGCGCGATCGAGAGCAGGAAGCTGACCTTCATCACCGACCACGGGTCGGCCTTCGCCACGCGCAGCCGGGCCTTGCGCACCCGGGGCGTGGTCCGGGCGCCGGTGCGCGGCCGGCGGACCGCGCCGGCCGGTGCCGGGGTCGAGTAGGCCTGCGGCGGGTGGTAGGGCCCGCCGGGCTGCTGCCCCTGGCGTTCGCCGGGCAGCGGTGAGGCCTGCTGGGCCTCACCGGCCTGGCCCGCTCCAGCGGCGTACTGCTGGGTCTGCGGGCCTCGGGTGTCCGTCACAGTTCCCCCCTGGGATCCATGCGTGTCGGGCGAGTGCGAGTCCTTCGCGGGCGACTTGATCGCCTGGAGGTTGGTCGTGTGCGGATCCGTCACATGCGCATCGGCCGTACGCGCGTCCTTCTTCACCGCGGCGGAGCCACGGCCGCCGTCCGTTTCCGTACCGGCAGGGGTGCCGGTCGAAGGGCCGGCAGAGGTGCCGGCCGATGTTCCGACCGAACCGGCGCCCGTGGCTCCGCTCACGATGACTCACTCCTCGTGCTACTCGGTCGAGGGCGCCTCACCCTCGTCCGTGCCGCTGGTCGCGACGTCCTCGGCGATGTCGTCCACGGCGATGTCGCCGTCGACCTCCTCCGCCTCGCGTCCCGCCTCGGCGTTACGTGCGATGCCGACCACGGCATCGCGCTTGCCCAGGTTGATCAGTTGGACGCCCATGGTGTCACGGCCCGTCTCCCTGACCTCGTTGACTCGCGTACGAATCACACCGCCGGACAGCGAGATGGCGAGGATCTCGTCGGTCTCCTCGACGATCAGCGCGCCCACGAGGGAGCCGCGGTCCTCGACGATCTTGGCGGCCTTGATGCCGAGGCCGCCGCGACCCTGGACGCGGTACTCGTCGACGTTGGTGCGCTTCGCGTACCCACCGTCTGTGGCAGTGAACACGAACGTACCGGGTCGAACAACATTCATCGAGAGCAGCTCGTCGCTCGCACGGAAACTCATGCCCTTGACACCTGAGGTGGCGCGGCCCATCGGGCGCAGAGTGTCGTCCGAGGCGGTGAACCTGATCGATTGAGCCTTCTTGCTGATCAGCAGCAGATCATCGTCGGCCGAGACGAGTTCGGCTCCGATCAGTTCGTCGTCGGATCCGTCCTCCCGCTCCCGCAGGTTGATCGCGATGACACCGCCGGAACGCGGCGAATCGTAATCCTTCAGAGGCGTCTTCTTGACCAGACCGCCCTTGGTGGCCAGGACCAGGTACGGCGCCGCCTCGTAGTCGCGGATCGCGAGGATCTCGGCGATCGCCTCGTCCGGCTGGAAGGCCAGCAGGTTCGCCACGTGCTGTCCACGCGCGTCACGCCCGGCGTCGGGCAGCTCGTACGCCTTCGCCCGGTAGACGCGGCCCTTGTTGGTGAAGAACAGCAGCCAGTGGTGCGTGGTGGAGACGAAGAAGTGGTCGACGATGTCGTCTTCCTTCAGCTTCGCGCCCCGCACGCCCTTGCCGCCGCGCTTCTGCGCCCGGTAGTCGTCGGTCTTGGTCCGCTTGACGTAACCACCGCGCGTGACGGTGACGACGATGTCCTCCTCGGCGATGAGGTCCTCGATGGACATGTCACCGTCGTAGGGGATCAGCTGGGTCTTGCGGTCGTCGCCGTACTTCTCGACGATCGCGGCCAGCTCGGCGCTGACGATGCCGCGCTGACGGACCGGCGAGGAGAGGATCTCGTTGTACTCCGTGATCTTCGCCTGCAGCTCGTCGTGCTCCTGGACGATCTTCTGGCGCTCCAGGGCGGCCAGGCGGCGCAGCTGCATCTCGAGGATGGCGTTCGCCTGGATGTCGTCGATCTCCAGGAGGTCCCTCAGGCCCGTGCGCGCGATGTCGACGGTGTCGCTGCGCCGGATCAGCGCGATGACCTCGTCGATGGCGTCCAGGGCCTTCAGCAGGCCGCGCAGGATGTGCGCCCGCTCCTCCGCCTTGCGCAGCCGGAACTTCGTACGGCGGACGATGACCTCGATCTGGTGCGTCACCCAGTGGCGGATGAACGCGTCCAGGGAGAGGGTGCGCGGGACGCCGTCGACCAGGGCCAGCATGTTGGCGCCGAAGTTGGTCTGCAGGTCCGTGTGCTTGTAGAGATTGTTCAGGACGACCTTGGCGACCGCGTCCCGCTTGAGGACGATCACCAGGCGCTGGCCGGTGCGCGAGGACGTCTCGTCACGGACGTCCGCGATGCCGCCGATCTTGCCGTCCTTCACGAGGTCGGCGATCTTCTGCGCGAGGTTGTCCGGGTTGACCTGGTAGGGCAGCTCCGTGACCACCAGGCACTGGCGGTTCTGGATCTCCTCGACCTCGACGACCGCGCGCATGGTGATGGAGCCACGGCCCGTGCGGTACGCCTCCTCGATGCCCTTGCGGCCGACGACGAGGGCGCCGGTCGGGAAGTCGGGGCCCTTGATGCGCTCGATCAGCGCGTCCAGGAGCTCCTCGTGCGAGGCCTCCGGGTTCTCCAGGCACCACTGGGCGCCGGCCGCGACCTCGCGCAGGTTGTGCGCGGGGATGTTCGTCGCCATGCCGACCGCGATACCGGCCGAACCGTTGATCAGCAGGTTGGGGAAGCGGGCCGGCAGGACGGTCGGCTCCTGGGAACGGCCGTCGTAGTTGTCCGTGAAGTCGACGGTCTCCTCGTCGATGTCGCGGACCATCTCCATCGACAGCGGTGCCATCTTGCACTCGGTGTACCGCATGGCCGCGGCCGGGTCGTTGCCCGGCGAGCCGAAGTTGCCGTTGGAGTCCACGAGCGGCATGCGCATCGACCACGGCTGCGCGAGGCGGACCAGAGCGTCGTAGATCGAGGAGTCGCCGTGCGGGTGGTAGTTGCCCATGACGTCGCCGACGACGCGGGCGCACTTGTAGAAGCCGCGCTCGGGGCGGTAGCCGCCGTCGTACATGGCGTACAGGACGCGGCGGTGGACGGGCTTGAGGCCGTCCCGCACGTCCGGCAGCGCACGCGAGACGATGACGGACATCGCGTAGTCGAGGTACGAGCGCTGCATCTCCGTCTCGAGCCCGACGGGCTCGACGCGCATGGCGATGTCGCCGCCCTCTTCAGGGGTGACGGGAGTGTTCTCGTCGGTCATTGCTGGTGTTGATCCTTCCTGGTCCGGTCAGCTGAGACCGACTCAGATGTCGAGGAAGCGGACGTCCTTGGCGTTGCGCTGGATGAAGGCGCGGCGCGCCTCGACGTCCTCGCCCATGAGGACCGAGAACAGGTCGTCGGCCTGGGCGGCGTCGTCGAGGGTGACCTGACCGAGGACGCGGTGCTCCTGGTCCATCGTGGTGACGCGCAGCTCCTCGGCGTTCATCTCGCCGAGACCCTTGAAGCGCTGGATGGAGTCCTCGCGCACCCGCTTGCCGCGCTGGCGGCCCATCTCGATCAGCGCGTCCCGCTCGCGGTCGGAGTACGCGTACTCCACGTCGTCCCGGCCCCACTTGATCTTGTAGAGCGGGGGACGGGAGAGGTACACGTGCCCGGCCTCGACCAGCGGCCGCATGAAGCGGAACAGGAAGGTCAGCAGCAGGGTGCTGATGTGCTGGCCGTCGACGTCGGCGTCCGCCATCAGGATGATCTTGTGATAGCGCAGCTTCTCGATGTCGAAGTCCTCGTGCACACCCGTGCCGAAGGCGGAGATCAGCGCCTGGATCTCCTGGTTCTGCAGGATCTTGTCGATCCTGGCCTTCTCGACGTTGAGGATCTTGCCGCGGATCGGGAGGATCGCCTGGTACTGCGGGTTGCGGCCGGACTTGGCCGAGCCGCCGGCGGAGTCACCCTCGACGATGAAGATCTCGCACTTGGTGGGATCGTTCGACTGGCAGTCGGAGAGCTTGCCCGGCAGCGACGCCGACTCCAGCAGGCCCTTGCGGCGCGTGAGGTCGCGGGCCTTGCGGGCCGCCACGCGCGCGGTGGCCGCCTGGATGCCCTTGCGGATGATGTCCGCCGCCTCGACCGGGTTGCGGTCCAGCCAGTCGTTGAGGTGCTCGTAGACCGCCTTCTGGACGAAGGTCTTCGCCTCCGTGTTGCCCAGCTTGGTCTTGGTCTGGCCCTCGAACTGGGGCTCGCTGAGCTTCACCGAGATGATCGCGGTCAGACCCTCGCGGATGTCGTCGCCCGTGAGGTTGTCGTCCTTCTCGCGCAGCAGCTTCTTGTCACGCGCGTACTTGTTGATCAGCGAGGTCAGCGCCGCGCGGAAGCCCTCCTCGTGCGTGCCGCCCTCGTGGGTGTGGATGATGTTGGCGAAGGAGTACACGCCCTCGCTGTAGCCGCTGTTCCACTGCAACGCGACCTCGAGGGAGAGGTTCTTGTCCTTGTCCTCGGCCTCGAGGTCGATGATGGTGGGGTGGACCGCCTCTCCCTTGCGGGAGTTGAGGTACTTCACGAAGTCGACGATGCCGCCCTCGTAGTGGTACGTGACGGACTTGACCTCGTCCTTCACGTCGGCGCCCGCCTCGTCCGCACCGGTCACGGCCTTCGCCGACTCGCGCTCATCAGTGAGTTTGATCGTCAAACCCTTGTTGAGGAACGCCATCTCCTGGAAGCGCCGCGACAGCGTCTCGAAGGAGTACTCGGTGGTCTCGAAGATGTCGCCGTCGGCCCAGAAGGTGACCGAGGTGCCGGTCTCCTCCGTGGCCTCGTGCTTGGCGAGCGGGGCCGTCGGCACGCCCATCTTGTAGTCCTGCGTCCAGCGGTGGCCGTCGGTCCGCACCTCGACGGAGACCTTGGACGACAGGGCGTTCACGACGGAGACACCGACACCGTGCAGACCGCCGGAGACCGCGTAACCGCCGCCGCCGAACTTGCCGCCCGCGTGCAGCACGGTCAGTACGACCTCGACGGCGGGCTTCCCCTCGGAGGGGACGATGCCCACCGGGATGCCGCGGCCGTTGTCGACGACGCGCACGCCGCCGTCGGCCAGGATCGTCACGTCGATGGTGTCCGCGTGCCCGGCCAGCGCCTCGTCGACGGAGTTGTCGACGACCTCCTGCACCAGGTGGTGCAGACCGCGCTCGCCGGTCGAGCCGATGTACATGCCGGGTCGCTTGCGGACCGCGTCCAGGCCCTCGAGGACGGTGATGGCGCTGGCGTCGTAGGAGGCCGTGACCTCGCTGGTCGAGGACTCGGCCTCGCTGATGACGCCGGCGTCGGTGGACGGGATGTTCTCGTTGGGGTTGCCGGAATCGGCCACGAAGCGCCCTTTCTGGCACAGCACGAGCCGGGCTCGTCGGCGGGTTGCCGGAGCGGCTGCGGCATGTTGCGTTGGTAAGCCTTGATCAGCGTTGCTCAGCGTCTCCCGGGCGGTCCCCACGTTCGGGGCGGGATTGGCTTCCAGTCTACCGGTAGCGCCGACAGTGATGGGGGTTTGCCGGTACCTGAGTCCGCATGTGCCGCCCTCAACCGGTCTCCACCGGGTCCCCATATACGGAGCGGGCCTCCAAGAGGCTCACGGAGGCACTCAGCGCTTCCGGGTGTCAACCCTTGGCTACCGGCGAGTCAGTTCCGGTTCCGCCACCCCGTCCGCACCTCGCACGGCCCCTCCGGGAGCGGGTTCGGACCCTGCCCGGACCGTCCGGGAACGGGTCCGGACCACTCACGGGCCGCACGGAGCCGTGGGCCCGCACACGAAGACGGCCGGGACGGTACGACAGCACCGCGCCGGCCGGAGTACGTGACAGATGTCACCCGTAGGTGTCGCCGGGGCCCTTGCTGCCCGGGGCCCGCAGGGGACCGTAACGACGGACGGGACCCGTCGGACCCTGCACCCTGATCTGCCGCACCCGGCCGTGGCCGAGGTCCTCGTTGAGCCGGGCGACCAGCGTCGGGGCGAGCAGCCGCAGGTTCGTCGCCCAGGCCGTGGAGTCGCAGCGCACGAACAGCACCCGCTCGTCCTCGTCGTACCTCTCCGGCTCGCAGTGCTTGGCGACGTCCTCACCGACGATCTGCGGCCAGCGCCCCATCACCCCGCCCACCGCGGCCGGCGCCTCCCAGCCGCGCTCGGTGAGGAGCCGGTTGATCGCCGCACCGAGCGCAAGGGGGTCGCGGCCGTCCGCCCGCGCGCCGGAGCGCAGGCCGCCGCCGCGCCGTGCCTGCTTCTTCTGCTGCACCGCGTCCCCACGCGCGCGTGCCTGCTCGCGCGCCGCCCTCAGCGCCACGCGCGCCAGGTCGACCCCTGAGGGCTCGGGCGCCTTCTTCGGCTCCTGCGACGTCATACGCGCTCCACGGTCCCCTGCGCCACGGCGTACCGCGCGCCCGCGAGCACATGCGGGACGTCGTCGTCGACGGCGGCGGTGACCAGTACCTGCTCACCCGGCGCGACCAGCTCCGCCAGCCGTTCCCGCCGCCTGCTGTCCAACTCGGCGAAGACGTCGTCGAGGATCAGCACCGGCTCGTTGCCCTCGGCCCGGAGCAGGTCGTAGGAGGCCAGCCGCAGGGCCAGCGCGTACGACCAGGACTCACCGTGGGAGGCGTACCCCTTGGCGGGCAGCTGACCGAGCTTGAGCAGCACGTCGTCCCGGTGCGGCCCCGCGAGGGTCACGCCCCGTTCGATCTCCTGCTTGCGGACCTCGGCGAGCGTGCCCATCAGCTGCTCGTAGAGGTCCTCGCGCGTGTGCGCCTCGCCCGGAGCCGACGCCTTGTACTCCAGCGCGACCGGGCCGCCGGCGGGGGCGAGCTGCTCGTACGCCTTGTCGGCGAGCGGCTGGACCGCGGCCACCAGATCGAGACGGGCGGCCAGCAACTCGGCGCCCACGCGCGCGAGGTGCTGGTCCCACACGTCGAGCGTGGACAGGTCCATCGTCCGGCCACCGTGCCGACGGGCCAGCGCGGCGGACTTCAGCAGGGTGTTGCGCTGCCTGAGCACCCGCTCGTAGTCGGAACGCACCCCGGCCATCCGCGGGGAGCGCGCGGTGATCAGCTCGTCGAGGAACCGGCGCCGCTCCCCGGGATCACCCTTCACCAAAGCCAGGTCCTCGGGCGCGAACAGCACGGTCCGTACGATCCCCAGCACGTCACGCGGTCTGACCTGCGAGGACCGGTTGATGCGGGCGCGGTTGGCCTTGCCGGGGTTCAGCTCCAGCTCGACGAGCTGCTGCCGCTCGCCCTGCCGGACCTGCGCCCGGACGACGGCGCGGTCGGCGCCCATGCGGACCAGGGGCGCGTCGGAGGCGACCCGGTGACTGCCCAGGGTGGCGAGGTAACCCACGGCCTCGACGAGGTTCGTCTTGCCCTGCCCGTTGGGGCCGACGAAAGCGGTGACGCCCGGGTCGAGCGGGACTTCGACCCGGGCGTACGAGCGGAAGTCGGCCAGCGACAGATGCGTGACGTGCATGGTCGTTTCGCCGACCTCCCCGGCGTGATGGACCGCGGAAACGGTCCTGCGACGGACCGCCGAAACGGTCGTGTGGACTACTTCTTCTCTACCGCGTGGCCGCCGAACTGGTTGCGCAGGGCGGCGATCATCTTCATCTGCGGCGAGTCCTCCTGGCGGGAGGCGAACCGCGCGAACAGCGAGGCCGTGATGGCCGGGAGCGGCACCGCGTTGTCGATGGCGGCCTCCACGGTCCAGCGGCCCTCGCCGGAGTCCTGTGCGTAGCCGCGCAGCTTGTCCAGGTGCTCGTCCTCGTCGAGGGCGTCGACCGCCAGGTCGAGCAGCCAGGAGCGGATGACCGTGCCCTCCTGCCAGGAGCGGAACACCTCGCGGACGTCGGTGACCGAGTCGACCTTCTCCAGCAGTTCCCAGCCCTCGGCGTAGGCCTGCATCATGGCGTACTCGATGCCGTTGTGGACCATCTTCGCGAAGTGGCCGGCGCCGACCTTGCCGGCGTGCACCGCGCCGAAGTCGCCCTCGGGCTTGAGCGCGTCGAAGACCGGCTGCACCTTGGCGACGTTCTCCGGATCGCCGCCGTACATCAGCGCGTAGCCGTTCTGCAGGCCCCACACACCGCCGGAGACGCCGCAGTCGACGAAGCCGATGCCCTTGGCGGCAAGTTCCGCGGCGTGCTTCTCGTCGTCAGTCCAGCGGGAGTTGCCGCCGTCCACGACGACGTCACCCGGCTCGAGCAGTTCGCCCAGCTCGTCGACGGTCGACTGGGTGGCGGCACCGGCCGGGACCATCACCCAGACGACCCGCGGGCCCTTGAGACTGTCCACAAGCTCAGAGAGGCTGTGGACATCGGCGAGGTCCGGGTTGCGGTCGTATCCGACGACGGTGTGGCCTGCGCGGCGGATCCGCTCGCGCATGTTGCCGCCCATCTTGCCGAGGCCGACGAGACCGAGCTCCATCAGTTGTTCCTTAGGTCGCTGTGTGGCGTGTGGGGCACCTTCGCACCCCTGTCCGAGCCTAGCCCCGGACTGTCACGCACACCTGTGGGCATACGCGCTCAGACGTACCGCGCAGCCACGCGCTCACCTGCGGATTCATCCACAGGCCGGGAGGCGTTCCCCCACGGCCTGTGGACAGGTCCGGACGGCTCAGCCGCTGAGGCGAACCGGCATGATCAGGTACTTGTAGGCCTCGTCCGCCTCGGCGTCGACCGCCGGCCTGCCGCTGAGCAGCGCGGGCTTGGTGGACGTCGTGAAGGACAGCTGGGCCACCGGGGAGTCGATGGCGCTGAGGCCGTCCAGCAGGAAGGTCGGGTTGAAGGCGATCGAGATGTCGTCGCCGTCGAGCTGGGCGTCGACCCTCTCCACAGCCTGTGCATCGTCGCTGGAACCGGCCTCCAGGATGAGCACGCCCTGCTCGAAGCTGAGCCGCACCGGCGTGTTGCGCTCGGCGACCAGGGCCACGCGCTTGACGGCCTCGACGAAGGGGGCGGTCTCGATCACGGCGACGGAGTTGAACTCCGTCGGGAACAGGGTGCGGTACTTCGGGAGGTCGCCCTCCAGGAGCCGGGTCGTCGTACGCCGGCCGGCGCCCTCGAAGCCGATCAGGCCCTCGCCCGCGCCCGAGCCGGACAGCGCGATGGTGACGCTGTCGCCGCTCGTGAGCGCCTTGGCGGTGTCCAGGAGCGTCTTGGCGGGCACCAGGGCGACCGCGGAGGCATCCGGGTTCTCCGGCTTCCACAGGAACTCGCGGACCGCGAAGCGGTAGCGGTCGGTGGAGGCCAGCGTCACGGTGTCGCCCTCGATCTCGATGCGCACACCGGTGAGGACGGGCAGGGTGTCGTCACGGCCGGCCGCGATGGCGACCTGGGCGGCGGCGGAGGCGAAGACCTCGCCGGGGACCGTGCCCGTCGCGTTCGGCATCTGGGGCAGTGACGGGTACTCCTCCACAGGCAGTGTGTGCAGAGTGAACCGCGAGGAGCCGCAGACCACCGTGGCCCGTACACCGTCTGTGGAAATCTCCACGGGGCGGTTGGGGAGCGCCCGGCAGATGTCCGCGAGCAGCCGGCCGGAGACGAGGACGGTGCCCTCCTCCTCCACCTCGGTCTCCACCGAGACGCGCGCGGAGACCTCGTAGTCGAAGCTGGAGAGGCTGAGGGCTCCGTCCTCGGCCTTCAGCAGGAGGCCGGCGAGGACAGGCGCCGGCGGACGGGCCGGGAGGCTGCGCGCCGCCCAGGCCACGGCCTCCGCGAGTACGTCGCGTTCCACCCGGATCTTCACTCTTGCCGCCTCCTGCTGTTGCCGGCGCTTCTCGCCCTGCCTGGCCTTCGTCGTCTGTCTCGGTGTCGTCGGCCCCGGTGAGGGGAAGGACCACCGGGGACCAGTCTGACGCACCGCACTGACAGTAGGTGCCCGTCGGGGTCAAGTCGTGACGAGGGGCAGCCGGGGCCCGGACGACGAGTTGTGCACAGCACCCGCTTCGAACCGGACTTCTCGCTCTCTCTGGTTGGGAGTAGTAGTAGGGGCTGTGGATACCGTGGATAACCCTGTTTCCGCAGCTCAGAGGCGAGATTTTATCCACTGGCCCTGGGGACGGAGGCGGTGGACAACCGGGGTCTTCTGTGGAGAACAGAAAGTTCTGCACACCCCATGCACAGGGTGAGGCGACTTCTCCCCAGGACCGTCCCCAGTTTTACCCGGCTTTCCCACAGCCCAATCCGGCACCTGCGTGTGACGCCTTTCACTCGGACCGGTGAGGAGGTGCGTCGGATTGCCGAACAGTGGACAGCCATGTGGAGAAACCGGCGATCGCTGGGGACAACCAGCCAGACCCTGTGGGTTACCCGTGGACAACTCCGTGCACAGGCTGTGCACCAGCTCGTCATCCACAACCTGTGGAAAACTTTTGTCCACCAATCCACAGCCAGGTGACCTGCCTCGATTCTCTTTCACGCAGGCTGCCTGTGGACAGGATCTGGACAACTTGGCAGTCCCCAGGGTGTGGACGGGAGAAAGTCACCGAATCTGTGGAGAGCGGCCGTAACCCGGCGAGTAATCGAACAGTGGATGACCGGACGCCGACCCGCGGTACGAAGAAGGGCGTCCCGGGAACAGCTCCCGGAACGCCCTCGACAGGTCCGTGCGGCTCCGTCAGCCCGCCTTGATGCGGTTGGTCAGCTCGGTCACCTGGTTGTAGATGGAGCGCCGCTCGGCCATCAGATTGCGGATCTTGCGGTCCGCGTGCATGACCGTCGTGTGGTCGCGGCCGCCGAACAGGGCGCCGATCTTCGGCAGCGAGAGATCCGTCAGCTCCCGGCACAGATACATGGCGATCTGCCTGGCCGTCACCAGCGCGCGGCCGCGGGAGGTGCCGCACAGGTCCTCGACCGTGAGCCCGAAGTAGTCCGCGGTCGCGCCCATGATGGCCGTCGAGGTGATCTCGGGCGCCGAGTCGTCACCACCGGGCATCAGATCCTTCAGGACGATCTCGGTCAGGCCCAGGTCCACCGGCTGCCGGTTGAGCGACGCGAACGCCGTCACCCGGATCAGCGCGCCCTCCAGCTCACGGATGTTGCGCGAGACGCGGGACGCGATGAACTCCAGCACCTCCGGTGGGGCGTTGAGCTGCTCCTGCACCGCCTTCTTGCGCAGGATCGCGATCCGCGTCTCCAGCTCGGGCGGCTGGACGTCCGTGATCAGGCCCCACTCGAAACGGTTCCGCAGCCGGTCCTCCAGCGTCACCAGCTGCTTGGGCGGCCGGTCGGAGGACAGCACGATCTGCTTGTTGGCGTTGTGGAGCGTGTTGAAGGTGTGGAAGAACTCCTCCTGCGTCGACTCCTTGTCCGCCAGGAACTGGATGTCGTCGACGAGCAGGATGTCCATCTCGCGGTACCGCTTGCGGAAGCTGTCGCCCTTGCCGTCGCGGATGGAGTTGATGAACTCGTTGGTGAACTCCTCCGAGCTGACGTACCGCACCCGCGTGCCCGGATAGAGACTGCGTGCGTAGTGCCCGATGGCGTGCAGCAGGTGCGTCTTGCCCAGGCCCGACTCCCCGTAGATGAACAGCGGGTTGTACGCCTTCGCGGGCGCCTCGGCGACGGCGACCGCGGCCGCGTGCGCGAAACGGTTCGAGGCGCCGATGACGAACGTGTCGAAGAGGTACTTCGGGTTGAGCCGGGCGGTCGGCTCGCCGGACCCGCTCGCCGGCGCGGGCTTCGCGCCCAGCGGACCGGGTGTGCCGGACTGACCGTGACCGGCCGGGCCGCGGTGCGGATGACCGCCACCGGCCGAGGACTCCGGCATCTCCCGCCGGGTGGGGTCGCGCTGGTCGTACTCGGGGCGTGACTGCTGGTACTCGGAACGCTTCTGGTCGTAGGGCGAGCGGTCGTAGGACGGCCGCTCCATGGCCTGCGGCCGGTAGTCCTGCGAGGACGGGCCGTAGGAGTCCTGGTCCTGCGATCCGTACGCGTCCTGGGACGGCGATCCGTACGCGTCCTGCCCGGAGGAGCCGCCGTAGGAGTTCTGGGGCGGCGATGCGTAAGGGTCGCGTTCGGGGAAACCGAGGCGCTGCTGCTGCCAGCCGTACTCGTCCTGCCCCGGCCGGGGCCAGGCGCCGGGCTCGGGCCGCTGGTACTCCGAGGGGTAGGCAGGTCGCGCGGTGGGCAGCTGGTCCTGGCGGGTGCCCTGGTCGCCCCCACCCTGGGGCTGATCGGCGCGGTGCCGGCCGTAGCCCTGGTACGGGTTGTCGCGCGGGCCGTCGTACTGGACCGGCTGGTCCTCGGGTTCGTCGTAGCGCGACGGCGTCGACGGGGCGGAGGGTTCACCCGCGGAGTCGTCGACGGTGATCGCGATCCGGATCGGCCGGCCGCACTCCCGGCTCAGCGTCTCGCTGACGATCGGGGCGAGTCGGCCCTCCAGCACGCCCTTGGCGAATTCGTTCGGCACGGCGAGCAGGGCGGTGTCCGCGACCAGGGCGAGCGGCTGGCAGCGCCTGATCCAGTGCTCGTCCTTCACCTCGACACCCTGGCCGCGGCCCTCACCGAGGAGCTGCTCCAGTACGCGTGGCCACACTGCGGCAAGATCGGCAGGTACGTCAGCCACAGGGCACGCTCTCTCGTGGGTCCCACGTTCGTGTGATGGTGGGACGGTTGGGGATTCGCATCGGGTGGGAGCAGGGACAAAGGAACGAATCGGAGTTCAGCCACGGTAGTCAGGCCGACGGCTGCGGTTCAAGTTGTTGTCCCCAGCCTGTGGACAGTGTCCCCCGACGGGGGCCGGTTTGACCGGATGGCGCAGCCGCGCGTACCGTGACCAGGTCGAGTTGTCGATGGCTGCTGCCGCCTGCCTCCGATGGGCACAGATCACGTCAGGTGATCGGGAAGCGGTGCACTCGGGCGTTGACCGCGAGCTACCTCGTGGGCGCACGGTGACAGCCAGGACGGCACCCCGCCACCACCGATTGATTTCTGGAGCCCCCGAGTGAGCAAGCGCACCTTCCAGCCGAACAACCGTCGTCGCGCCAAGACCCACGGCTTCCGCCTGCGGATGCGCACCCGTGCCGGCCGCGCGATTCTCGCGAACCGCCGCAGCAAGGGTCGCGCCAACCTGTCCGCCTGAGCCTGATCAGGTCATGACGTCGTGCTGCCTACCGAGCATCGGCTGAGGCGGCGCGAGGACTTCGCGACCGCGGTACGACGGGGTCGTCGGGCAGGACGCCCGACTCTCGTCGTCCACCTTCGAAGCGGTGCAACGGACCCGCACGCGCCTGGGGAGAGCGCTCCCCCGACGCGTGCGGGTTTCGTCGTGAGCAAGGCCGTGGGCGGAGCGGTCGTGCGCAACACAGTGAAGCGCAGACTGCGCCATCTGATGCGCGACCGAGTCACCCTCCTTCCCCCCGGTAGCCTGGTAGTCGTACGGGCACTGCCCGGTGCGGGTGACGCCGACCACGCACAGCTGGCCCAAGACCTCGATGCCGCCCTTCAACGGCTACTAGGAGGGGGCGCGCGATGAAGTACCCGCTGCTGGCCTTGATCAAGCTCTACCAGTGGACGATCAGTCCGCTGCTCGGGCCGGTGTGCAAGTACTACCCGTCGTGCTCCCACTACGGCTATACGGCCATCGACCGACACGGTGCGATCAAGGGAACGGCCCTCACCGCCTGGCGCATCCTGCGATGCAATCCGTGGTCGCTCGGCGGCGTGGACCATGTCCCGCCGCGTAAGCGTCCGCGGTGGCACGAGATGCTGCGCAACACATGGCGCGCACGCAAGGGCGGGCCCTCCGCCGCCGAAACGGCCACCGGAGAGAATCCTTCTTCGAGCCCGGCCGCAGAGACCCCGTCCCATGCCCAAGGAGCATGATTAGTGGACACGATTGCCAGCCTCTTCAGTTTCATCACCACACCCGTCTCCTGGGTCATCGTCCAGTTCCACAAGGTGTACGGCGCCCTCTTCGGTGCTGACACCGGGTGGGCCTGGGGCCTGTCCATCGTGTCCCTGGTGATCCTCATCCGGATCTGCCTGATCCCGCTCTTCGTGAAGCAGATCAAGGCCACGCGGGCGATGCAGACTCTGCAGCCCGAGATGAAGAAGATCCAGGAGCGCTACAAGAACGACAAACAGCGCCAGTCCGAAGAGATGATGAAGCTGTACAAGGAGACGGGCACCAACCCGCTCTCCTCGTGCCTTCCCATCCTGGCGCAGTCCCCGTTCTTCTTCGCCCTCTACCACGTGCTCAACGGCATCGCCAACGGTGACACCATCGGTGTGATCAACGAGAGCCTGCTGCAGAGCGCGCAGAAGGCGCACATCTTCGGCGCCCCGCTGGCCGCGAAGTTCACCGACAGCGCTGCGGAAGTCGCCGCGCTCGATGCCTCGCTGGCCAACGTCCGCATCGTCACCGCGATCATGATCGTCCTGATGTCGGCCTCGCAGTTCTTCACGCAGCGCCAGCTGATGACGAAGAACGTCGACACCACGGTGAAGACGCCGTTCATGCAGCAGCAGAAGATGCTGATGTACGTCTTCCCCGTCATGTTCGCCGTCTTCGGCATCAACTTCCCGGTCGGTGTCCTCGTCTACTGGCTGACCACCAACGTGTGGACCATGGGCCAGCAGATGTACGTCATCCGCAACAACCCGACCCCCGGCTCCAAGGCTCAGGGTGCCTACCTGGAGCGCCTGTACAAGCAGGTCACGCACCACGGCAAGACGCGCAGCCGCGGTCAGAAGGCCATCGTCAAGGCGATCGTGGCCAAGGGCCGCGACCGCAACGACTACGAGCGCAAGTTCATCAACGGTCTGAACAAGGCTGGCTTCGCGGCACAGCCCGACGGCACCGTCGCGAAGGGCGAGGCCCAGACCGCCACCCTCACCGAGGACGGCGATGTCACGACGGCCACGGCCCGGCGTCAGCAGCCCAAGCGGCAGACCAAGGCCCAGCGCCAGTCCGGAGCCACCAAGCCGGCCGGCGAGCCCACCTCGCTGACCAAGTCCGACGAGCCGGAAGACGCCAAGCCCGCCGGTGCGCCCAAGCCGAAGACCGGCTCCGGTGGCCGCAGCAGGGCCCAGTCCGGGCAGCGCAAGGGCGGCCCGCAGCGCCCCAAGTCCCCGTCCAAGAAGTAAGAAGGAGCCCATCCCGTGACGGAAGGCACCACCTCCGCCGCCGCCGAGGGTGCAGACACCCTGACCCGCCTGGAGCAGGAGGGTGAGATCGCGGCGGACTACCTCGAGGGTCTGCTGGACATCGCCGACCTCGACGGCGACATCGACATGGATGTCGAGGCCGACCGTGCTTCGGTGTCGATCATCAGTGACACGGGCGGCCGAGACCTGTACAAGCTCGTCGGCCGGGACGGCGAGGTGCTGGAGGCACTGCAGGAGCTGACGCGTCTTGCGGTGCACCGGGAGACCGGCGACCGCAGCCGACTGATGCTGGACATCGCCGGCTACCGGGCCAAGAAGCGCACCGAGCTTTCTGAGCTGGGCGCCAAGGCCGCGGCCGACGCGAAGAACAGCGGTGAGCCGGTCAAGCTGAACCCGATGACGCCCTTCGAGCGCAAGGTCGTCCACGACGCGGTCAAGGCAGCCGGTCTGCGCAGTGAGTCCGAGGGCGAGGAGCCGCAGCGCTTCGTCGTCGTGCTGCCCAACTGATTCAATACGCACGTATCACCGGCCCCGTCTGTCGCGCAGGCGGGGCCGGTCTTTGTCAGCCTGGTAGTTCTGGTGGTCGGCGCGGAACGCGTCGATGCGGTACGGAAGGACGGTCCCCGTGACGGAGGCAGCGGAGCTCCCCCCTGCGCCTGAGCAAGCACGCGAGGTATTCGGTGATCGCTTCGCGGATGCGGTCCGGTACGCCGAGCTCCTGGCAGAGGCAGGTGTGCAGCGTGGGCTCATCGGCCCACGGGAAGTGCCCCGGCTGTGGGAGAGGCACATCCTGAACTGCGCGGTGCTCTCCGAGGCCGTGCCCGAGGACGTGACGATCTGCGACGTCGGATCCGGTGCCGGCCTGCCCGGCATCCCCCTGGCCCTGGTTCGGGAGGATCTGAAGATCACCCTGCTGGAGCCGCTCCTGCGACGCACCAACTTCCTGACCGAGGTCGTCGAGCTTCTCGGCCTGGACCATGTGACCGTCGTGCGCGGCCGCGCCGAAGAGGTCATGGGCAAGCTGCCGCCGGTCCATGTCGTGACCGCCCGTGCTGTCGCTCCCTTGGATCGTCTGGCCGCCTGGGGCATCCCGCTGCTGCGCCCCTACGGTGAGATGCTCGCGCTGAAGGGCGACACCGCCGAGGAGGAGCTGAAGAGCGCCGCCACCGCGCTGAGCAAGCTCGGCGCGGTGAGCACGTCGATCCTTCACGTCGGCGAGGGCGTGGTCGATCCGCTCTCCACGGTCGTGCGGGTCGAGGTCGGGGAGAGTCCCGGTGGTGTGAGGTTCGCTGCGAAGCGTGCCAAGGCGGCCCGGACAGGTCGCACACGTCGTCGTCGCTGATTCAGTCCGAAGAGCAGTCGTACTCCACACAAGCTGCCCGACCCGCGCATGACGGAGTGTCGCGGCATTTCGGTCGCGGGCGCTGTGCATCGTGTTTCACGTGAAACATCGCTCATTGCTGCACGGCATCATCAGCCGCGGACGCACTGCGGCAGAACCTCGCGATCGGAAGCCTCTCGGCTCACTCGCCAGTGGGGCGGAGTTGTCCACAGAGGTGGATTTCTCCACAGAAGACCAGGCCTCACTGGTTCGCGACCCCGAAGGCATGGGAGGCTCTGTGCATTGCGAGCCTGAAGTCGAGGAGAGTGAATCCTTGCGGTCCGACGCCAACATCGCGGGACCGATGACCGATCCGGTCCCCGGTCCCCGTACCGAGTCGATGGGGGAGGATGTTTCACGTGAAACACCGCCTCCGATGGACGATACTCCGATCGGTCGTGCTGCCCAACTGGCGGTAGAGGCCCTCGGCCGCGCCGGCGAAGGCCTCCCGCGGCCCGAACAGACCCGCATCATTGTGGTGGCCAATCAGAAGGGCGGTGTGGGTAAGACGACGACGACCGTCAACCTTGCCGCATCGCTGGCCCTGCACGGTAGCCGTGTTCTGGTGATCGACCTCGACCCACAGGGCAATGCCTCCACCGCTCTTGGGATCGACCATCACGCCGAAGTCCCGTCCATCTACGACGTGCTGGTCGAGAGCCGTCCCCTGGCGGAAGTGGTCCAGCCGGTCCCCGATGTCGAAGGCCTCTTCTGTGCTCCCGCCACGATCGATCTCGCCGGTGCGGAGATCGAACTCGTGTCGCTGGTGGCACGCGAGAGCCGGCTTGAGCGAGCCATCCAGGCGTACGAGCAGCCGCTGGACTATGTCCTCATCGACTGCCCGCCCTCGCTCGGACTCCTGACGGTCAACGCGCTGGTCGCCGGCCAGGAGGTCCTCATCCCGATCCAGTGCGAGTACTACGCACTGGAGGGACTCGGTCAGCTGCTGCGCAACGTCGACCTGGTGCGAGGTCATCTCAACCCCACTCTCCATGTGTCGACCATCCTGCTCACCATGTACGACGGCCGGACGCGCCTTGCGTCGCAGGTCGCCGAGGAGGTGCGCACCCACTTCGGTGACGAGGTGCTGCGGACGAGCATTCCCCGCTCGGTCCGTATCTCCGAAGCGCCGAGTTATGGCCAGACGGTACTGACCTACGATCCTGGATCGAGCGGTGCCCTGTCTTACCTTGAAGCAGCCCGAGAGATCGCGCTGAGGGGCGTCGGCGTCAGCTACGACGGCACGCACGCCCATATCGGCGCTCAGAACAACCCGACCATGGAGGGGATGCAGTGAGTGATCGACGGAGGGGGCTGGGCCGTGGTCTCGGCGCACTGATCCCTGCTGCCCCGACGGAGAGGACACCGGCGCAGACCGCGGTGGGAGGTGGGACCTCCACGTCCTCCGCCGGGGTTCCGGTCCTGACGACTGATCGTGGGGTGGCCGCGGCGAAGGTGGCTACACTGCCGCCTGTTTCACGTGAAACCGAGGAGCCCTCGGCGAATGGTGCAGCGGACGTTCCCGCACCGCCCCTGGGAGCCCACTTCGCGGAACTTCCCCTCGACTTCATCACCCCGAACCCGCGCCAGCCGCGCGAGGTCTTCGACGAAGACGCGCTTCAGGAGCTGATCACCTCCATCAAGGAGGTCGGTCTCCTCCAGCCGGTGGTCGTACGGCAGACCGGTCCCTCGCGCTATGAGCTGATCATGGGTGAGCGGCGCTGGCGGGCCTGCCGTGAGGCGGGCCTGGAGGCGATTCCGGCGATTGTCCGAGCCACGGACGACGAGAAGCTCCTTCTGGACGCGCTGCTGGAGAACCTCCACCGGGCTCAGCTGAACCCGCTGGAGGAGGCTGCCGCCTACGATCAGTTGCTGAAGGACTTCAACTGCACCCACGACCAGCTGGCAGACCGGATCGGACGCTCACGTCCTCAGGTCTCCAACACGCTGCGGCTGCTGAAGCTCTCACCGGCAGTCCAGCGCCGGGTGGCGGCCGGTGTGCTCTCGGCCGGCCACGCGAGGGCGCTGCTCTCCGTCGACGATTCGGAGGAGCAGGATCGGTTGGCCCACCGCATCGTGGCGGAAGGGCTGTCCGTGCGGGCGGTCGAAGAGATCGTGACCCTCATGGGGTCGCGTCCCCAGACCCCGCAGCGGTCCAAGGGGCCCCGTGCCGGAGGCCGGGTGTCGCCGGCGCTGTCCGACCTCGCCACCCGGCTCTCGGACCGCTTCGAGACGCGGGTCAAGGTTGATCTGGGGCAGAAGAAGGGCAAGATCACCGTCGAGTTCGCCTCCATGGAAGACCTCGAGCGGATTCTCGACAGTCTGGCTCCCGGCGAAGGGCCCGTCCTTCAGAAGGGCCTCGTGGAGGGCGAGTCCGAGGAAACGGACGACTGAACCTTTCCCCGGCAGGGTTGCCGCGCCCCCCCGACTGCCAAGAGCGAGCCGCCTCCGTTGCTTACCGGAGCACGGCTCGCTCTTTGCTTTCACGCGGTGCCGAGAGAATCGCCTCGTGGATACGATGCGAGGAGATATGGCGCGACCCCCTGATGACACCTTCGCGTGGCAGGCGGGGGCCATGCGAAGGATGAACCGGGCCGGACTGATGAGTACGGCCGTGGGTATCGGTGTGGTCGGTGGGTTCGTCGGCGGCCTGTTCAGGCGCGGAGCGCTCTGACGGTCGCTCGTGGTGCTGCGGGCGAAGGAAGCGAGGATCAGCCTTCATGGGGCGTCGGCTCGTACCACTCACGCTGGACAACCTTCAGGATCTCCCCCAGCGCTGCCGTTCCTGTGTCTTCTGGGAGCTGGACCCCGTCAGCGGCGAGGCAGCGTTAAGGACGGGGACGACGGCAGTGGAGAAAGAGGCCTGGATCTCCGCCGTACTGCTCGACTGGGGCTCCTGCGGCCGGGTCGTTTACGTCGATGACGTCCCGGTGGGCTATGTGCTCTACGCTCCTCCCGCGTACGTTCCCCGCTCGACGGCGTTTCCCACGAGCCCTGTCTCCCCGGACGCGGTGCAGCTGATGACCGCGTTCATCGTGCCGGGCTATCAGGGCCAGGGGCTCGGCCGGGTGATGGTCCAGACGGTCGCCAAAGATCTGCTGCGTCGGGGTTTCAAAGCGATCGAGGCGTTCGGTGACGCCCGCTGGAAGGACCCGGCCTGCCTTCTCCCGGCCGACCATCTGCTGGCAGTGGGCTTCAAGACGGTTCGGCCGCATCCTTCTCACCCACGACTGAGGCTGGAACTGCGCACCACCCTCTCCTGGAAGGAAGACGTGGAGATGGCGCTCGACCGCCTCCTGGGGGCCGTGCAGAAGGAGCCGGCGCTGCGACCGCTGTGATCGGCTCCGACTGGCTTCTGGGACGGGCTGTGGGGAAGGGGGTCTGTGTGCTCGCCCCCCGGACAAGCAAATGGGCCGGCCCTTTCGGGTCGGCCCATTCGTGTTTCACGTGAAACACGTGTCGCGTGTACGACACTCAGAACGTCACTCGGCGATGAAGTCCTCAAGGTCGCGGACCAGCGCGGCCTTGGGCTTGGCGCCGACGATGGTCTTGGCGACCTCGCCGTTCTGGTACACGTTCAGAGTCGGGATGGACATCACACCGTACTTGGCAGCCGTACCCGGGTTCTCGTCGATGTTGAGCTTGACGACCTCGATCTTGTCGCCGTACTCGGCCGCGATCGCCTCGAGGGACGGGGCGATCTGGCGGCACGGGCCGCACCAGGCAGCCCAGAAGTCCACCAGGACGGGCTTATCGCTCTTGAGGACGTCCTGCTCGAAGGAGTCGTCGGTTACGTGCTTGAGGTCGGCCACGGCGGGCTCCTTTAACTGATGTGTGCGGTGGGGCGGGAGGTCAGACGGCGGTCTTCTCGGGCTCGGCCTGCTCCTCGTCCGCGAGGGCGGCGAGGTAGCGCTCGGCGTCGAGGGCGGCGGAGCAGCCGGTGCCGGCCGCGGTGATCGCCTGACGGTAGGTGTGGTCGACGACGTCGCCTGCGCCGAAGACACCCGTCACGTTCGTCCGGGTGGACGGGGCGGCGACCTTCAGGTAGCCCTCCTCGTCCAGGTCGAGCTGGCCCTTGAAGAGTTCGGTGCGCGGGTCGTGGCCGATCGCGATGAACAGACCCGTCACCGGCAGGTCGGAGAGTTCACCGGTCTTGAGGTTGCGCAGCTTCAGACCGGCCAGCTTCGGGTCGCCCTGGATCTCGGCGACCTCACTGTCCCAGACGAACGTGATCTTCGGGTCGGCGAAGGCACGCTCCTGCATCGCCTTGGAGGCGCGCAGGGTGTCACGACGGTGGACGATCGTCACGGACTTGGCGAAGCGCGAGAGGAAGGTGGCTTCTTCCATGGCGGTGTCACCGCCGCCGATCACGGCGATGTCCTGGTCCTTGAAGAAGAAGCCGTCACACGTGGCACACCACGAGACTCCGCGGCCGGAGAGGGCATCCTCGTTGGGCAGACCGAGCTTGCGGTGCTGGGAGCCGGTGGTGACGATGACGGCCTTGGCGCGGTGGACGGTGCCGGCCGTGTCGGTCACGGTCTTGATCTCACCGGTGAGGTCGACGGAGACGACGTCGTCGGGGATCAGCTCGGCACCGAAGCGCTCGGCCTGGGCGCGCATGTTGTCCATGAGCTCGGGGCCCATGATGCCGTCCTGGAAGCCGGGGAAGTTCTCCACCTCGGTGGTGTTCATCAGGGCGCCGCCCGCGGTGACAGCCCCCTCGAACACCAGCGGCTTCAGCGAAGCGCGGGCGGTGTAGAGCGCCGCTGTGTAGCCGGCGGGCCCGGAGCCGATGATGATCACGTTTCGGACGTCGCTCACGGCTTGATTCCTCGTCTCTGGTCTGTGTCGATCGACCGGGGGAGCTTTTGGGAACTCTCACCCCACCCAACGGATCCTAAGGGGCGCGCATTCCCGGTGTGTCCGGGCACACCAAGGGGCCGACACCGTACGGAATACCACGCACGGCGGGGACGATGCCGGGAGGCGTCAGCGGCGGGTGTAGGAGTCCTTCAGGAGGGTCTTCGCCGTGCCGGACGACGGCCGGCTGACGCAGGTCGCATCCATGAGGTACGCGGTGACCCGCGTACTGTCGGCGCCGTCGGGGAGGACGACGAGGAGAGCTTCCCTCCCCTGGAACGTGCCCTTCTCGACGACCAGGGCCGCGTCTTTTCGGTCCATGCCCTTCTGGACACAGTCGGGCACCGTGGGCTGGTGGAGGACTCGGGGACTGTTGGTCTCGGGCTCGCCCTGCATACCCAGCGTCTGTGGACTGGAGGCGGGGGAGGCGGCGAGGAGATCGACGACCTGCTGCTCCAGGCCGCTCTCCGAAAAGGTGTCCGCCACAGTGGCCTGCCGGACGGGTGCCGAGGCGCCCGGTCCCTCGTCGCTGGTCAGTGACGACACCAGGACCGACCCGAGGCCCAGCGTGGTGACGGCGAAGACGGTCCCCAGGACGGCGACCCTGCGGCGCCCGCCTCGACGGCGACTCTTCCGACCGGGGCCGCTGGCAGGAGGACGAGGGTGTCCTGCGGGCCGTGACTGTACCGCCGATGTTTCACGTGAAACATGCGTAGCGGTGACGCTCGACCCGGGAACGGCAGCCCTCGCCGTGTCCGGAGGTTCCGGAGTCGTGGCGCTGATCAATGCTTCGGCGGCGAGTGCGGCATCAATGCGCTGGGCGACAGCGTCCGGCATCGGCGCCGGTCCGGGCAGCCTCCCCAGGAGGCCTCTGATCTCCTCCAGCGACGCGTGCACGTCCGCACAGAGCACGCAGGTGTCGAGATGCCGGCGCACCTCCGCGCTGCGGGAGGGAGGGAGCAACCCTTCGGTGAGCTCGGAGATCTCCGCTACGTCCGGGTGTCCGGCCGTGTCCGTCGTCGATGTCACGTTCGCCCACCTCCGCCCTTCACAGCAGGTGAATCGCCGGTTTCGGCGCCGTCCGGATCCTCGTCCCGGGGACCCGCTGCCGGTGGGACGGATGTCCCCTCCGCCCGGTTCCGTCCCCGGCTGCTTTCCTTCACCTCGACGGAACTCGCCGGTCGCAGATGGGTGAGCAGCGGCAGCAGTCTCGCTCTGCCGCGGGCGCAGCGGCTTTTCACCGTCCCCGTTGGAATGTCGAGCATGCGGGCTGCCTCGGCGACGGGGTAGCCCTGCATATCGACCAGGACGAGCGCCGCGCGCTGGTCGGGTGGCAGGGTGCCGAGGGCTTCCAGGAGCTGGCGGTGCAGGTCGTTGCGTTCGGCGGGTGCCGAGGCCGACTCGTGCGGCTCCAGCAACTGCTCCAGACGCTCGGTGTCATCGACCGGGGAGGTCTTGCGGGAGGCTGCCTTGCGGGCTCGGTCCAGACAGGCGTTCACAGTGATCCGGTGCAGCCAGGTGGTGACGGCGGACTGACCGCGAAAGGTGTGGGCGGCCCGGTAGGCGGACACGAGAGCGTCCTGAACCGCGTCGGCGGCCTCCTCCCGGTCTCCCAGAGTCCTCAGGGCTACGGCCCACAGCCGGTCGCGGTGGCGCCGCACGAGCTCACCGAAAGCGTCGGGATCGCCCTTCACATGGCGGGCGAGAAGGTCCTGATCGCTGATTTCTGCTGCCATCGGACCCTCTCCCCCCTCAGGTGAGACCTCAGCCCGTGAACTTCACATCGGTAATGGCCTGTTTGTAACCGGAGCTACTGAAACCATCGGTGGGGGCATACGGTACGGCGGTGATCCAGAGCAGCACGTACTGGGTCCTCACCGACTTCGACGCCCTCACCGTCAGCGAGGTACCGCTGGCATCGGCGGTACCGATCTCCTTCATCCCACTGATCCCCGTGGAAGGGGTGAGCGAGTCCGTGGCGTAGAGCTTCACGGTCGTGTGGTCGCCGGCGTACCGGAGTCCTATCGACGCTACGGAGACCTCCTGGGCCGATCCGAGGTCGTAGACGATGCCCACGCCGGGCTTGTAGGGAGCGAGGCTCGGGCCCTCGTCGTAGCGTTTGGTCCGCCAGTAGGTGGAGCTGTCGCCGTCATAGGTGTTGGCGACGTCCTCCGGCGCCTGAGCGTAACCGCTGGCGACGTACTCCTGCGAGCCCTGGATCTTGAGCTGCCGGATCGGCTTGGGCGCGGTGCTGTTGTTGTCGTCGCCGTCCGTGGTCTGCGTCTGGTTCGTGTCGTCGGAGTCGCCCTGGTCCATCAGGGCGTCCGCGAGCTGCCAGCTACCGAGACCGAGGGCCGCGATGAGCAGTGCGGAGACCGCCCACTTGAGCGCTTTACCGGTGCGGCTCTGCAAGGGGGCAGGCGGGGTCTGTACCGGCTGGGTGGCACCCGGGTGCGCCGAAGGACGTCCGTAGCTGCCCTGCTGGTAAGTGGTCCGCTGGTACTCCGGCGGCGCGGTGAACGCGGGCTCCGGCGGGCGGATGCGAGGCATCTCGCCGATGGCCTTGACCAGTTCCTCAGGAGTGGTGCAGGCGGACTCGTGCCGGGAGGCGGTCGCCCCGTCGTTGACGAGCGCGCGCATGGTGAGCTCCGACAGACCGCGGTGGACGCCGGCACGCACCTGGTCGGGGGCGATCAGTCCGATGTCCTTGGGCAGCCCGGACAGTCCGTAGGCGTCGTTCTCGTACGGCCAGCGCTGGGTGAGCGCCGCGTACAGCAGGGCGCCGATCGCCTCGGTGTCGGTGCGCTGGGGGGTGTCGGAACTGATGCCGCGCAGCGCCGCGTTCACAGCGAGGCCGCGGATGCGCCACTGGCCCGTGGAGGTGCGCAACACGGCGTTGGGGTTCAACCGCAGGTGTGCGAGTCCTTCGCGGTGGGCGGCCGCCATGGCAGAGGCGATCTGACTCACCATCTGGTAGGCGTCGTGCGGCTCCAGCGGCCCGGCGGCGAGAAGCGTGGTCAGTTCGGTGGCGTCGGGCAGCCACTCGTGGACCACGTAGACGAGGTCGTTCTCCTCGACGGCGTCCAGGACCTGGACGAAGCGAGGGTCGCCGAGCAGGGCGGAGGACCGGGCCGCCGCCAGGACGGAACGGGCCCGCGGGTGATCGGAGGGCAGTACGTGGACGCCGACGGCGCGGCGGAGTTTCTCGTCGACCGCACGCCAACTGCTGAAGCCGTCCAGACGGGTGACACAGTCCTCGAGCCGGTAGCGTCTGGCGAGCTTGTGGCCGCTGTGCAGTTCCGGCGCCGAGGCCTTTCCGGGACGCACGGTCCCACCACTCCCCTGTGCCTCGTCGCTGTCCGTGTCCCGCTCCCGGTTCTTGGCCACACCGTCGGCCGTGGACTGGTCCGCCTGTGCGGTCAGCGGCTCGTCGCCGCTGTTGTCTGCCACGTCGACGGCAGCCGTACTCGGTTCCGCCACCGTCGTTCCTGCCTCCCCATCCATGCGCGCCGTCCGACCCCGTGCGCGCCGTCCGACGCCGAAACCAATTGTGCCCACAGTCCGGCGCTATGCACGACACGCGGCGACGGACGATGGTTGTGCGCCTACCCCTGGCTCAGCGCCCCAGGCGTCCACGCACCATGCCGACGAGCGAGTTGAGCTCCTCGATCCGCATGCGGCGGGCGGCCACGAAGAACACCCCGAGCAGGACGGCCCCACCCGCCAGCAGCGCGGCGAAGGAGCCGAGGACGCCCTGACCGAGAGTCTGGGCGATGCCGTAGCAGGCGGCGCCGCTGAGCAGGGCGGCCGGCACGGCGGCGATGCACAGCCGTGCGTACGTCCGCAGCACGCGGGCACCGTCCAGGTCCCCGCCGAGCCGCTTGCGCAGACGGTTCCAGGCGACGCCGACACCGATGGCGTAAGCAAGGCCGTAGGAGGCGGCCATGCCGACCACGGCCCAGCGGGCAGGGAGCAGGAAGTAGCAGGCGGCGGAGGCGGCTGCGTTGACTGCCGCCACGATCACCGTGTTGTAGAAGGGGGTCCTGGTGTCCTCGTACGCGTAGAAGGCGCGCAGGACGACGTACTGCACGGAGTAGGGGATCAGGCCGAGGCCGAAGGCCATCAGCATGAAGCCCATGTTCGTGGCCTCGGTGACACCCGAGGAGCCGAAGATCAGAGTGCACATCGGGACGCCGAGTGCGATGAACCCGAAGGCGATGGGCACGATCGCGACGGCCGTGGTGCGCAGCCCCTGGGAGATGTCGTCGCGGACGGCACCCGCGTCCTGCTCGGCCGCGGAGCGCGAGATACGGGGCAACAGGGCGGCCATCAGCGACACGGTGATGATGGCCTGCGGCAGGCCCCAGATCAGCTGTGCGTTGGCGTAGGCGGCGAAACCGGTGCCCTTGACGCCCGAGTCGATGCCGGCGGCGGTGGACAGCTGGGTGACCACCAGCGCGCCCGCCTGGTTGGCCAGGACGAACAGGATCGTCCACTTGGCGAGCATGGCGGCTTTGCCGAGGCCGTGGCCCTTCCAGTCGAAGCGCAGCCGCATCCGGAAGCCGGTCTCGCGCAGGTACGGGATCATCGCCAGGGCCTGGACGACCAGGCCGAGCAGGATGCCGATACCGAGGAGACGCTGGCCCTCCGGCGGGATGTTCGTGACGCTCATGTCGGAGTCCGCCGCGGTGCCGTACACCCACAGGAACATCCCGAGCGTCACGATGATGACGACGTTGTTCAGGACCGGGGTCCACATCATCGCGCCGAACTTGCCCCGGGCGTTGAGGATCTGGCCCATCACCACATGGACGCCCATGAAGAAGATCGAGGGCAGGAAGTAGCGCGTGAAGGTGACGGCGACCTCGTTGGCCGCGGGGTTGTTCGCGACGGGGTTCGCCAACATGCGGACCAGGAGCGGCGCGGCGAACATCGCGAGGGCGGTGAGCGCCGCCAGAGCCACCATCACGAGGGTCAGGAGACGGTTGGCGTACGCCTCGCCGCCGTCGTCGTCCTCCTTCATGGCACGGACGAGCTGCGGCACGAAGACGGAGTTGAGGCCACCGCCGACGGTCAGAATGTAGATCATCGTCGGCAGCTGGTAGGCGACCTGGAACGAGTCACCGAGGAAGCCGAGACCCAGCGCGGAGACGATCATCGCCGACCGGATGAACCCGGTCAGACGCGAGACCATCGTGCCCGCGGCCATCACGGCGCTCGACTTCAGCAGCCCCGTGGCCCGCCCGCCCTTCTTCGCGGGTGGCGCGGGGGCCGCCGGGGTGGCGGTGAGGTTCATGGTCTGGTCGACACCGGACGCCGGTCCCTCGGGCCCTGGAGCATGGACGGCCGCGGGTGACCGGTACTGCGCGGTGGGACCTTGACCGCCCGGAG
The DNA here is from genome assembly GCF_044750845.1 of Streptomyces sp. NPDC088766. NCBI lineage: Bacteria > Bacillati > Actinomycetota > Actinomycetes > Kitasatosporales > Streptomycetaceae > Streptomyces > Streptomyces sp. NPDC088766. The sequence goes on along the minus strand of NZ_JBIVKQ010000003.1, from coordinate 219,333 downwards.
CGTGCGCCGGCCCCGGTACCGCGGGCGAGTCCGTCTGGGAGCGGGCGCCGCCCTGCTGCTGGTCGCGGAAGAGGTGGGCGAAGGCGTCGGGTTCGTGGCGCTCCTCACCGGAGTGCGTGACGAGGTCGTCCACACCGACGAACTGGGTCGTGCGCGGGTCGTCGCCGTACGGCAGGTACTGCGTCGGGCCCTCCGGCTCGGGCGCCGGGGTCTGGGCCCAGACGCGGGGGTCGGGCGCGTAGGGGGACGGCTGCGGCTGCCCGTAGAGCGGTTGCTGGGGAGAATGGGCGCCGGGCGGCGGCGGGGGGTGCGCGGCACGGTCGTAGAGCGCCTCGGCGACCGGATCCTGCGCGGCGAGGTCCTGGGACCGGTAGGGGTCCTGGTCGTAGGCGTCCTGGAGGTACATGTCCGCGGGGTGCTGCGGCGGCACCTGGCCCTGGTCGGGCGGCGGGCCCTCGGGGTAGCCCGAGCTGCCCGCGGCCTGGCCGCGGTCACCGTCGTACGGCGCGTTCATGGTTACCCCACCTCATCGTTCCGGGCCGTCCGGCCACGACATCCTCAACGGTCCACTCTCTCACCCGTCCCGGAAGGGTCGGTGCTTTCCGCTGCGGTGTCCGGCGTCCCGTCACTCGGCTGCACCGGGCGGTCCGTCCCGGACGGGGCGCCCGACTCGTCGTCGGGACGGCTCTCGGATTCCTGCGCGGTCTCGGCGGCGTCGACCACCGGGTCCGTTCCGTCGGCGGCGTGGTCCTCGGCCCCCCGGGCCGCGGCGCGCTTGCGCTGGGTGTACATCCGGAAACCGGCCAGCACCAGCAGCAGGACACCGCCGCCGATGACGAGCATCACGGTGGCCGTGATCTCGGTGACCTTCACGTCGAAGGTGACCGGTGCGCCGTACGCCCTGCCGTCCTCGGTGTACAGCTGGGCGACGACCGCCGCCTGGCCGTTGGCGTTGGCGGAGGTGGTGAACTTCACCGTCGTGCTGTGTCCGCCGGAGACCGCGATGGGCCGCTCGGCGTAGGCCTTGCCGTCGATCTCGAGACGGGTCGGATTGGTCGAGGTGAGCCGCAGCACCAGGCGGCCGACGCCCTGTACGAGGTTGTTCTGCACGGTCACCGGGATCGTGGCGCTGCGCCCGGAGAGCTTCAGCTCCGACTTCTCGATCAGCTTGACCTGGCCGGCGAGCGTGGTGAGGTAGGCCTGGACGCCTTGGCGGAAGCTGCTCGCCGCAGCGGTCCGGCCCCGCCAGGACGTGGACATCTCACGGTTGACGGCCCGCCCGAAGGGAGTCACCACCCGGGACTCGTCGGTCAGGATCACCTTGAAGTTGTCGAGCCGGTCCTGCGTGGTGGCGATGTCGACGAAGGCCGACCGCGGCAGCTCCCGCTTGGCGAGCGAGGCGGGGTACGCCGACCGGGACGGCACCTTCGTCGTGGCGCCCGGGTCGGGCTTGGCGGTGGCGGCTGCCGTGAGCTGCTGCGCCTGCGACCAGGTCCCGCCCTGCAGGGCGGTGACCGCTTGCGCCATCGCCTGGGCCTGGGCCGCGGTCGGCATGCGCTGAGGAGCCACGACGATGCTGCGCTGTCTGTCCGACTGGAGGTTCAGCGCCAGGCTCTGCGCCAGGAACTCCTGCACGGCGAGCGTCGATGCGGAAGCCGTCGTCAGGTCGCTCTGGAACGCCTGCGACAGCCGGGCGTCCGCCACCACCGCGGTGGTGCCGCCGCCGATGGGGCGGGCCGCGGAGGGCGTGTACGGCAGGCCGCCGCTCTCCGCCAGGCTGTCGCTGCGCACTATCACCTTGTCGGCGCCCGCGGAGGTGGCGACCTTGACGATCGACGGGTCCACGGCGCCTTCGACCGGCCAGGCGAAGTCGGTGCTGGGGGTCACGTGGAGGATGGTCTCCACGGTGTCTGCGGCGACGTCCGTGGCTGCCTTGAGCTGGCTCAGGGAGCCGGTCACGCTGGTGCCGCTGTGCGCGAGGGAGGCCAGGTCGGGGTCGGCGTAGGGCAGGGCGACGACCTGCTTGCCCCGTACGGCCTCCTGCAGGGCGGCGAGCCACCGACTGGCGACGGCCTGGTGCTTGCCGGCCGTGGTGGTGTCGCCGGCGAGGATGTCGTACCGCTCGGTCATGGCGTCGACGGAGGCCAGTAGGTCCGGGTCGATCACCCAGGTGACATCGAGGGTCCTGCCCAGGCTCAGGAGCTGGTCTAGGCGGCCGCCGGGCGAGATCTCCGCGGCGAGGTCGTCGTTGAGGAAGACCGGCGTCTGCTGTTCGTCGGACCCGGTCTCGGCTGTCATGCGTACGTTGGAGACCAGCGGCCACAGCACCGTCGTACGGGTCCTGGTGTCGGCCTGGTCGGGCTGCCACGGCAGGAACGTCCGCTGGATGCCGAGCATCTGCTCCCACGGCTTCGCGGGAGTCTCACCCGAGAGGGAGACGCCCAGGGGATACACGCCGTCCGCCCCGAGATCGAGCTCGTCCACCGGTACGGAGATGCTGAACTGCTGGGCGACCCCGGGAGCGAGCTTGGCGAACTTGGCGACGTACTTCTCGCCCACCTCGGATCCGGTGGCGTTCGACAGGTCGTCGGGCCGCTTGGCGGTGCTGTCGATCGCCGAGCGGGTCGTCAGAGCGGACCCCAGGCGCAGGTCGACGTGAGCGTCCGTGACGGTCTGCTTGCCCTTGTTGGTCACCGTGCCGGACACAGTCAGCGTGTCTCCCTCGGTGGGAGCGCTGGGGGCGAGCGAGTCGACGGCGACGGCGACCGTGCCGGTGTCGGAGGCCGCCTTGGCTGAGGTCTGTTCGGCGGCCGACGCGGAGGACACGGGCAGCTGGAGCAGGCCGGCCAGCAGAGGCGCCCCCGCGAGCAGTGCTCCGGTGCGCCGCAGCCACCGGCGGGCAGGTGAGGGAGTCATCCCCGGGAAGTCTGCCGCCTCGGCCACGCGCTCGTCCGTCCCTCGTCGTCGTCAGTGGTCGTCGGTATGTGCGTCCACGCATGGTAACGATGCCCGCTGAGGGTAAGTGCCGCGGTCTGCTCCACAAGATCAGGTGCGACCTGCAGTGCATCCTCTATGTGGATGTATAAGAAGGACTAGTCGCGTATGTCGTGAAGGCTGGTGGTTGTGCGGTTTTGAGTGAGGTTGCTGTGCCCTTTATCGGGGCGCCCGCGCCGTGCCGGGCCACGTACCCTCTTCTGTTGTGCCGAACGCCAACGAAGACAATCTCAGTGTCCTGAGTCAGGTGCAGCACCGCGCGGTGAGTGAACTGCTGCGGGTGGCTCCTGTCGCCGACGACCTCGCCCGCCGTTTCCAGGAGGCCGGGTTCTCACTCGCCCTGGTCGGCGGTTCGGTCCGGGACGCGTTGCTCGGCCGACTCGGCAACGACCTCGACTTCACGACGGACGCTCGCCCCGAGGACGTGCTGAAGATCGTCCGGCCCTGGGCGGACGCCGTATGGGAGGTCGGGATCGCGTTCGGCACGGTGGGAGCGCAGAAGGACGCCCGCGTCGGAGGTGTTGATCGAAGCTTCCAGATCGAGGTGACCACCTACCGCTCGGAGGCCTACGACCGGACGTCCCGCAAGCCCGAGGTGTCGTACGGCGACTCCATCGAGCAGGATTTGGTGCGGCGGGACTTCACGGTGAACGCGATGGCCGTGGCACTCCCGGAGAAGGAGTTCATCGACCCGCACGGCGGCCTCCATGATCTGGCCGCGCGGGCGCTGCGCACCCCGGGGACGCCGGAGGAGTCCTTCTCGGACGACCCGTTGCGGATGATGCGTGCCGCCCGCTTCGCCGCCCAGCTCGACTTCGAGGTGGCCCCGGAGGTCATCACGGCGATGACCGAGATGGCCGGCCGGCTCGAGATCGTCTCGGCCGAGCGCGTACGGGACGAGCTGAACAAGCTGATCCTTTCCGCGCATCCCCGTAAGGGCCTGACGCTGCTGGTCGACACCGGGCTCGCCGAGTACGTGCTGCCGGAGTTGCCCGCCCTGCGACTGGAGAGCGACGAGCATCACCGGCACAAGGACGTCTACGAGCACACGCTGATCGTCCTGGAGCAGGCGATCGCACTGGAGAAGGACGGCCCCGACCTCACCCTCCGCCTGGCCGCGCTGTTGCACGACATCGGCAAGCCGCGAACCCGTCGGTTCGAGAAGGACGGCAGGGTCTCCTTCCACCACCACGAGGTGGTCGGCGCGAAGATGACCAAGAAGCGCATGACCGCGCTGAAGTACTCCAACGAACTGGTGAAGGACGTCTCACGCCTGGTCGAACTCCACCTTCGCTTCCATGGCTACGGCACCGGTGAATGGACGGACTCCGCCGTCCGCCGGTATGTACGGGACGCCGGACCGCTCCTCGGTCGTCTGCACAAGCTGACCCGCTCGGACTGCACGACGCGCAACAAGCGCAGGGCAGCCGCGCTCTCGCGTGCGTACGACGGGTTGGAGGAGCGCATCGACGAGCTGAAGGAACAGGAAGAGCTGGACGCGATCCGTCCGGACCTCGACGGCAACCAGATCATGGAGATCCTGGGTGTCGGTCCCGGTCCCGCCGTGGGCAAGGCCTACAAGCACCTGCTTGAACTCCGGCTGGAGAACGGCCCGATGGAGTACGACGCGGCGGTGGCGGCGCTTCAGGAGTGGTGGGCCAAGGAGGCCTGAGGCGTGCACAGCAGGGGCATGTTTCACGTGAAACATGCCCCGCCCGGATATGCCGAGGGGCGGTGTTTCACGTGAAACACCGCCCCTTCCCTGCGACTGCTTACTTCGAGTAGTCCTTCAAGCAGAGCAGGAAGTTGCTGCCGTCACCGGTCTCGGTGTACGAGTACTGGAAGTCCTTTGCCTTCTCCGCACACTTGGTCTCCGCGTTGAGCTGGGAGAAGTCACCTTCGATCTTGGCCAGTACCACGTACTGGGCCTTCGACGAGCTGCACTCGACGACCTCGAGGTCGGGGTCGTTGTCGTTGGTGCTGCCACGGTGCATGCAGTCGCCGACCGCCGCGGTGTTGGCGTCGTCCCGGCTCGATATGAAGACGCCGATACCCACGCCGATGACGGCCAGGACGACCACGATGTTCTTGATCAGCTTGAAGCTGACCTTGCGGCTGGGCGGTGCCGGGGGGACCGCGCCGTAGGGGGCGGTGGGCTGCTGCGGGAAGCCGGGCTGCGGCGGGTACGGAGCCTGGCCCTGCGGCTGGCCGTAGGGCTGCTGGCCCGGCTGTGCGAACGGATTCTGGCCCTGGGGCGGCGGAGTCGTCACTGGGGGTCCCCCTAGAGAACATAGGTGTGCGACGCGCGTGAGACGCGAGATAAGACGCACGTAAATTACCGGCCACCACTGACAACGCTGTAGCCCAGGAGAGGTCTGTGGCATTGATGTGACACTTACTGGCGTTCAAATCTGGCCATAGCAGCAGAAACAGCCCCGTAGATAACGGCGACCGTGACCACCAGGGCCGTGGAGCGCCCGTCCGGCGGCAGCATCACGGCGGCCACTCCGGCGGCGCCGACGAAGGCGACGTTGAACAGCACGTCGTAGAGGGAGAAGACGCGGCCGCGGAAGCCGTCCTCAACGGAGAACTGGACGATGGTGTCGGTGGCGATCTTCGCGCCCTGGGTGACGAGTCCCAGGACGAAGGCCGCGACGAACGCGGTGGCTTCGGCGAACGGAAGCATCAGCGCGAGTTCCAGCACGGCGGCCACGGCCGAGCAGACGACGATCCAGCGACCCGGTCCCAGACGCCCGGTGGCGGACGGGGTCACCACGGCCGCCACGAAGAAGCCCACGCCCGCGATGCCCACCGCCAGCCCCAGCAGGGCCAGCCCCTCCTCCGGGTCGGAGGACCAGGCGTACCGGCAGAGCATCAGCGTCATGACGGTCAGGGCGCCGTAGCAGAACCGCATCAGTGTGATCGCGCCGAGTGCCCAGGCGGCCTGTCGGCGACCTGGCTCGGCGAGGTGGCGCAGGCCGGCCACCAGGCCGCGGGCCGTTCCGCGGAGGGTGGTCATGAGACGGGGCGGGATCAGGTCCGGTTCGGGGCCGAGCAGATCCACCGCCAGGCGCAGGGACACCAGGGCGGCGCACAGGTACAGCGCCGAACCCAGCAGGACGACGGCGGCGTCGGAGTCGGCGGCCAGCAGCCGGAACATGAAGGCGAGCCCGCCCCCTGCGGTTGCGGCGAGTGTGCCTGCCGTCGGTGAGAGGGAGTTGGCGATGACCAGGCGCTCGGCGTCGACCACGCGCGGCAGCGCCGCCGACAGACCGGCGAGGACGAAGCGGTTGACCGCGGTGACGCAGAGAGCGGAGGCATAGAAGAGCCAGTCGGGAACACCGCTGACGATCAGGGCGGCCGTGACCGAGGCCAGCAGTGCCCGCAGGAGGTTGCCGTAGAGGAACACCTGGCGGCGGCGCCAGCGGTCCAGCAGGACGCCGGCGAAGGGGCCGACCAGGGAGTACGGGAGGAGCAGCACCGCCATCGCGGAGGCGATCGCGGTGGCCGAGGTCTGTTTCTCCGGGGAGAAGACGACGTAGGCCGCGAGCGCGACCTGGTAGACGCCGTCGGCGCACTGGGAGAGGAGTCGTACGGCGAGCAGGCGCCGGAAGTTGCCGAAGCGCAGCAGGACGCGCAGATCGCGGACGACGGCCATGGGGGACAGCCTCACATACGGCGAAGCCCCCGGATCACACGACCCGGGGGCCCTCGTCAGCCCTGGCAGGAGCGAATTTCAGCGCTGCCGGACGCAGCGCGGTGTGCCGAGCCGGCGCGCGACCCTCGGTCGCGTCTGTGCGCCGTGCTCGGTCGAATCAGCGCTCGACTTCGCCGCGGATGAACTTCTCGACGTTCTCGTAGGCCTCGTCGTCGAAGTACTGGACCGGCGGGGACTTCATGAAGTAGCTCGACGCCGACAGGATCGGGCCGCCGATGCCGCGGTCCTTGGCGATCTTCGCGGCGCGCAGGGCGTCGATGATGACACCCGCGGAGTTCGGGGAGTCCCAGACCTCGAGCTTGTACTCCAGGTTCAGCGGGACGTCACCGAAGGCGCGGCCCTCGAGACGGACGTACGCCCACTTGCGGTCGTCGAGCCAGGCCACGTAGTCCGAGGGACCGATGTGGACGTTCTTCTCGCCCATGTCGCGGTCGGGGATCTGCGAGGTGACGGCCTGCGTCTTCGAGATCTTCTTGGACTCGAGGCGGTCGCGCTCCAGCATGTTCTTGAAGTCCATGTTGCCGCCGACGTTGAGCTGCATGGTGCGCTCGAGCCGGACACCACGGTCCTCGAACAGCTTCGCCATCACACGGTGCGTGATGGTGGCACCGACCTGGGACTTGATGTCGTCACCGACGATCGGCACGCCGGCCTCGGTGAACTTGTCCGCCCACTCCTTGGTGCCGGCGATGAAGACCGGGAGGGCGTTGACGAAGGCGACCTTGGCGTCGATGGCGCACTGGGCGTAGAACTTCGCCGCGTCCTCGGAGCCGACGGGCAGGTAGCAGACGAGGACGTCGACCTGCTTGTCCTTCAGGACCTGGACGACGTCCACCGGCTCCTCGGCGGACTCCTCGATGGTCTGGCGGTAGTACTTGCCGAGACCGTCGAGGGTGTGGCCGCGCTGGACCGTGATGCCCTTGTTCGGCACGTCGCAGATCTTGATGGTGTTGTTCTCGCTGGCACCGATGGCGTCCGAGAGGTCGAGGCCGACCTTCTTCGCGTCGACGTCGAAGGCGGCGACGAACTCGACGTCACCGACGTGGTAGTCCCCGAACTGCACGTGCATCAGGCCCGGGACCTTGGACGCCGGGTCGGCGTCCTTGTAGTACTCGACGCCCTGCACCAGCGACGCCGCGCAGTTGCCCACGCCGACGATGGCTACGCGAACCGAACCCATTCCGGTTGCTCCCTGTGTGTACGAGTGAGGCCCTGAGTGGGCGCTCACGTGGCGGTTTCGCCGGGCGTATCCGTCCCGGGAGTGTCCCCGGGACGGGGCAGGCCGCCCGTCGATCCAGATGTGGTGTTCTGCTGAGCGGATCCTCCGGGACCGGACCCCTTCAGGTCCCGTCCGGCCCGCTCGCTCTCGATGAGCTCGTTCAGCCAGCGCACTTCGCGCTCCACGGACTCCATTCCGTGGCGCTGGAGCTCAAGCGTGTAGTCGTCGAGGCGCTCCCTGGTGCGCGCTAGTGAGGCGCGCATCTTCTCGAGGCGCTCCTCCAGGCGGCTGCGACGGCCCTCCAGGACGCGCATGCGCACATCGCGGGAGGTCTGGCCGAAGAAGGCGAAGCGAGCGGCGAAGGTCTCGTCCTCGTACGCGTCCGGGCCCGTCTGGGAGAGAAGTTCCTCGAAGTGCTCCTTACCTTCTGCCGTCAGCCGGTAGACGATCTTGGCGCGGCGTCCGGTGAGCGGAGCGGTCGGGGCGTCCTCCGGGCTGTTTCCCGCTTCTTCGATCAACCAGCCGTTGGCGACGAGCGTCTTGAGGCAGGGGTAGAGGGTCCCGTAGCTGAAGGCACGGAACACGCCCAGTGAGGTATTGAGTCGTTTGCGCAGCTCGTAGCCGTGCATCGGGGACTCGCGGAGCAGGCCGAGGACGGCGAACTCGAGGATTCCGGAACGCCGGCTCATCGTCGCCTCCTCTCTCTCGCGACCCGTGGTGACGGGCCCGCTGACGGCCTTATGCCGTGCTGATGTATCGACTCGATACATCAGCACGATAGAACGGCCCTGTGGCTGGGACAAGGGGAGCGATAGTGAACGGGATCACATCACGGATTCATTGCGGGCAAGTTGCCTGATTTGAGATGAACTTCGGGGCTGGACGGGTTTTGAGGGTGCGTAGTCTGTGCGCCATGCAAACCACCGGGACTCGCGAGACGCCGGGGGGCGTCGAGTTCCCCGGTGCAGTACGGGTGAATGCGCCAGCGACCCCATCCGTACTTCGGGGGGACAGGAAACCAGCCGCCGTTTCCAGGCGCGCACGGATGCGCCTGCCCGAGGAGTAGTCGTTCGATGAGCGAGCACCGTCGCAAACCGCCGCAGCCGCAGGAAGGCGGACGTGCCGCGGCCCGACGCGGCCAGTCCGGCTCGTCCTCCGGCCGCCGTGCGGCACCGCGAGGCGCCACCGGGTCTCTTTCCGACTCGTACGGGTCGGGCTTCCACGGGCCGGGAGGCGAGGACCCGTCGTCCGGTGGCCGCGCCGACGTCCGGCGCGCGGCACAGAGGAGCACGGGTGGCCGGCGCAGAGCCGCCGAGCCGGCAGGAGGCCGCCGAGGCGGACCGTCCGGCCCTCCGGGCCGGGGCCGGGGTCGTCCGGCACCTGCCAAGAAACGCCTGGTCGACTATCCGCGCGCCGGCAAGTACGGCTGGCAGCGCTGGGTGCCGTCCTGGAAGCTCGTCACCGGTCTGTTCGTCGGCTTCATGGGCAGCCTGGTCGCGGTGGCGGGCGTCGGGTACGCCATGGTCGCCGTCCCGGAGGTCGACAAGACCGCCACGGCGCAGAACAACGTCTACTACTGGAGCGACGGCAGCCAGATGGTTGCCACCGGTGGTGAGACGAACCGCCAGATCATCGATCTCTCGCAGATTCCCGAGGCCATGCGCTGGGCGGTGATCTCGCAGGAGAACAAGACGTTCTACGACGACAGCGGCATCGACCCCAAGGGCATCGCGCGCGCGGTGTTCAACATGGCGCGGGGCGGACAGACGCAGGGCGGCTCGACCATCACCCAGCAGTACGTCAAGAACGCCATGCTGAACGACCAGTCCCAGACGATCTCCCGGAAGTTCAAGGAGATCTTCGTGTCGATAAAGGTCGGGGCGGAGGAGGACAAGGACGACATCATCGAGGGCTACCTGAACTCGGCGTACTACGGGCGCAACGCCTACGGCATCCAGGCCGCCGCCCGCGCGTACTTCGACAAGGACGCCATCGAACTCAACGAGGGCGAGTGCGCCTTCCTCGCCGCCACGCTGAAGGGTGCCACCTACTACGACCCCGCCGGCGCCACCTCCATCGACGCGGCCGCGACGCCGGAGGCCAACCGCAAGCGTGCTCTGGCCCAGATGCAGGACACCCTCGACAAGATGGTCGAGTACGAGCACCTGGATCCCGCCAAGCGGGCCACGTTCACCACCCTGCCCAAGCTGGAGAATCCGCGGTCCAACACCCAGCTGAGCGGTCAGACCGGCTACCTCGTCGACCTTGCCAACGGCTACGTGATCACCCACAGCAAGGAAACGGGGATCACGCAGGACAAGCTGCAGCAGGGTGGCTACTCGATCTACACGACCTTCGACAAGAACAAGGTCAAGCAACTGGAAAAGGCTGTCTCGGCGGTCCAGAAGGCCAACATCAAGCCGAAGGAACGCCCCGATACGGACACCCACGTCCAGTTCGGCGGAGCATCCGTCAACCCGGCCACCGGCGCCATCGAGGCGATCTACGGCGGTGAGGACGCGACCAAGCACTTCACCAACAACGCCGACCAGACTGGTGCCCAGGTGGGCTCCACGTTCAAGCCGTTCGTCCTTGCGGCGGCGATGAGCTGGGGCGTCCGCGACAAGGACCTCGGATCGTCGCAGGCCCAGGACGAGCGCACCATCGTCTCACCGAAGAGCCTGTTCAGCGGCAAGAACAAGCTCAAGATCAAGAACTACGACGGGACGATCTGGAAGAACGAGAAGGGCGAGGAGTGGCTGCAGACCAACGACGGCCAGGCGTCCTACGGCAGCCCGCCCAACTTCAAGATCGACCTGCGGGAGGCGATGCGCGAGTCGGTGAACTCCGCCTTCGTCCAGCTGGGCATGGACGTCGGCCTGGACAAGGTGAAGCAGGCTGCTAGGGACGCCGGTATCAAGGAGAGCAGCCTCACCGGCGCCGACTTCCCGTCGTTCTCGATCGGTATCTCCGACCCGAGCGCGATCCGGATGGCCGGCTCCTACGCCACCTTCGCGGCCAGCGGCAAGCAGCGTGACCCCTACTCGGTCCAGAAGGTCACGAGCCAGGACGGCGTGATCTACACGCACAAGACCGAGACGAAGGAAGGGTTCACCTCGAAGGTCGCGGACAACGTCACGGACATTCTGAAGACCGTGGTGGAGAAGGGAACGGGTACTGCCGCGCAGCTGCCCGGTCGTGACGTGGCAGGCAAGACCGGTACCACCGACGGCAACAAGTCGGCCTGGTTCGTCGGCTACACGCCGCAGCTGTCGACCGCGATCACCATGTTCCGGTACGACGACGACGAGACCAAGAAGAACCGCACGTTTCTGGAGATGTTCGGAACCGGTGGTCAGAAGAAGATCCACGGCGCTTCGTTCCCGGCGGAGATCTGGCACGACTACATGGCCGAGGCCATGAAGAACCTGCCGAAGAAGAGCTTCCCGGAACCCGAGCCCATCGGTGAGGTCCTCAACGAGGACCCGATCCCGTCGCCCACTCCGTCGGTCACGGAGAGCGAGGAGGCGAGCCCTTCGCCGTCTCCGACCCCCACGGAGACGGAACCTGAACCGTCGCCCTCCCCGAGCGATACCTGCAACAGCTTCTTCGGTTGCGACAACAACTCGGGCGGCGGGAACGGCGGGAACAGCGCCGACGGCGGCACCGGCACCGGCACGACGAGTCCCTCCCCCTCACCCAGCGACACCGGGGACGCCACCAAAGGCAACGGCAACGGCGGCTTCTTCGGAGGAGCGAGCGGTTAGTCGGGCAATCGCCTCACACATGCGTTTCACGTGAAACATGGGGACGTTTCACGTGAAACGAGGGTCGCCCCACCGGGCCAGGTGGGGCGGCCCTCGGCATTTTCCTAGGTCCGTACGGCAGGATGTGGGCCATGCCCAGTGCAGAATCGACGCCAGCGCGCGTGCACGAGCCTGATCCGGTGCAGCCGACCAGGAACGACGAGGTGGCCGCGGCCGGCAGTGAGCTGATCGGTGGCCCCTTGGGGCGGCGAGCCCTGACCGGGACGTCCTGGCTGTCGCCTGTACGGGTGGTCGCGCTCGTGGCCATCGGGATGTTCGCCCTCGGCCTGATCCAGAAGGCGCCCTGCTACAACGGCGGCTGGTTCTTCGGCGCTGTCTCCCAGTACACGCACGCGTGCTACTCGGACATCCCGCACCTGTACCAGGGGCGCGGATTCGCCGACGGACTCGTGCCGTACTTCGACAAGCTCCCCGGCGACATGCAGTACCTCGAATACCCGGTCCTCACCGGAGTGTTCATGGAAGTGGCCGCCTGGCTGACGCCGGGCAGCGGCAGTGTCCAGCACCAGGGCCAGTGGTACTGGATGGTCAACGCGGGGATGCTGATGGCGTGTGCGGCCGTCATCGCCGTCTGTGTGGCCCGGACGCATGCCCGGCGGCCCTGGGACGGCCTGCTGATGGCCCTGGCGCCCGCGTTCGCGCTGACCGCCACCATCAACTGGGATCTCCTGGCAGTCGCTCTGACGGCCGCGGCCATGCTGATGTGGTCACGCGGACGGTCGCTGGCGTTCGGCGTCCTGCTGGGCCTCGCCACCGCCGCCAAGCTCTACCCCGTCTTCCTCCTGGGCCCGCTGTTCGTCCTGTGCTGGCGAGCGGGGAAGTGGCGGGACTTCGGCACGGCCCTCGGCGGTGCGGTCGTCGCCTGGCTGGTGGTGAACCTGCCGGTGATGCTCTTCGCCTTCGAAGGCTGGTCGAAGTTCTACACGTTCAGCCAGGAGCGGGGAGTCGACTTCGGGTCGTTCTGGCTGATCCTGGCTCAGAACTCCAGCGATCCGCTCACCACCGACAGCGTCAACACGCTCGCCACCCTCCTGGTCGTGGCGTGCGGACTGGGGATCGGGGCGCTGACGCTGACGGCTCCGCGGCGCCCCCGCTTCGCCCAACTGGCCTTCCTGATCGTGGCGGCCTTCATCCTCACCAACAAGGTCTACTCGCCGCAGTACGTCCTGTGGCTCGTGCCGCTGGCTGTTCTGGCCCGGCCCAAATGGCGGGACTTCCTGATCTGGCAGGCCTGCGAGGTGGCGTACTTCCTCGGCATCTGGCTGTACCTCGCCTACACCACCAGCGGGGAAGCCCACAAGGGACTGCCGACCGACGGTTATCACTGGGCCATCGGCGTCCACCTGCTGGGGACGCTCTATCTGTGCGTGATGGTGGTGCGGGACATCCTGATGCCCGAGCGGGACGTGGTCCGACAGGCCGGGGACGACGATCCCTCGGGCGGGGTGCTCGACGGCGCGGAAGACGTCTTCGTCCTGGGCGCGGCGGCTCATCCCGTCCGGCACGCGGCCCACTTCGAGGGGCCGCAGGTGGAGTGGGGCAAGCGGGACACCGTCGACGGTTCGCCCTGAGCGAACACGTCGGATCCCGGCGGACCACGTGTAAGGCCGTACACGGAAATCCGTGTACGGCCTTACGCCGTTGCCGTCCTGCTCAGCGGTCCACGATGCGGTCGAACTGCGTGGTGGTGTGCCGCAGATGGGCCACCAACTCGTCGCCGACCGTCGGCTCCGGCGCGTCCGAGGGCACGAACAGGATGGACACCTGCATGTGCGGCGGCTCGGCGAACCAGCGCTGCTTGCCGCCCCAGACGAACGGCGAGAGGTTCCGGTTCACCGTGGCCAGGCCGGCGCGTGCGACGCCCTTGGCGCGCGGCATGACGCCGTGGAGAGCCTTGGGGGCCTCCAGGCCCACCCCGTGCGACGTACCGCCCGCCACGACCACCAGGAAGCCGTCGGAGGCAGCCCTCTGCTGCCGGTAGCCGAACCGGTCGCCCTTGGCGACGCGCGTGACGTCCAGGACGGCGCCGCGGTACTCGGTGGCCTCGTGGTCCCCCAGCCACAGCCGCGTGCCGATGCGGGCACGGAAGCGGGTCTGCGGGAACTGCTGCTGCAGGCGGCTGAGTTCATCGGCCTTGAGGTGGCTCACGAACATCGTGTGCAGCGGCAGCCGGGCCGCACGCAGCCGGTCCATCCAGCCGATGACCTCCTCGACGGCGTCCGAGCCGTCGGTACGGTCCAGCGGCAGGTGGATGGCGAAGCCCTCCAGGCGGACGTTCTCTATGGCGGCGTGCAACTGCGGCAGGTCCTGCTCGCTGATGCCGTGCCGCTTCATCGAGGACATCACCTCGATCACCACGCGCGCGCCCACGAGGCCGTAGACACCGTCGATCGACGACACCGACCGCACGACCCGGTCCGGCAGCGGCACGGGCTCCTCACCGCGCCGGTACGGCGTCAGCACCAGCAGGTCACCGCCGAAGAAGTCCTTGATGCGCGCGGCTTCGTAGGTCGTACCGACGGCGAGGATGTCCGAGCCCAGTCGGGTGGCCTCCTCCGCGAGCCGCTCGTGCCCGAAGCCGTAGCCGTTGCCCTTGCAGACCGGGACGAGACCCGGGAACTGCTCCTGCACGTGCTTGTGGTGCGCCCGCCAGCGCGCGGTGTCGACGTAGAGCGTGAGCGCCATGGCCGGACCTGGAACCTTTCTCGTGGCTGCGGTGTGTCAGATGTGGGGAGCTGCCGAGACGTATGACGCCATCGAAGCAGCTGACGGGTGATCAGCGGCGTGACATGTAGATGTCGAGCGCCTTGTGGAGCAGCTTGTTCAGAGGGAAGTCCCACTCGCCCAGGTACTCGGCGGCCTGCCCGCCCGTGCCGACCTTGAACTGGATCAGGCCGAACAGGTGGTCCGACTCGTCCAGCGAGTCGGAGATGCCACGCAGGTCGTACACCGAGGCGCCGAGTGCATAGGCGTCGCGCAGCATCCGCCACTGCATCGCGTTCGAGGGGCGGAACTCACGGCCGATGTTGTCGGAGGCCCCGTAGGAGTACCAGACGTGCCCGCCGACGATCAGCATGGTCGCCGCCGAGAGGTTCACGCCGTTGTGGCGGGCGAAGTACAGCCGCATGCGGTTGGGGTCCTCGGTGTTGAGGGCCGTCCACATGCGCTGGAAGTACGACAGCGGGCGTGGCCGGAAGTGGTCGCGCACCGCCGTGATCTCGTAGAGCCGCTGCCACTCCTCGAGGTCGTGGTAGCCGCCCTGCACGACCTCGACGCCGGCTTTCTCGGCCTTCTTGATGTTGCGGCGCCAGAGCTGGTTGAAGTTCCTGTGGACCTCTTCGAGAGAACGGTTCGCCAGCGGCACCTGGTAGACGTAACGCGGCTGGACGTCGCCGAAGCCGGCGCCGCCGTCCTCGCCCTGCTGCCAGCCCATGCGCCGCAGCTTGTCGGCCACTTCGAAGGCCCGCGGTTCGATGAAGTCGGCCTCGACGTCCCGCAGCCGCTTCACGTCCGGGTTCTGGATGCCCGCCTTGATGGAGGAGGCCTCCCAGCGCCGGATGATCACCGGCGGACCCATCTTCACGGAGAAGGCGCCCTGATGCTTGAGGTGCGCGAGCATCGGCTCCAGCCACTCGGTCAGATTCGGCGCGTACCAGTTGATGACCGGCCCTTCGGGCAGGTAGGCGAGGTAGCGCTTGATCTTGGGGAGCTGGCGGTAGAGGACGAGGCCGGCACCGACGAGTTCACCGGTCCTGCCGTCGAACCAGCCGAGGCTCTCCGACCGCCACTCGGCCTTGACGTCTGCCCAGGCCGGAACCTGCATGTGGCTCGCCGCCGGCAGGCTCTGGATGTACGCCAGATGCTGCTCGCGGCTGATCGTCCTCAGGGTCAGGCTCATTCGGGGCGCTCCTCGGGCTGGTGTGTCCCCATGGGTACAGGGGCTCCGGCTCTCGCGCCGAAGCCTACTGCGCCTTGCGAGCGCCCTGACTGGGCGTACGGCACCTTTGCCCCGGCCGGTGGACGGCCGGGGCGTTCAGCCGGTGCTCTGCGGCTCCGGCCGTCGACGCCGGCGGGAGGTGCCGGGCCGGCGTCGGTCAGGTCACCAGAGTCCGCCGAAGAGGCCGCCGTGGGCCATACCGAGGAAGAAGCCGACGCCGGAGGCACCGAGCCCCAGGATCAGGCCGAAGCGCTCACGGGTGGTCTCGGAGATCCACTGTCCGTACGCTCCGGTGAAGATTCCCACCAGGCCGGCCCACGAGCTGAGCAGGTGGAGGCTGTGGAACATCGCCGTGATGAAGGCCACCGCGCCCAGGACCAGGGTGACGGCCATGAGCGTGTCCTGAAGCGGATGAGGCCTGCCGTCGGTGGCGAGCAGAGAACCGGCGGTGTTGGGTCGCAATGCCTGTGCCATGAGGCACCTCCTGCGGAAAGCGGCGCATCGTAGCGCCATACACACCCGATGCGTACAGACTGACGGGCTCCGGGGCCGGATTTCAACCGGAAGCCGGTGTGCAGGTAGTCTGTACCGTCTGCACCGGTGTCTGCCCAGGCACAGCCAGGGACTCCGCCCAGCTCAGAGCGGGAACGTCGCTACGCGACCCCCGATTGTCAGTGGCGGCCGATACCGTTGCGTACGCATCACAACCCTCCTGCCACGGAACGACCGTGGCCGTTGAGTCCAAAGGAGGTGGGTTCCACATGCGTCACTACGAAGTGATGGTCATCCTCGACCCCGATCTCGAGGAGCGCGCTGTCTCCCCGCTGATCGAGAACTTCCTCTCCGTCGTCCGTGAGGGCAACGGAAAGGTGGAGAAGGTCGACACCTGGGGCCGTCGTCGTCTCTCGTACGAGATCAAGAAGAAGCCCGAGGGCATCTACTCGGTCATCGACCTGCAGGCCGAGCCTGCGGTCGTCAAGGAGCTCGACCGCCAGATGAACCTGAACGAGTCGGTCCTCCGGACCAAGGTCCTCCGCCCCGAGACCCACTGAGCTTCCCCGCTCAACTGGTCTCGGGATCCGAGTAGCAGCACCAGCAGCCAGCAGCAGCAAACCCGCCGAGAGGTTCCCCCATGGCAGGCGAGACCGTCATCACGGTCATCGGCAATCTTGTCGACGACCCCGAGCTGCGCTTCACCCCCTCCGGTGCGGCGGTCGCGAAGTTCCGTGTCGCGTCCACTCCCCGCACCTTCGACCGTCAGACCAACGAGTGGAAGGACGGCGAGAGCCTGTTCCTGACCTGCTCGGTCTGGCGGCAGGCGGCGGAGAACGTCGCCGAGTCGCTCCAGCGAGGCATGCGCGTCCTCGTACAGGGCCGGCTGAAGCAGCGGTCCTACGAGGACCGCGAGGGCGTCAAGCGCACGGTCTACGAACTGGACGTCGAGGAAGTCGGCCCCAGCCTGCGCAACGCCACGGCCAAGGTCACCAAGACCACCGGCCGCGGCGGCCAGGGTGGCGGCGGTGGCTTCGGCGGCGGCGGTGGCGGTGGCGCCCAGGGCGGCGGCTGGGGCGGTGGCCCCGGCGGTGGCCAGCAGGGCGGCGGCGCTCCCGCCGACGACCCGTGGGCGACCAGCGCTCCCGCAGGTGGCAACCAGGGCGGCGGTGGCGGCGGCTGGGGTGGAAACTCCGGCGGCGGTGCCGGTGGCGGCTACTCGGACGAGCCCCCCTTCTAGGCCTTCGGGCCCGGTTCTCCGGGCCCGTTCAGGCCGAGGGCGGGTCGTATCCCAACTTCTTGATCACACAGGAGAATCACCATGGCGAAGCCGCCTGTGCGCAAGCCGAAGAAGAAGGTCTGCGCTTTCTGCAAGGACAAGGTCACGTACGTGGACTACAAGGACACGAACATGCTGCGGAAGTTCATTTCCGACCGCGGCAAGATCCGTGCCCGCCGCGTGACCGGCAACTGCACGCAGCACCAGCGTGACGTCGCCACGGCCGTGAAGAACAGCCGTGAGATGGCGCTGCTGCCCTACACCGCCCAGGCGCGATAAGGGAAGGGTGACCGAAAAATGAAGATCATCCTCACCCACGAGGTCTCCGGCCTCGGCGCCGCGGGCGACGTCGTCGACGTCAAGGACGGCTACGCTCGCAACTACCTGATCCCGCGGAACTTCGCGATCCGCTGGACCAAGGGCGGCGAGAAGGACGTCGAGCAGATCCGTCGCGCTCGCAAGATCCACGAGATCCAGACCATCGAGCAGGCCAACGCTGTGAAGGCCCAGCTCGAGGGCGTCAAGGTCCGCCTGGCCGTCCGCTCCGGCGACGCCGGTCGTCTCTTCGGTTCCGTCACCCCGGCCGACATCGCCTCGGCGATCAAGGCTTCCGGTGGCCCCGAGGTCGACAAGCGTCGCATCGAGCTCGGCTCGCCGATCAAGACCCTGGGCGCCCACGAGACGTCCGTGCGTCTGCACCCCGAGGTTGCCGCCAAGGTCAGCCTTGAGGTCGTCGCGGCCTGATCGCTGCGCTCGGCTTGTAGAGCTGAGAAGGGGCCGCACCCTCCAGGGTGCGGCCCCTTCCGCATGCCCCGGCTGATCCGCAGGCATCGGAACCATGAGGTTTCACGTGAAACGCCGGTTTCGCGTGCAACGGTCAGCGGGTCGCGCCGGTGACCAGCCAGCGCCCCGAGCGGGTGCGCAGCCAGAGGGTCAGCATCCGGACCGTCATCATTAGGGTCATGGCTCCCCACAGCGCGGTGAGGCCGCCACCGAGAGCGGGAACCAGCAGCGCGACCGGAGCGAAGACCGCCAAGGTGAGAACCATCGCCCAGGCCAGGTAGGGGCCGTCACCCGCGCCCATCAGTACGCCGTCCAGGACGAAGACGACGGCGCAGATCGGCTGGGACAGGGCCACCACCAGCAGGGCGGGCAGCGCGGCGTCCTTGACCCCCGGGTCTCCGGTGAACAGGGGCAGGAACAACGGCCGGGCCAGAACTACGAGCAGGGCCAGTACGACACCCACGGCAAGGCCCCACTCCACCATGCGGCGGCAGACGGCCCGGGCGCCGTGGGGATCGCCGGCACCGAGGTAGCGTCCGATGATCGCCTGTCCGGCGATGGCGATGGCGTCGAGGGCGAAAGCCAGCAGGCTCCACAGTGACAGGACGATCTGATGGGCGGCGATGTCCGCGTCACCGAGGCGGGCGGCGACAGCGGTCGCGATCATCAGCACGGCTCGCAGGGACAGGGTACGCACCAGTAGGGGCACGCCCGCTTGGGCCGACGCCCGGATGCCGACGGCGTCGGGGCGCAGCGAGGCGCCATACCGGCGGGCCCCCCGGACCACCACGACGAGGTAGGCCACCGCCATACCGCACTGGGCGATGACGGTGCCCCAGGCGGAGCCGGCGATGCCGAGATCGGCGCCGTAGACCAGACCGACGTTCAGAAGGCCGTTGGCCACGAAGCCGGCGACGGCGACGTAGAGAGGTGTCCTCGTGTCCTGGAGTCCGCGCAGAACGCCTGTTGCGGCGAGGACGACCAGCATGGCGGGGATACCCAGTGCAGAGATGCGCAGGTAGGTGATCGCGTACGGGGTGGCCGTATCCGAGGCGCCGAACAGTTCCACAAGGGAGGGGGCGGAGGGGAGGACGAGGGCGATCACAGCCGCGCCGAGCAGCAGTGCCAGCCAGATCCCGTCCATGCCCTGGCGGATGGCTGACGGGAGATCACCCGCGCCCACACGACGGGCGACGGCCGCCGTGGTGGCGTAGGCGAGGAAGACGAAGATGCTGACGGCTGTGGTCAGCAGGGTGGAGGCCACGCCCAGGCCGGCGAGTTGCGCGGTGCCGAGATGGCCCACGATGGCGCTGTCGGCCAGGATGAAGAGGGGCTCGGCGACGAGCGCGCCGAAGGCCGGAACGGCCAGTGCGACGATCTCCCGATCGTGCTGTCGCCGGGCGGCCTTGGGGATCGTGGGAGCCGGTGTCATGGCCACCAATCTAATCGTCCACAGGTAATGGATGCAATTGGCTGATGACCCTTACTTGGTGACTCACTGTGCGTGCTTACCTGCACCCTTCGCAGCGAACTTGATCCGACTGGGGAAGTTTTTCTTCTGCACAGCCGGTGGACGGCAAAGGTGCTGGTCAGTGAGGTCTGGGGGGATGAGAAGAGGGCTTGTTCACAGGGCTGTCCACCGGGTCGTGCACAGGTTTTGAGCAGTTCTCCACAGCATCGGGGTCGTCGTCCACATGGCCTGTGGATAACCAGATTGGCTGAGGTCGCCGTCGGGCCTACCGTGGTCCGGCGCCCGCTCCGTTCCTCGGCTGTGAAAGTCCCGCAAAACCGACGCGCTCGAACCGGAGTTGGGCCTCTTACCTGTCAGTGCCGTGCCGTAGAAATGAGGGGCGCGGCGAGGTCCGCTCCGCGGACGGGAGGAGGTGGCTCGGTTGAGCATTTCCGAGCCCTTGGACGATCCGTGGGCCGACAGCGGTCCCAGTGATCGTCTGCCTTCCTCCCGTCGGCGTGACGGAGGCCGCGGACGCGACGAACAGCACGACCGGGGCCGGGACAGCGGCGATTGGGACGGCGGCGGGACGCCTTTCGAGCGGGTGCCACCGCAGGACCTCGACGCCGAGCAGTCCGTGCTCGGTGGCATGCTCCTGTCGAAGGACGCCATCGCCGACGTCGTCGAGATCCTGAAGGGCCACGACTTCTACAAACCGGCGCACGAGACGATCTACCAGGCCGTCCTCGACGTCTACGCCAAGGGCGAACCGGCCGACCCCATCACGATCGCCGCCGAACTCACCAAGCGTGGCGAGATCAACAAGGTCGGCGGCGCCTCGTATCTGCACACGCTCGTCCAGACCGTGCCGACGGCGGCGAACGCCGAGTACTACGCGGAGATCGTGCACGAGCGCGCGGTCCTGCGCCGCCTGGTCGAGGCCGGCACCCGCATCACCCAGATGGGATATGCGGGTGACGACGACGTCGACGAGATCGTCAACCGGGCCCAGGCCGAGATCTATGCCGTCACCGAGCAGCGCACCAGCGAGGACTACCTCCCCCTCGGCGACATCATGGAGGGTGCCCTCGACGAGATCGAGGCGATCGGTTCGCGCAGCGGCGAGATGACCGGTGTGCCCACGGGCTTCACCGACCTCGACTCGCTCACCAACGGGCTGCACCCCGGCCAGATGATCGTCATCGCCGCCCGGCCCGCCATGGGCAAGTCCACACTCGCCCTCGACTTCGCCCGCGCGGCCTCGATCAAACACAACCTGCCCAGCGTCATCTTCTCCCTGGAAATGGGGCGCAACGAGATCGCGATGCGCCTGCTGTCCGCCGAGGCCCGTGTCGCCCTGCACCACATGCGCTCCGGCACGATGACGGACGAGGACTGGACCCGTCTGGCCCGCCGGATGCCCGAGGTGTCGTCCGCGCCGCTCTACATCGACGACTCGCCGAACCTGTCGATGATGGAGATCCGCGCGAAATGCCGACGGCTCAAGCAGCGCAACGACATCAAGCTCGTGATCATCGACTACCTACAGCTGATGCAGGCCGGCGGCTCCAAACGCTCCGAGAGCCGCCAGCAGGAGGTCTCGGACATGTCCCGTAACCTCAAACTCCTTGCCAAGGAGCTCGAAGTCCCGGTGATCGCGCTCTCCCAGCTCAACCGTGGTCCCGAGCAGCGCACGGACAAGAAGCCGATGGTGTCCGACCTGCGTGAGTCCGGCTCCATCGAGCAGGACGCCGACATGGTGATCCTGCTGCACCGCGAGGACGCATACGAGAAGGAGTCGCCGCGCGCGGGCGAGGCGGACATCATCGTGGGAAAGCACCGTAACGGCCCGACGGCCACGATCACGGTGGCCTTCCAGGGCCACTACTCGCGCTTCGTGGACATGGCGCAGACCTGATCGCGTGCCCTCGGCGAAATGGGCTCGACGCAGGCCGCGCCGCCGGGTGGACTGGGGCCATGACGACACCTCTGGAAGAGCTGCTTCCCGGCACCCGGCGGGCGCTGCTGCACCGGATCGCCGTGGCCCAGTCCGAGGGGCGTGCGCCCTCGCTCGTCGCCGCGGTGGTGCGGGACGGGCGGGCCGTGTGGCACGGGGCGCGGGCCTCGGTCGACGGGCACGCTCCGGACGAGACGGTGCAGTACCGGATCGGCTCGATCACCAAGACCTTCACCGCCGTTCTCGTGCTGCGGCTGCGCGATGAAGGGGCGCTCGACCTCGAGGACCCGCTCGAGAAGTATCTTCCGGGTTCGGGTGCCGGGGAGGCGACCGTCGTACAGCTTCTCGCGCACACGGGCGGCTTGGCGGCCGAGTCGCCCGGCCCCTGGTGGGAGCGAACTCCTGGCTCGCTGCGTCCCCGCCTCCCCGACGTCCTCGGTGACCACGCCCTCCTGCATCCGCCGGGGCGTCGTTTCCACTACTCCAACCCTGGCTACAGCGTCCTCGGCGCTCTCGTCGAAGAACTCCGCGGTGCTCCGTGGGACGAGGTGCTACGGCGGGAAGTACTCGAACCCCTGGGCCTTGGGCGTACGAGTGTGCGGCCGACTGCTCCCTATGCGGGTGGCTGGGCGGTGCATCCCTGGGCCGACGTGATGCTTCCCGAACCCACCGAGGACTTCGGCCGGATGGCCGCAGCCGGTCAACTCTGGTCCACGAGCGGCGATCTCGCGCGGTTCGCCGCCTTCCTGGTCCGAGGGGACGACAGGGTACTGAGCGCGGAGACCCTCAAGGAGATGCGGACGCCCGCGGCGCCGGCCGAAGTCACCGACCTCGCGGACGGTGGAACGTACGGGCTCGGGATGCGGATCGAGAACCTGGGCGGCCGGGTGCTCGTGGGGCACTCGGGGTCGGTACCGGGGTTCCTGGCCGGTCTCACGATCAGCGTGGCCGACGACGTCGCCGCTGTGGTCCTGGCCAACTGTACGTCGGGTCCGATGGTGACTCAGGTGGCCGCCGACCTCGTACGCATCGTGGCCGAGGCCGAGCCGCGGATTCCCGAGCCCTGGCGGCCGCTGCGGGACATCGATCGGTCCGTTCTGGAGCTGGCGGGCCAGTGGTACTGGGGGACCAGCCCGTTCGCCCTACGGGTCACCGCCGACGGTCACGTCTCGCTCGGGCCGCTTTCCAGCGGTGGGCGACGCTCGCGGTTCCGTCCGAACGGCGACGGAACGTGGTCCGGCCTGGAGGGATACTTCGCCGGCGAGACTCTGAGAGCCGTACGGCGACCGGACGGCACCGTGGACCATCTCGACCTCGGATCATTCGTGTTCACCCGCCGGCCGTACGACGATGAGGCCGACGTGCCCGGAGGTGTAGACGCGGAGGGGTGGCGGGGAATCGGCTAGCGCTCTCCGGAGGGAGGCAAGGTGCCGTGTTTCACGTGAAACACGGCACCTTGCCCTTGTGAGATCCGGTTCCTGACCTCAGCCGTTCAGAGCTGGAGCTTGAAGCCGACGTGCGAGGCCTCGAAACCCAACCGCTCGTAGAAGCGGTGGGCATCGGTGCGCGTGCTGTCGGATGTCAGCTGGACCAGTCGGCAGTTCTCCCGCCGGGACTCCTCGATCGCCCACTCGATGAACCGGGTGCCAAGGCCGCTGCCGCGCTCGTCGGCGTGGACGCGTACGCCCTCGATGATCGACCTGGTCGCCCCGCGCCGGGAGAGGCCGGGCACGATCGTCAGTTGGAGAGTGCCCACGACACGGCCCTCGCGCACGGCCACGACCAGGCGCTGGTTCGCATCGGCGCTGATGCGCTCCAGCGCGCTCAGATAAGGGGTGAGGTCGCCCGGCGACTCACGCCGCGCACCCAGAGGATCGTCCGCGAGCATGCCGACGATCGCGGGAATGTCCTCGACGGCGGCGGCGCGTATTTCAAGGTCTCCCATGGTCGCACCCTATGCAGTGGCGGGTTCCTTCAAGGATTCCACGGCCCGGACCAGCGGAGCCAGCTCCGGGTTCTTCGCCGCCTCGTCGAGAGCCTTACGAAGGGCGGCGTCGTTGGTGGGGCGAGCCTCGTCCAGCAGCTTCAGACCTGCCTCGGTGACGTTCGTGTAGATGCCGCGGCGGTCGGTGGGGCACAGGTACCGCTCGAGCAGACCACGGTCCTCGAGGCGCGTGACCAGTCGGGTGGTGGCGCTCTGGCTGAGGACGACGGCGTCGGCGACCTGCTTCATCTGCAGGTGTCCCCCGTCGCCGTCGTGCTGGCGGCTGAGCACGTCGAGGAGGGAGTACTCGCGCACGCTCAGGTCGTGCCGGGCCTGGAGAGCGCGCTCGATATGGGCCTCGATCCTGCCGTGAAGCAGGGAGAGGGCGCACCAGCCCTGAGCGAGAGCGGTGAGTGCGGGGTCTGTCGCAGTCATGGGTGTTCTCCTCCGTCCCGGTCCGGCTGGATCCCAGGGTAGAGCAATGCCGCAATAGACTGCGGTTGCATGTAGCCCGCGTCTGCAATTATTGTGAACGCACTTAAAGAGCTCCCGCAATCTTCTGGAAGGTCTACCCCACCATGCCTCTCGCGCTACTGGCCCTCGCGATCGGGGCCTTCGGCATCGGCACGACCGAGTTTGTGATCATGGGCTTGCTGCCCGAGGTCGCAGGCGACTTCGGTGTCTCCATTCCCACGGCAGGCTTCCTGGTGACCGGTTATGCACTCGGTGTCGTGCTCGGCGCTCCGCTGATGACCGTCCTCGGCACCAAGGTGTCCCGCAAACGGATGCTGATGCTGCTGATGGGCTTGTTCGTCGTCGGCAATCTCCTGTCGGCCGTCGCCCCGGCTTTCGCCGTCATGCTGATCGGCCGGGTCGTCGCCTCGCTCGCCCACGGCGCGTTCTTCGGTATCGGCTCGGTCGTCGCGGCGGATCTGGTCGCCCCGGACAAGAAGGCCGGCGCCATCGCCATGATGTTCACGGGTCTCACCGTCGCCAACGTCGTCGGCGTCCCGTTGGGCACGCTCGTCGGGCAGACCGTGGGCTGGCGCGTGACCTTCGGGATCGTTGCCCTTCTCGGCGTCCTCGGACTGGCGGGCATCGCCAAGCTGGTGCCCGAGCTGCCCCGCGTGGAGGGCGTGCGCCTGCGGCACGAACTGGCCGCGTTCAAGAACACGCAGGTTCTGCTCGCCATGGCGATGACCGTCCTGGGCTTCGGCGGTGTCTTCGCAGCCATCACCTACATCGCGCCGATGATGACCCACGTCGCGGGCTTCGCCGAGGGCTCCGTCACCTGGCTGCTCGTCCTCTTCGGGCTCGGCATGGTCGGCGGCAACCTCATCGGCGGCAGGTACGCCGACCGCGCTTTGATGCCGATGCTGTATATCTCCCTCGGCAGCCTGGCGGTCGTCCTGGCCCTCTTCACCCTCACCGCGCACAACAAGATCTTCGCGGCTGTCACGATCGTCCTGATCGGCGCCCTTGGCTTCGCCACGGTCCCGCCGCTCCAGAAGCGCGTCCTCGACCAGGCGCACGGTGCTCCGACGCTCGCCTCGGCGGTGAACATCGGTGCCTTCAACCTCGGAAACGCCCTCTCCGCCTGGCTCGGCGGCCTCGTCATCGCCGCGGGCCTCGGTTACACCGCCCCGAACTGGGTCGGTGCCGCCCTTGCCGCAGCTGCTCTTGCTCTCGCTCTCGTCTCGGCCGCGCTGGAGCGCCGCGACAGCACCGCCAGTGCCGTCGTCACCGGACGGACCCCGGCCGAACAGCCGGCAGCCGTCCACCGTTGAGCCGCTCCAAGGCGCGGAGCCAGGGCCGTTCCCGCACCTTTCGGTTCCCCGCTCCCCTGAGAAATGTCGAAGAGAAATGCCTGTGGGAATGTCCGCGGGAGAAACATCCACAAAGAGAAAGCCCCCATGACCACCACCGCCTTCGCGCCCCTGACCGTCCAGGATGCCGACGCCCTCCTCACGCCGCCCGCCGCGCGGCTGAGGCCGCCGGGGTCGCAGTCAGCGTCACCGTCCTGGACGCAGGTGGTCACCTGCTGTCCTTCCGCCGGGACGACCGCGCGGTGCTGATATCCGGCGAGACGAGCACGCGCAAGGCCTACACGGCGCTCCAGCTGAACGCCCCCACCGCCGACCTCGTCGACGCGGTTCAGCCCGGCGGTCTGTTCCACACCCTGCCCACTGCACTCGACAGGCCGCTGCTGTTCATCGCGGGCGGCATGCCGGTCCACCGTGACGGGCACCTGATCGGGGCCGTGGGCGTGGGTGGTGGTGCGCCGGAGCAGGACCACGGCTTCGCCACCGTGGCTGTGGAGGCGCCGGCCTGACCTCTCCCTTTCATGAGGAGAGGGCCTGCGCCCTTCCGGAATGTGGATGCACGTCGGTGTCCGAGGCATCTCGGACACCGGCTTCCGCGTCTCCGTCTGCCTCAGCCGGCCGCCACCGTGAGTGGAGCGAACCGTCGTCTCCAGTCGCCGGGCAGTTCGTCGAAGCCGTAGGCCATGACGGTGTTGAAGGCGACCGATGACAGGCCCCGCTCCTTGACCCAGGTCAGCAGTTCCTCGTGCCGGACGTCGATGTCGGTGCGCAGCGGCCGGTCGGAATGCTCGGCCAGGGATGCCAGGAGTGCTTTCGCCGTCTCGGTGTCGCGGGCGATCAGTGGTCCCACGACATGGGTGTCCATGTTGGGCCAGGCGGCCGCGTAGCCGACGATCCGGCCGCCGTCCTCGGCGATCCGCACCTGGTCGGCGAAGGCGGGCAGCCGGGCGATCACGGGGGTGCGGTCGGCGCCGAACACCTCCTCATCCAGGCGGAGAATCGTGGTGAGGTCCTCTGCCGTGGCCGCACGCGTCATGACGCCGGGTCCCGGCTCGCCGGGCGTGAAGCGGCCGGCCACCATCTCGGCGTGGCCCGTGGCCTTGAACCCCAGCTCCTCGTACAGCGGACGGCCGTTCGGCGTCGCGTGCAGCGTCAGCGGCGTCGTGCCCATCACGGAGGTGATGTGCCGCATGAGCCGACGGCCGACGCCCTGCCGGGCATGCCGTTCAGCGACCAGCACCATGCCGACGGCACCGAAAGCCGGTTGCCCATGAGGGCCGTACTCGGTGACCACGCAGGCGCTGACGAGGCCCCCGTCCGGGTCGTCGATGCCATAACCCTTTCCAGCGGTGAGGAGGAGGCCCCACTTGTGCTCCTCGCGTGGCCACCCCCTGTCCTCGGACAAGTCGGCGCAGGCGATGAGGTCACGGTGCGTCAGGCGGCGGATGGGCAGAGAGGCGAGGGAAGGAGTCGGCACGCAGGTCAGGCTGTCCGACCGGCACCTCTGACGTCCACCTGTTTCCCACAGTCGTATGTGCTTTTGGCCAAGCCGTGGCCCACTGCACAGCATGTGGACAGCCAGACGTCGTTTCACGTGAAACACCTCGGGCGTAGGCAGCCTGTCGGCAGTCCGGGCGGTCGGCGGAAGCTGACCTGGAGCCCAGGGGCTCACCCCAGGTCGGGCGCGTGCATGGCGCGTACGCCCTCGATGTTGCCGTCGAGGTAGTGCCGCAGAGACAGTGGGACGAGATGGACGGAGGCGATGCCGACCCGGGTGAACGGCACGTGGACGATCTCGTACTCTCCGACGGGTTCGTCGATCTCGGGGCCGTGCCGCAGGGCGGGGTCCATGGACTCCAGCCGGCAGACGAAGAAGTGCTGCACTTTCACGCCGGTCGCGCCGCCGTCCTCGCCGATGTGCTCTACGGTGTCGACGAAGCAGGGGACGACGTCGGTGATCTTGGCGCCGAGTTCCTCGTACACCTCACGGTGCAGGGCGTCGACGACGGTCGTGTCCTCGGGCTCGACTCCACCACCGGGCGTGACCCAGTAGGGATCGAGGCCGGGCTTGCTGCGCTTGATCAGGATCAGGTCGTCGCCGTCCAGCAGAACGGCACGCGCGGTGCGCTTGACCACAGGTCGGACGGTCATGGGAGGAATGTGGCCCCGCTGGTTCCACGTGAAACATCCCGCATCGTCACCACACGAGTCCTTTCCGTGATCCCTGGACGACGTCGGCTCAGCACCAGTCGGCCGCCGCCCTCAGCAGCCAGTCGTGCGCCCTCGCGATGAGCGGCATCGCCAGCGTGCCGGTGCGCACCACCAGAACGTAGGTCCGCAGCGGCGGCACCGGCGGACGGTGCAGTTCGACGACGTCCCCGCGGTCCAGGGCGGCCGCGCACAGATAACGGGGCAGCACCGCCAGACCCGCGCCCGCGGTGACACAGGCCAGGACGGCGCGCAGGTCGGGGACGATGACGGCACCGGCGGCCGTCGGCCGGGAGTCAAAGACGGACGCCCAGTAGCGGGAGACGAAGGGCAGCGACTCATGGACCTCGACCATGGGAAGGCCTTCCAGGGTGGCTGCCTTCGCGCGGTACGTCTTATTGGTGTCGATCGGCCCGGCCCGGCCCGGCGCGGCGATCAGGACGTGTTCCTCGTCGCACAAAGGGGTTGCGGTGAGCAGGGCGCCGCGCGGCCGGGCCGTGGTGATGGCGAGGTCGTGGTGTCCGGCGGCCAGTCCGTCCAGAACCTCCTCGGCGGTTCCGAAGGAGGCACGCAGGGCGAGCCCTTGTCCACCCTCGCCGGTCAGCTCGGTGAGGGCGGGAAGGGCCCGTTCGGCGGTGAACTCGGGTGGCCCGGCGAGGTGCAGGGTTCGTACGGAGGACTCGTCGTCCAGGCCGGTCTCGGTGATCTCCACGAGCGCGTCGAGATGTGGGGCGGCCTTGTGGGCGAGCTCATCTCCGATGGTCGTCGGCGTCACACCGCGGGCCTGGCGCAGGAACAGGGGTCGGCCGAGCTGCCTCTCCAGGGTGCGGATCTGAGAGGTGACGGCCGGCTGGGACAGGCCCAGCAGGGCGGCGGCGCGGGTGAAGGAACCGGCCCGGTGCACGGTCACGAAGGTGCGCAGCAAGGCCAGATCCATAGTGCGCGCTCCCCTTCCCTTCCCTGCCCTTCTCCCGGCCTTGAGGCAGGGCCCAACTATAAATAAGTCGATAGGTCTCTGTCGCTACCGTGATTGGACACTGACATGGAGTCAACTAGCCTGTTTCGCACGGTTCTTCGCGCGTGGAACCGCTGACGGTCCGAGCCACGAGGGGGGAGGCTCGGACCGTCCCCTGTACGGCGCGGGACGCCCGGCGGGCATCCGTGAGCCGGTCATCACGCCGACTCCTCCAGCGCGCGCAGTACGTCCGCCACCAGATCCTCCGGGTCCTCGGCGCCGACCGACAGCCGGATGAAGCCCTCGGGCACCGCGTCGCCTCCCCAGCGCCCACGACGCTCGGCGGTGGAGCGCACCCCGCCGAAGCTCGTCGCGTCGTCCACGAGCCGCAGCCTGTCGAGAAAACGCTCGGCACGCGCGCGCGTGGGCAGTGTGAAGGACACGACGCACCCGTAGCGCCGCATCTGCCGCGAGGCCACCTGGTGCGACGGATCGTCCGGAAGTCCCGGGTACCGCAGGCCGGTCACCTCGGGCCTTCCCCGCAGCGCCCGGGCCACGGCCAGCGCGGTGGAACTCTGCCGGTCCACCCGCATCTGCAGGGTGGCGATCGACCGGTGCGCGAGCCAGGCCTCCATGGGCCCCGGGATCGCTCCGACGATCTTGCGCCAGCGCCGCACAGCGGTCATCGGCTCGCCGGAGCGTCCGGTGACGTAACCGAGGAGGACGTCTCCGTGACCGGTGAGCTGCTTGGTTCCGCTCGCCACCGAAAAGTCGGCACCCAGCTCCAGGGGGCGCTGTCCGAGCGGTGTCGCCAGTGTGTTGTCGACGGCCACCAAGGCGCCACGCGCGTGTGCAGCCTCGACGAGACGCCGGATGTCGCACACGTCGAGGCCCGGGTTCGACGGGGACTCGATCCACAGCAGCTTCGCCCCGTCGAGGGCGCCGAGCTGGGCGTCGCCACCGGTAGGCGCTGTGCGCACCTCGACGCCGTACGCCTCCAGCTGGGCTCGGACCAGGGGGAGCGCCTGATAGCCGTCGCTGGGCAGGACGACGGTGTCCCCGGCGCGCAGCTGGGAGAAGAGCACGGACGAGATCGCCGCCATGCCGGAGGCGAACACGAGCGTCTCGACGCCGTCCTGCCCCGGCGCCTCCAGCCCGCCGACGGCGCGCTCCAGATGAGTCCAGGTCGGGTTCTCGTCACGGCCGTAGGTGTACGGCCCCGTGGGCTCACCGGGCAGGTGGAAGTGTGCGGCGAACACCGGTCCCGGAAGGGTCGGTTCGTACTTGACCGGTTCCGGAAGACCTGCCCGCACCGCGCGCGTGCCCTCACCGGGGCCTGCGACGACGCCCCCGGCCGCAATGGAGTCACTCATGACACTCGTCCTTCCATGTCCGCGCGAACCGCGGCGAGCAGGCCCACGCTCGCCTCCTCCACCATTTGTAGACACTCTTCGAAGCTCTCCCGGTCCCCGTAGTACGGGTCGGGAACGTCCAGGTCGGCGGCGGCGGGGTCGTACGCGCGCAGCAGCCGGACCTTCCGGGCGTCCTCGCCGGTCGGAGCGAGGCGGCGCAGGGCCCCGAGGTGCCCGGCGTCCAGGGCGATCACGAGGTCCAGACGGGCGAACCAGGACCGTTCGAACATGCGGGCCGTGTGCTCGACGGCGTAACCGTTCTCCTTCAGGACGGAGACGGTGCGCGGGTCGGCCTCCTCGCCCACGTGCCAGTCGCCCGTGCCGGCGCTGTCGACCTCGACCAGGTCCTCGAGGCCGGCCTTTGCGACATGCGCGCGGAAGACGGCCTCGGCCATCGGGGAGCGGCAGATGTTGCCGGTGCAGACGAAGCAGACGCGGTACCCCACCGTGTGCTCAGTCCTCGTCGGGCAGGACGACGTTGAGCGCCCAGGAGACGACGGAGATGATCAGGCCGCCCAGGACCGCGGTCCAGAAACCCTCGACGTGGAAGCTGACGTCGAACTGGTCGGCCAGCCACGAGGTCAGCAGCAGCATCAGAGCGTTCACGACCAGGGTGATCAGGCCGAGCGTGAGTATGAAGAGGGGGAAGGTCAGTACTTTCACGACGGGTTTGACCAAGAAGTTGACCAGGCCGAACAGCAGCGCCACCACGATCAGGGTGCCGACCTTCTCGCCCGTGTCGGCACCGGTCAGTGTGATCTTGTCGAGCAGCCAGACGGCGACCGCCAGGGCGCCTGCGTTGGCGATCGTCTTGACTACGAAATTCTTCATGTGTCTGATCGTGGCAGAACTGATCGACCAGGAGGGCGGACGAGGGCGATGAAGGCATTCCGGTTGGATGAACTGGAGGCGGAGAGAGCCGCCAACGACGGCGCCTACCTGCAATTCCTGCGCGAACGGAACATGTCGGTCGGCCTCTACGCACTCGATGCCGGGACCCACGACCCACAGAACCCGCACAACCAGGACGAGGTCTACTTCGTCGTGAGCGGACGGGCCTCCCTCACGGTCGGTCTGGAGACCACCCAGGTGGCGCGCGGAAGCGTCGTGTACGTGCCGGCCGGAGTGGCCCACAAGTTCCATCACATCAGCGAGGACCTACGGGTTCTGGTGGTGTTCTCGCCGCCGGAGGGCTGAGCGTCTCCGACCGGCAGCGCAGGCGCCGCCTCGGGGTTCCCTCAGGGATCGGTCAGGGAAGGACCGGGGGTGCGCGGCCCCCGCAGGCACCCCCTCGGAACCTAGCATCGACGGCAGGACATCGAAAGATCCGGGCCGTCGGTGGCACCGGACACCGCACAGACGAGGACGAGGACGATGCGAGAGATCTTCGCGGCGCTGCCGTGGTGGGTGAAGTGGGTGGCGGTGCCACTCATCGCGCTGGTCGTGTTCGGCGGCCTCATAGCGAGCGTCGTCGGCTTCGTGATCTACCTGCTCTTCAAGCTGCTGGTCTTCGTGGCACTGGTCGGCGGACTGATCTACGTGGTCCGGAAGTTCACGGCGGGTTCCTCCTCACGCGGCGACTTTTGAGCGGTGCGGGGAGCGGGCGCCGGTAACAGCGATCCCCGGTTCCCTCGGCCGGGGGAAGTTTTCCGGACAGCGGGACCGTCGGCGGTGGCGGGCCGTTAAAGTCGCGAACCCTTCGCGGGGCCACACCCCGCGAGCGGCGCCCCCTCCCTCCCGTGTTCCCCGCACGGACCGCCCTCTCGAACTTCGGGAGTGACCCTTGGCCACGGTTGACACCGCAGCATTCGCGGCACCTCATCCACCCCTCATCCGCACGTGCTCCACCACCCCCCTGCTCCAGCGGCCCGCGGGCGGAGGAGTCCCCGAACAGCCGCAACCCGCGGCGACGCTCATCGGGTCCGTGCAGCGCGCCGTGCGACTGCTGGAATCCGTGGCCCGGCATCACGGCGGGGCCCCGGCGAAGCAACTCGCCCGTGAGACCGGCCTGGCGCTGCCCACGGCGTACCACCTGCTGCGCACCCTCGTGCACGAGGGCTATCTGCGGCGTGACAAGGGGATGTTCTTCCTCGGTGAGGCGGCCGAGCGCCTGGGAGGCAGCGGAGCCGCGCAGAAACGTCGCAGCACCGTGGTCGCCATCCTCGCGCACTGGCGCGATTCGATCGGCGTTCCGGTGTACTACGCCCGCTACCAGGACGGCGAGATCGAAGTCATGTGTGTCTCCGACACCCCGGGCAATCCGGCGGTCGAGGAATGGGCCGACTTCCGCGAGACCGGACACGCGCACGCCATCGGCCAGTGTCTGCTGGCCCAGTTGGACGAGACGTCCCGTCGCGACCACCTGGACCGTTACCCCGTGCAGTCGATCACGCCGTACACCGTGCGGGACGACCACACCCTGCTGCGGCGGCTGGCCCGCATGCGGCGGATGGAGACGGTCGTCGAGCGGCAGGAGTACGCACTGGGCACGGTGTGTGCCGCGATCCCGATCACCGTGGGTGCGACCGCCGCCACGATGGCCATCTCCCTCCCCGCTCATCAGGCCGACCGACTGCCGACGGCGGTACAGCAGTTGCAGAGCGAGGTCGGGCGGATGCTGGGGTCACTTGCTGTCTCTATCAGCATCTGAAAACTTACTCCTTGTGATCTGTTGTGCACGTTCAGCAAGATGCCAGCAGTGTCAGGGGTCGATTCCCGGCCAGTCGACGGCGATGACGGGGTAGGGCGATGCGCGAGTCCGTGCAGGCAGTAGAGGCAGAGGTCATGATGAGCTTTCTCGTCTCAGAGGAGCTCTCTTTCCGCATCCCGGTGGAACTGGGCTACGAGACCTGCGATCCGTACGCCGTACGGCTCACCTTTCATCTGCCCGGTGATGCCCCGGTGACCTGGGCCTTCGGGCGTGAGCTGCTCATCGACGGAGTGGGCAGACCGTGCGGTGAGGGAGACGTGCGGGTCTCGCCGGCCGACCGGGATCTCCTGGGCGAAGTACTGATCCGGCTTCAAGTGGGCTGTGATCATGCGGTGTTCCGCTCTTCGGCGGCTCCGCTCGTGGCCTTCCTCGACCGCACCGACAAGCTGGTCCCGTTGGGGCAGGAGGGCGCTTTCGCCGACTTCGACGCTCATCTCGACGAGGCCTTGGACCGGATCCTGGCGGAGGAACAGAGTGCCGGGTGAGGTCTGGTGGGGACTGGTGGCGCACCGGTGAAGTAACGCTTCTGCTGGAACGGTGACGGCACGCCTGGCGATCGGCCCGCCCCGATCGGCGAAGTGGCGTGCATGAGGAGCATGACGTCCCGGGTGCACGAAGCGCGTCGTGTCCGACGACCCCTTTCGCACACCCGGGAGTGTCAGTGTTTGCGGCGCCTGCCCCGGCCACCCCGAGCGCTCTGCGCGGCCGTACCGGCCGTACCCGCCCCCGGCGCCGCCGGAGCTGCCGCAGTGACGGCGCCCGTACCCGACCGGTCCGCCGACACCACGAGCGCGGCAAGTGCCGTGGTCACCGGAACCGACGCGACCAGACCGATCGAACCGACCAGCGTGCGCACGATCTCCTCGGCGACCAGCTCGCTGTTGGCAACCGTGCCGACGCTGCTCTGCGCGATGGAGAACAGCAGCAGCAGCGGCAGGGCGGCACCGGCGTAGGCCAGGACGAGCGTGTTGACCACGGACGCGATGTGGTCGCGACCGATCCGGATGCCCGCCCGGTACAGCCCCCGCCAGCCCATCGTGGGGTTGGCCTCGTGCAGTTCCCAGACCGCCGACGTCTGGGTGACCGTGACGTCGTCCAGGACACCGAGCGACCCGATGATGACCCCGGCGAGGAGCAGGCCACTCATGTCGATCGTCGGGTACAGGCCGTGGATCAGACCTGTGTTGTCGTCCGTGTTGCCGGTGAGCGCCGCCCAGTCGACGAACCAGGAGCCGAGGACGCCGATCAGCAGCAGGGAGATGAGGGTGCCCAGAACCGCCACGGAGGTGCGGGCCGACAGACCGTGACACAGGTAGAGAGCGATGAGCATGATGGCGCTCGCCCCCACGACCGCCACCGCGAGCGGGTTCGAGCCTTGCAGGATCGCAGGCAGGACGAAGAAGTTCAGCACCATGAAGCTGATCGCCAGCGAGACCAGCGCCATGACACCCCGCAGCCGCCCGACGACCACGACGGCGACGGCGAAGACGAGGGCGAGCAGGGTCAGCGGGACGCGGCGGTCCACGTCGGTCACCGAGTACTGAAGGTCCTTCGGCGCGGAGGGTTCGTAGGCGACCACGACCTTCTGCCCCTCGTGCAGCTGCCGTGACTGGTCCGGCTGGACGATCTCCGTGAAAGTACGGCCCTTGTCCGCGCCGGTGTCCACGCGGATCGTGGCCTTCTTGCAGGTGCCGCTCGCCTGCTGGGCCGCGGAGGAACCTTCAGCGGTGGAGGTGTCGCCGGTGGGGGTGCCGCCCGAGGCGTTCGCCGACGAGCAGCTGATGTTCTCGACGTTGGAGACCGTCGCCCGCTGCGTCTGCCGGTCGAAGCCGACGCCGGTGCGTTCGTGTGCCGGGGCACCGCCGGGCCACAGCACGACCAGACCGGCGAGCACGGCCACCGCGAAGGGGATGAGAACGGCCGCGATGACCTTGCGCAGATGCTTGGAGACGGGGGCGGCCGGGCCATGACTGTGGCTGTGCCCGTGGCCGCCGCCCGGACCGGGGGCATGGCTGCCGTGCCCGCCGCCAGGACCATGTCCGTGACCATGGCCGTCATCTGAACCGTGCCCGTCACCGGGGCCGGGGCCGTTGCCTCCGCCTCCGCCGGAGCCTTGTCCGCCCTCGTTGCCGAAGCCGTACCCGTCGTCGGGCCCCGCACCCAGACCCGGACCGGCACCCGGACCGGCACCCGGACCCGGACGAGGGCCCGATCCGGGAACGGAACCGCCACTGGGGCCGTGCCCCTGCCCCCGCCCGGGGCGTGCGGCGGGAGGAATGCCCGGACCGCGGGGCTGTTCGGGCGGTGGGAACGGAGGATGGGGTGTCGTGGTCACCGCCCGATCATCGCAAGAACGACCGAGGCCCACTGTTCACCGCGCCACAAAGGGCGCTAGCGTGGAGGCACTTTTGCACACGCGGGAGCTCGGAGCACCGGGCTGAGAGGGCGCTGACCTCCGTCTTTGCGATGTTTCACGTGGAACGTCACCTTCACCGAGTGATGTTTCACATGAATCGCCGGCAGACGGAAGCCGCTGCGTCGACCGCTGAACCTGTTACCGGGTAATGCCGGCGTAGGGAGTAGGTCTCATGACCAACAAGGACGCACGCACGCCTGCCTCCGCGCAGACCTCCGACGAGGTCTCTGTCGACGGGGAGGCCGGGAAGTCCATCGGATGGCACAAGGCGTATGTCGAGGGTCCGCGCTCCGACCTGCGCGTGCCGGTCCGTCAGGTGCACCTCACCAACGGGCAGTCGGTCACGCTGTACGACACCTCCGGCCCGTACACCGATCCGCTCGTCGAGACGGACGTCCGCAGGGGGTTGCCGCTTCTGCGGGAGAACTGGGTCATCGCCCGCGGCGACACGGAGGAGTACGCGGGCCGCCCCGTCCGTCCGGAGGACGACGGGATCAAACACACCTCGCCGCGCGGCGGACTGCGCAACCTCGACGCGGTCTTCCCCGGACGGCCCCGCCTGCCGCGCCGTGGCCGGGACGGGCAGGCGGTCACTCAACTCGCCTACGCACGCCGGGGCGAGATCACGCCGGAGATGGAGTACGTGGCCATCCGGGAGAACGTGGAGCCCGAAGTCGTCCGTGAGGAGATCGCGGCCGGACGTGCGGTGCTGCCCGCCAACGTCAACCACCCGGAGATCGAGCCGATGATCATCGGCAAGCGGTTCCTGGTGAAGGTCAACGCCAATATCGGCAACTCGGCGGTGACCTCCTCCATCGAGGAGGAGGTCGAGAAGATGACCTGGGCCACCCGATGGGGCGCCGACACGGTCATGGACCTGTCCACCGGCCGCAACATCCACACCACCCGTGAGTGGGTGCTGCGCAACTCGCCGGTCCCCATCGGCACGGTGCCGCTCTATCAGGCGCTGGAGAAGGTCGACGGCCGGGCGGAGGAGCTGACCTGGGAGATCTACAAGGACACCGTGATCGAGCAGGCCGAGCAGGGCGTGGACTACATGACCGTCCACGCGGGCGTGCGCCTGCCGTACGTCCCGCTGACGGCGAACCGCAAGACCGGCATCGTCTCCCGTGGCGGCTCGATCATGGCCGCGTGGTGCCTGGCCCATCACAAGGAATCGTTCCTCTACGAGAACTTCGAGGAGCTCTGCGAGATCCTCGCGGCCTATGACGTCACGTACTCGCTGGGCGACGGGCTGCGGCCCGGCTCGATCGCGGACGCCAACGACGAGGCCCAGTTCGCGGAGCTGCGCACCCTCGGGGAACTCAACCGCATCGCGAAGCGTTTCCATGTTCAGACCATGATCGAAGGCCCGGGACACGTCCCGATGCACAAGATCAAGGAGAACATCGACCTTCAGCAGGAGATCTGCGATGAGGCTCCGTTCTATACGCTCGGCCCGCTGACGACGGACGTCGCCCCGGCGTACGACCACATCACCTCCGGCATCGGTGCCGCGATGATCGCCTGGTGGGGCACGGCGATGCTCTGTTACGTCACACCCAAGGAACACCTGGGCCTGCCCAACCGTGACGACGTCAAGACCGGCGTCATCACCTACAAGATCGCCGCCCACGCAGCCGACCTCGCCAAGGGGCACCCCGGTGCGCAGGAATGGGACGACGCGCTGTCCGACGCCCGCTTCGAGTTCCGGTGGGAGGACCAGTTCAACCTGGCTCTCGACCCGGACACCGCACGAGAGTTCCACGACGAGACACTGCCGGCCGAACCGGCGAAAACGGCCCACTTCTGCTCGATGTGCGGGCCGAAGTTCTGCTCGATGAAGATCTCCCAAGACATCCGCCGGGAGCACGGAGGCAGTCGGGAGGAGGTCGAGGAGGGAATGGCGCAGAAGTCCAAGGAGTTCGCGGCCGCGGGCAATCGGGTGTATCTGCCGATCGCGGACTGACGCGCGGTAACGGCGCCGCTGCCGTGCCGGTTGGGGCACGGCAGCGGGGCCGCGGTGCTCAGGGCCGGGGGCGGCGCCGGCGGTGGCCGGGCCGAGGGTGGGACGCGGGCGGCCGTTGGTTTCCGTCGGGGGAGGTGTTTCTGGAGTGTGGCTCGGCAGACTGGTGTCATGACAGCGCAATCCATGAGCAAGGGCGCCAATCTGCCGGTCGATGTGCCGTCCGTACGCGTCGAGATCAGCTGGTCCGAACAGGGCGGCGGGCCGGACGTGGACGTATCGGCCCTGCTGCTGACGGCCGCCGGCAAGGTGCGTGACGACGCGGACTTCGTCTTCTACAACCAGCCGCGGCACGCCTCCGGCGCCGTGCGGCATCTGGGGAAGCGGAGCGCCGGCGGCGTCACCACCGACACGGTCGAGGTGGACCTGCGTTCGCTGGAGAGCGTCGTCGCCCGCGTGGAACTGTGCGCGTCCGCCGACGGCGGCACCTTCGGGCAGGTGGCCGGTCTGACGCTCAGGCTGCTCGATGCCGGGGGCTTGGCGGAGTTGGCGCGGTTCGATATGCGGGGGGAGACCGAGACCGCTTTCGTCGGCGGTGAGCTGTACCTGAGGGAGGGGCGCTGGAAGTTCCGGGCGGTCGGACAGGGGTATGCCTCCGGGCTCGCGGGCCTGGCCACCGACTTCGGGATCAGCGTCGATGAGGAGCCCGCCGCCACGGCAGCCGGCCCCGGGGCGTCGTCCGTACGCACGCCTCCGCCGCCTCCACCCGTCGCGCCCGTGTCGCCCCCGCCTCCGTCGGCCGCGCCCTGGCCTCCTCCGGCCGTGCCCACGTCGCCGCCTCCCGCTCCGGCCCCCTCCGCCGCCGTGTCCGCGTCGTCCTCCGGGGGCGCCCGGCTGACCAAGGGAGAGGAACGCCTTCCCGTCGACATGCGCAAGCGGCTGTCCCTGCGCAAGCAACAGGTGGCCGTCAGCCTGAGCAAGCGTGGTGCGGCCGGGGTCAGCGCGCGGGTCGTTCTGGTGCTCGACGCATCGGGGTCCATGTCGTTCCTGTACTCCGGCGGTGTGGTGGCGGACGTGGTCGAACGCATGGCCGCGGTGGCGGCACAGCTCGACGACGACGGCGAGATGCAGGCCTGGACGTTCGCCTCGAACCCGGCCCGGCTGCCGGATCTGCGCCTCGGGGAGCTTCCCGAGTGGCTGCGGCTGCATGTGCGGGTGGGGGAGATCAGCCTGTTCCGGCGGAGCAAGAAGCCGCAGAAAGGGCTGCAACCGGGCCAGGTCGACATGCGCTCGGTCGGCATCCAGAACGAGGAACAGAAGGTCATCGCCCAGGTCAGAGACTTCGTCCGGGCGAACCCGGCGGCAGCTCCGACGCTGGTGCTGTTCTTCTCCGACGGAGGCGTCTACCGCGACGCCGCGATCGAGAAGGAGCTGCGCGCCGCGGTGGAGGAGCCGATCTTCTGGCAGTTCGTCGGACTCGGCCGCTCCAACTACGGCGTCCTCGAGCGGTTCGACACGCTATCCGGCCGACGCGTGGACAACGTGGGCTTCTTCGCCGTCGACGACATCAGCACGGTCCCGGACCCCGAGCTCTACGACCGGCTCCTGTCCGAGTTCCCGCGTTGGCTCACGGCCGCGGGGCAGGCGGGCATCCTCTGACCGGCGGACCGGCGGACCGGCGGACCGGCGGACCGGCGGACCGGCGGACCGGCAGATGGGCCCTCGTCCCTGCCCCGTACGGCTCACGCTCCCCAGGCCGGGGGCGCAAGCCGAGGGCCTATTCCGGCTGGTGCTCGGGGCCTCCGAAGTCCGGGCTGGTGTAGTCCGGGCTGCTGAAGCTCGGGCGGGAGCTGCCCGACGTCCCTTCGTCGGGGCTGCTGAAGCC
Organism: Streptomyces sp. NPDC088766; assembly: GCF_044750845.1. NCBI lineage: Bacteria > Bacillati > Actinomycetota > Actinomycetes > Kitasatosporales > Streptomycetaceae > Streptomyces > Streptomyces sp. NPDC088766. The sequence continues at coordinate 180,318 of NZ_JBIVKQ010000003.1, read as the reverse complement.
CGGACGGCCGTAGCCGATCTTTGGCAGACGGCCGGTGGGCGCCGGCGGGGCCGGTGCGGGGTCGAGTGCGGCGCTCGTGCCCGGGTCGGCGAGGGCCTCGCGCAGGAAGGGCAGGATGCCCCGCTCCAGCAGGGCTTCCCGCCAGGCCTCCTTGGCGCGGTCCACCTCCTCGCTCAGTTCGCCGTACGGGCCGGCCTCCAGGGAGGGACGGTTGCGCAGGGCGGTGAGCAGGAGTCCGACGGTCGCGACGAGGATCGCGGCCGCGGCCACCGCCCCGAACGTCCATCCGGTGGTGAGCATCGTCGTGGCGAACGCCGGCTCGGGATCGAGCATCCGCAGGATGTAGCCGACGAGCAGGAAGATCACCGCGGCGGTGCCGGCGAGGACGGGGGTGAGGACGGCGGCGACGGCGACGGCGCCTGCTCCGGCGGCCTCGGCGGCCTGGGCCGCTTCCCCCATGGTGGTGGCGAATCCCATTCCGGCGCCGCCCGGCTCACCGGAGCCGGACTCATGGCCGGCCGAGGAGGGGCTGGACGGCGCCGGATGGCGCAGTTCCTCGCGGACCTTCACGTAGTGCTGGTACTCGGTCGCCGCGGCCGCCGTGATGAGCGCGGAGGCGTTGAGCGCCATGGTGCGCAGTTGTTCGGGGTTGAGCCGCTGTCCCGCAGCGGTCGGTTCCGGGCGGTGTGGTGCGGAGCGCAGCGCCTCGTCGAGGATCCGCTCGTACTCCTGGCGGTCCTCGCTGTGCAGGTGCTGCGGAACGCTGTTCATGTGCATCCCCCGATGCTCCGTAGGGCTTGGGGCTCGCATGCCAACGAGCCGTCGGGCAGAAACGGAGGGGAGCCTGCTACGGATGAACCGATGGTAGAGCGGCGACGGCCCGGGGTGACAGGGGGTTCGCCGAAATTGACCCCTGGCCCACGGCGCCGCCGGGCGGGTCCGACGCGGGCGGCGACGGACCCGGGAACGGTCAGACGGGCAGCGGCAGTTGCTGGACCAGCAGCTTTCCGGCCATCGTCACGCCACCGTCCATCGCGATGGCCAGTCCGTCGGCGTAGACGTGCGGCCCTTCGACCACGGGGCGGGTCGATTCCTCGTCGTCCTCGGAGCCGACTTCGCCCAGCAGATACGGAATCGGGCTGTGGCCGTGAACGATGCGGGTGCCGCCGTACGTATCGAGCAGGGAGCGGACGGCGTCGGAGCCCCCCTCGTCGCGGAAGGAGAAGCGCTTGGTGAACTTGCGGAACAGGTCCCACACCTCGTCCGCGTCGTTACGCGTGATCGTCTCGCGGACGGTGTCGTTGACCGCCTCGATCGAGTCGCCGTAGTCGAGGTAGGCGGTGGTGTCGGAGTGCACGAGCAGATGACCGTCGACCTCCTCCATGGCGTCGAGGCGGGCCATCCACTGGAGGTGGTGGTCCTGGAGGCGGTCCATGTCGGACTTCTGGCCGCCGTTGAGCAGCCAGGCCGCCTGGAAGGTGGCGGTGCCCGCACCGGAGTTGACGGGGGTGTCGCCGAACCGCTTGGCCCCGAGCAGGAGCAGTTCGTGGTTGCCCATGAGGGCCTTGCAGTAACCGCCGGCCGCGGCGGCCTCGGCGGACAGCCGCATCACGAGGTCGATCACGCCGATACCGTCGGGACCGCGGTCGGTGAAGTCGCCGAGGAACCACAGCCGGGCGGTGCCCGCGCACCAGTTGCCCGCCGCGTCGACCAGGCCCTTCTCCCGGAGGGCGGCGACCAGTTCTTCGAGATATCCGTGCACGTCGCCCACGACGAACAGCGGACCGGGGCCGGTGGCGGCCTGCGGAGCCTGGGCGGCGGCCGGGTCGACGGTCACCTGAAGGGTGTCGCCCCGGTTGATGACGGGCAGGTCGCGCTGGGTGGGCGTGTAGCCCTCGGGCGGTTCGAGGGGGTCATCGAGGGGCGGTACCGCGTTCCCCGGATGCACGCTGTGGGCGTACGGACCGGTCTCGTGGACGTATGCGGGCACTCGGAAGTCGCGCACCGTCGCCGTACGCTCCACCTCGGGTCCCTGACCGGCCCCCTGAGTCATCAGACCCCTCCACCATCGCGCCGCATCTGCACCGCTTCGGACTGCATGGTCGCAACGGCCCGCGGTGCCGTGCGCCCATCATAGGAATGCGGATCGTGCCGTGTGATGACCCAGGGGTGGTGAATCGGAGCAAGACTCCTGTTCACCGTGGCTTTCGCCCCGATTGGGCCGGGCTTCGGCAGTACTCGCTCACCCAGTGCACACCGTGCTTACACCCTCGGCCCACGTGGCGTCGGCGTCGCCGCGCCGTCCGGGGGCGTGTTGCGTGGCGGAGCGGGGTGCGGGCGTGGGTTCGGAGTGATCACCCGCCCGACGGATTCCGGGTGGTGCCGGTCGACCTCACCCCGGCTGCCGCCGGCCGATTTTGGGGTCGGCGAGCCGGGAAGCCGCCACCGTCGGCACGGGCGCCTTCGGCGGTCTCGCCCCGGCGGCCTCCGCAAGCCCCGGCCGGCCGTGATCGGACCCATCCGCCCTTGCCTCCGCGGCCGTGCGATCCGCGGATCCTTTGTGGTCGTCCGACCGGTAGAACTCCCGCGGCCGTCCGGCGCGCGGATCCTCCGTGGCCGTTCGACCGGCGGGGCAGTCGCAGGCTCGCCCCTACGGCCCCCGCCCGGAACCGGAATCAGGTCGTCCGACCTGGCTTGGCCCTCCGACCCGTGCACCCCGCCGATCGACCGCATGTTCCTACTTCTCGTCCGGCACCCGGGGCGGGCTGACCGTCGTGCGCGGTGAACGTCGTTGGGACGAGGTACGCACGATCAGTTCCGTCGGTATCACCTGCTCGACCGGCCGGTCGGACTCGACGCCCTCGATCGCGTCGATGAGGAGCTGCACCACCGCGGTGCCGATGCGCCGGGGCTTCAGCGACAGCGTGGTGATGGGCGGTTCGGTGTTGGCGTAGACGGTGGACTCGCTGCAGCACACCAGCAGCAGGTCCTCCGGTACGCGCAGGCCGTAGCGGCGGGCGGCGGCGAGGAGATCGGTGCCGTTGGGATCGAACAGGCCGTAGACGGCGTCGGGGCGGTCGGGCCGGGCCAGCAGCCGGTCGGCGGCGACGGCGCCCGCGCACGGATCGTGGGCGGGGTAGGCCTCGTAGACAGGGTCCTGGCCGACGCGCTCGCACCAGTGCAGATACGCGCTGGTCGACAGGTGGGTGTAGGTGTCGGTGGTGGTGCCGGTGAGGAGGCCGATACGGCGGGCGCCGGCGGCTGCCAGATGGTCGAGGATGTCGAGGACGGCCGCCTCGTGGTCGTTGTCCACCCACGCGGTGACCGGGAGCGGACCGGCCGGACGGCCGTCGGAGACGACCGGTAACCCCTGCCGGACGAGTTCGCCGACCACCGGATCCTGGTCGGACGGGTCGATGACGACCGTGCCGTCCAGGGCGACGTTCGACCACACGTCGTGGCGCGAGGTCGCGGGGAGGATGACGAGGGCGTAGCCGCGGGCGAGTGCGGCGGAGGTGGCGGCCCGCGCCATCTCGGCGAAGTACGCGAACTCGGTGAAGGTGAAAGGTTCATCCCCGTAGGTGGTCACGGTCAGACCGATGAGGCCCGACTTGCCGGTACGGAGGGTTCGGGCCGCGGCCGAGGGGCGATAACCCAGTCGTTCGGCGACCTCGCGGACGTGGCGTCGGGTGGCGTCCGGGAGCCTGCCCTTGCCGTTGAGGGCATCGGAGACGGTCGTGATGGAGACTCCGGCGGCGGCGGCCACGTCCCTGATGCCCGCTCGGCCCGGCCGGTTGCCTCGGCGTGAGGTTTCCGCGCGGCTCACCTGGTGCTTCCCTGCTGCTGTCATGGCGAGCCGATAGTAGGGCTCATCCGGTGGGGTAGGGCGGACGCATATGCACGCATTGACAGGCACGTTTCTGCATGGCCAGAAGGGATCAAATGCCTTGGAAAGTAAGGCAGTTGATCCTTTCTGCGTCAGGACGTGGCGTGTGGGAAGGGATGAGCCTGTCGAGGCACCGATGTTTCGAAGAGGTCTCAACTCACCTGCACGAGGGATGCGCGCCACGGCGCGAGCCACCGGCGCGTAGATATATGTACGGCGCGCCCCCAGCGTGCACGCCTTCGCCCGCCTTCGTGTGGGGATGCCGCTGATGTGTGTGGTGCGTGGCGGCCTGGCACGGGTTTCGCCGAGGGAGGTCCGTCTCCAGCTGTACGCACGCGGGCCGAATCCTCATAAGGTGAGCAGTATTAAGCCGGTGGTGGTCACGAGGAGGACTGCGGTGAGCGAGACAAGCCCCAAGCTGCGCGCCGAGCTGGAGGGGATCCCCACCTACAAGCCGGGCAAGCCGGCTGCGGCGGGCGGTCCCGTGGCCTACAAGCTGTCCTCCAACGAGAACCCCTATCCGCCGCTGCCGGGCGTGCTGGAGCGCGTCACGGCCCTCGCCGGGTCGTTCAACCGCTACCCGGACATGGCGTGCTCGGGCCTGGTGGAGGAGTTGTCCGAGCGCTTCGGCGTGCCGGTCTCGCACATCGCCACGGGCACCGGCTCGGTCGGCGTTGCCCAGCAGCTGGTCCAGTCGACGGCGGGACCGGGCGACGAGGTCATCTACGCGTGGCGGTCCTTCGAGGCATACCCGATCATCACGCAGATCAGCGGTGCGACCTCGGTGCAGGTGCCGCTGACGGCCGGCGATGTGCACGACCTGGACGCGATGGCCGACGCCATCACCGAGCGGACCCGGCTGATCTTCGTCTGCAACCCCAACAACCCCACGGGGACCGTGGTGCGGCGGGCCGAGCTGGAGCGGTTCCTGGACCGGGTGCCGGGTGATGTCCTGGTCGTGCTCGACGAGGCCTACCGGGAGTTCATTCGCGACGCAGAGGTTCCGGACGGTGTCGTGCTGTACCGGGAGCGGCCGAACGTCTGTGTCCTGCGGACGTTCTCGAAGGCGTACGGGCTCGCCGGGCTGCGGGTCGGTTTTGCGATCGCCCACGAGCCGGTGGCGGCGGCGCTGCGCAAGACGGCGGTACCGTTCGGGGTGAGCCAGATCGCGCAGGAGGCGGCGATCGCCTCGCTGCAGGCCGAGGACGAGTTGCTCGGACGGGTCGGTTCCCTGGTCTGTGAGCGCAACCGGGTGGTCGAGGGGCTGCGCGCCCAGGGTTGGACGGTTCCGGAGACGCAGGCCAACTTCGTGTGGCTGAGGCTGGGCGAGCACACGGCCGCCTTCGCGTCGGCGTGCGAGCAGGCGGGGGTCGTGATCCGGCCGTTCGCGGGCGAGGGTGTCCGGGTCACGGTCGGGGAGACCGAGGCCAACGACATCTTCCTCAAGGCGGCTGAGGCGTTCCGTGAGGATCACTTTTAGGACCGAGCGCTGAGGCGCACGTGTAGGCACGAAGAGTCACCTGGGGCGCGGGGAAGCCCCCGGCCCAGGTCGCAGCGTTCGGCGTCCCGGTTTCACGTGAAACCGGGACGCCTTTTTGCGCCAGGGGCCGAGTGGTCCACCCCTGGCGGGCCCTCGGGTCCGCGTCAGGGACCCCCCGCCCATCCAAGATCGAACGGGCATGCGGCATAATTGCTTGTGAATGTGAACGCGTTCACAAGCGTGTCCGGTTGCTCCGATGGTGTGTGTGACACAAGGGGCAAATTGCCGCTCGCGCGGCTACGTAAGGAGACTGACGACGTGGACCTGGCTCTGGCGCCGGAGACACTGGCGCGCTGGCAGTTCGGCATCACCACTGTCTACCACTTCCTTTTTGTCCCCCTGACGATCTCGCTCGCGGCGCTCACCGCCGGATTGCAGACCGCCTGGGTGCGTACCGACAAGGAGAAGTACCTCAGGGCGACGAAGTTCTGGGGCAAGCTCTTTCTGATCAACATCGCGATGGGTGTCGTCACCGGCATCGTGCAGGAGTTCCAGTTCGGCATGAACTGGTCGGACTACTCCCGCTTCGTCGGTGACGTCTTCGGCGCCCCCCTGGCGTTCGAGGCCCTCATAGCCTTCTTCTTCGAGTCCACCTTCATCGGCCTGTGGATCTTCGGCTGGGACAAGCTGCCCAAGAAGATCCACCTGGCCTGCATCTGGATGGTCTCGATCGGCACGCTGCTGTCGGCCTACTTCATCCTCGCGGCCAACTCCTGGATGCAGCACCCCGTCGGTTACCGCATCAACGAGGCGAAGGGCCGTGCGGAGCTCACCGACTTCTGGCGAGTCCTCACGCAGAACACCGCTCTCAACCAGGTCTTCCACAGCTTCTCGGCAGCCTTCCTGACCGGTGGCGCCTTCATGGTGGGCATCGCCGCCTTCCACCTGATGCGCAAGAAGCACATCCCCGAGATGCGGACCTCCCTGCGGCTCGGCCTGGTCACCCTGGCGGTCGGCGGACTGCTCACCGCGGTCAGCGGTGACACCCTCGGCAAGGTCATGTACGAACAGCAGCCGATGAAGATGGCCGCGGCCGAGGCACTGTGGGACGGGGAGGAGCCCGCGCCCTTCTCCGTGTTCGCGTACGGGGACGTCGACGAGGGCCACAACAAGGTCGCCCTGGAGATCCCCGGCCTGCTGTCCTTCCTGGCCCACAGCGACTTCGAGTCGTACGTGCCGGGCATCAACGACACCAACGAAGCGCTCCAGCAGCAGTTCGGACCCGGCGACTACAAGCCCATCGTCCCGGTGGCCTACTGGGGCTTCCGCTGGATGATCGGCTTCGGCATGGCATCGTTCTCCCTCGGCCTGGCCGGGCTGTGGCTCACCCGCAAGCGGTTCCTGCTGCCGGCCGCCCTGCGGACCGGGGAGGACGAGGTACCGCATCTGGTTCTGCTGAAGAAGCCCCTCGGTCCGAGGCTCACCCGGCTCTACTGGCTCCTGGCGCTGTGGACCATGGCGTTCCCGCTGATCGCCAACTCCTGGGGCTGGATCTTCACCGAGATGGGCCGCCAGCCCTGGGTCGTGTACGGCGTGATGCAGACCCGGGACGCCGTCTCCCCCGGTGTCTCCCAGGCCGAGGTCCTCACTTCGATGATCACCTTCACCGTGCTCTACGCCGTCCTCGCCGTCGTCGAGGTCAAGCTGCTCGTGAAGTACGTGAAGGCCGGTCCGCCCGAGCTCACCGAGGCCGACCTCAACCCGCCCACGAAGATCGGCGGCGACTCCCGTGACGCCGACAAGCCGATGGCCTTCTCCTACTAGGCCGAGGGAGCTGCACAGTCATGGAACTGCACGACGTCTGGTTCGTCCTCATCGCCGTCCTGTGGATCGGTTACTTCTTCCTGGAAGGCTTCGACTTCGGGGTCGGCATCCTCACCAAGCTGCTCGCCCGCGACCGCCCCGAGCGACGGGTGCTCATCAACACCGTCGGACCCGTGTGGGACGGTAACGAGGTGTGGCTCCTCACCGCGGGCGGTGCGACCTTCGCCGCCTTCCCCGAGTGGTACGCCACGCTCTTCTCCGGCTTCTACCTGCCGCTTCTGCTCATCCTGGTCTGTCTCATCGTGCGGGGCGTCGCCTTCGAGTACCGGGCCAAGCGGCCCGAGGAGAACTGGCAGCGCAACTGGGAGCACGCCATTTTCTGGACCTCGCTCCTCCCCGCGTTCCTGTGGGGCGTGGCCTTCGGCAACATCGTGCGCGGTGTGAAGATCGACCAGGACTTCGAGTACGTCGGTGGCGTCGGAGATCTGCTCAACCCGTACGCGCTGCTCGGCGGTCTGGTGACCCTGACGCTGTTCACCTTCCACGGCGCGGTGTTCACGGCCCTCAAGACCGTCGGTGACATCCGGGAACGGGCGCGGCAGCTCGCGACCAAGGTCGGTCTGGTGACCGCCGTGTCCGCGCTGGTCTTCCTGCTGTGGACGCAGGTCGAGAGCGGTGACGGCAAGAGCCTCGTGGCCCTGGTGGTGGCCGTCGCCGCCCTGGTCGCGGCGCTCGGGGCGAACCGGGCGGGTCGTGAGGGCTGGTCGTTCGCCCTCTCCGGCCTCACCATCGTGGCCGCCGTCGCGATGCTCTTCCTGACGCTCTTCCCGAACGTCATGCCGTCCTCGCTCGACGCGGACTGGAGCCTCACGGTGACCAACGCCTCGTCGAGCCCTTACACCCTGAAGATCATGACCTGGTGTGCGGGGCTCGCCACGCCGGTCGTCCTGGTGTACCAGGGGTGGACCTACTGGGTGTTCCGCAAGCGGATCGGCACGCAGCACATCGCCGAGGCCGCGCACTGAGACCGAGTTGAGGCATGTTTCACGTGAAACGCGCGTTTCACGTGAAACATGCCTCTTGATGAAAAGAGTGTGTTCCACGTGAAACCGATCGACCCGCGTCTCCTCCGATACGCCCGCGCCACCCGCCTCTTCCTGATGGCGGTCGTCGGCCTGGGCACCGTCGGAGCGGTGCTGGTGATCGCCCAGGCGATGCTCATCGCCGAGGTGGTGGTCGGCGCGTTCGAGCAGGGCCGACCGGTCGGGGACCTTCGCACGCCACTGATGTGGCTGGTGGCGGTGGCGGTCGGCCGGGCGCTGGTCTCCTGGCTCACCGAACTCTCCGCACACCGTGCGAGCGCCGCGGTGAAGTCGGAGTTGCGGGGCCGGTTGCTGGAGCGGGCGGCCCGGCTGGGTCCGGGGTGGCTGAGCGGGCAGCGGACCGGTTCCCTGGTCGCGCTCGCCACCCGGGGGGTGGACGCCCTCGACGACTACTTCTCGCGGTATCTGCCGCAGTTGGGTCTTGCGGTGGTCGTGCCGGTGGCGGTGCTGGCGCGGATCGTGACCGAGGACTGGGTGTCGGCCGCGATCATCGCCGGTACTTTGCCGCTGATTCCCGTCTTCATGGTGCTGATCGGCTGGGCCACGCAGTCACGGATGGACCGCCAGTGGCGACTGCTGTCCCGGCTGTCCGGGCACTTCCTGGATGTCGTCGCGGGACTGCCCACGCTCAAGGTGTTCGGGCGGGCCAAGGCGCAGGCCGAGTCGATCCGTAGGATCACCGGTGAGTACCGGCAGGCGACCATGCGGACGTTGCGGATCGCCTTCCTCTCGTCGTTCGCGCTGGAGTTGCTGGCGACGCTCTCGGTGGCCCTCGTCGCCGTGACGATCGGCATGCGGCTCGTACACGGCGAGATGGACCTGTACACCGGCCTGGTCATTCTGGTGCTCGCGCCCGAGGCGTATCTCCCGCTGCGGCAGGTCGGGGCCCAGTTCCACGCGGCTGCCGAAGGACTCGCCGCGGCAGAGGAGATCTTCGAGGTCCTGGAAATCCCGGTGCCTGCGTCGGGCACGGACGCGGTGCCGGCGGGCGGCGTGGCCTTCGAGAGGGTGACGCTCCGCTACCCCGGACGCTCCGCCGACGCCGTCTCGGACGTGTCCTTCACCGTCGCCCCCGGAGAGACGGTGGCACTCGTCGGGCCCAGCGGCGCGGGCAAGTCGACCCTGCTGAACGCTCTCCTGGGCTTCGTCCGGCCGGCCGAGGGCCGGGTGAGCGTCGGGGGAGCCGACCTCGCGGACATCGACCTGGAGCAGTGGCGTTCCCGGATCGCCTGGGTGCCGCAGCACCCGCACCTCTGTGCCGGCACGATCGCCGAGAACGTACGGCTGGCGCGTCCCGACGCCGATGACGCCGCCGTACGCCGGGCGCTCGGGGACGCGGGTGCGCTGGAGTTCGTGGAAGCGCTGCCGGACGGCGCCGGGACGGTGCTGGGCGAGGACGGGGCCGGGCTGTCCGCCGGTCAGCGTCAGCGGCTCGCGCTGGCACGGGCGTTCCTCGCGGACCGGCCCGTGCTGCTGCTGGACGAGCCCACGGCCGCGCTCGACGGGGAGACCGAGGCGGAGGTCGTGGCGGCCGTGCGACGGCTGGCGATCGGCCGGACGGTCCTGCTGGTGGTGCACCGCCCGGCGCTGCTCGCAGTGGCGGACCGGGTGGTGCGGCTCGAGACGACGGAGACGGTGACACGAGGAACCGTGACGGCCCCGCGTCAGGGCTCCCGAGCCGTCCTGGAAGACGACGGGCCCGCCGTCCAGGCGCCGCAGGAGGTGCGGACCGGCCCGACCGAGGGCGGGGTGCTCGCCCGGGTCCGGGGCATGGCGGGAGCCCGGCGTGGACGTCTCGGTCTCGCGCTGCTCCTCGGCAGCCTGGCTCTCGGCAGCGCCGTCGGCCTCATGGCCACCTCGGGCTGGCTCATCTCACGTGCCTCGCAACAGCCGCCGGTTCTCTATCTGATGGTGGCGGTGACCGCGACCAGGGCCTTCGGCATCGGACGGGCCGTCTTTCGGTACGCCGAGCGGCTGGTGTCGCACGACGCCGTGCTGCGGATGCTCGCCGACACCCGGGTCGCCGTCTACCGGCGGCTGGAGCGGCTCGCCCCCGCCGGGCTGCGCACCACGCGCCGCGGCGACCTGCTGACGCGGCTGGTCGCCGATGTGGACGCCCTCCAGGAATACTGGCTGCGCTGGCTGCTGCCCGCCGCGTCCGCAGTCGTCGTCTGCGCGGGGTCCGTCGGGTTCACGGCGTGGCTGCTGCCGGAGGCGGGGGCCGTGCTCGCCGCGGGGCTGCTCGCGGCCGGGGTGGGCGTCCCGCTGGTCACCGGTGCCGTGGCACGCCGGGCCGAGCGCCGGCTCGCCCCGGCACGAGGGGTGCTTGCCGTCCGTGCCGCCGACCTGCTCACCGGCACCGCCGAGCTGACCGTCGCGGGCGCCTTGCCCTCCCGTACGGCCGCGGTCCGGGCAGCGGACTCCGCGCTCACCCGGATCGCCTCGCGCGCTGCGACCGCCACCGCGCTCGGCGGCGGTCTGACCGCGCTCGTCTCCGGACTGACGGTGGCCGGCGCCGCCCTCGTGGGTGCGCAGGCCGTCGATGCGGGACGGCTGAGCGGAGTGACCATGGCCGTGGTCGTCCTCACCCCGCTCGCCGCCTTCGAGGCGGTCATGGGTCTGCCGCTTGCGGTCCAGTACCGCCAGCGGGTGCACAGAAGCGCGGAGCGCGTGTACGAGGTCCTGGACCTTCCCGAGCCGGTGCGGGAGCCGGAGCTGCCTCGCCGGGCACCCGCGTCGCCGTTCCCGCTCGTCATCGAGGAACTGTCCGCCCGCCACGCGGGGCAGGAGCGGGACGCGCTCGCCGGCGTCGACCTCACCGTGGAGCAGGGTCGCAGGATCGCCGTCGTCGGGGCCTCCGGGTCCGGTAAGACGACGCTCGCACAGGTGCTGCTGCGCTTCCTGGACCCCGGAGCGGGCTCGTACACGCTCGGTGGGGTGGACGCGTACGCCCTGGCGGGGGACGACGTGCGGCGACTGGTCGGGCTGTGCGCACAGGACGCCCACCTCTTCGACAGTTCGGTCCGCGAGAACCTGCTGCTGGCGAAGAAGGACGCCACCGAGGACGACCTGCGCGACGCGCTGGCACGAGCCCGGCTGCTGGAGTGGGCGGACGAACTGCCCGACGGGCTCGACACGCTCGTCGGCGAGCACGGTGCCCGGCTCTCCGGCGGGCAGCGCCAGCGGCTCGCCCTCGCCCGCGCGCTCCTCGCCGACTTTCCCGTCCTGGTGCTCGACGAGCCCGCCGAGCATCTCGACCTGCCGACCGCCGACGCGCTCACGGCGGACCTGCTGGCCGCCACCGAGGGCCGTACCACGCTCCTCATCACCCACCGGCTCGCCGGACTCGACGCGGTGGACGAGGTGGTCGTCCTGGACGAGGGACGGATCGTGCAACGCGGCGCGTACGCGGAACTGGCATCCGTGGAGGGACCGCTGCGCGAGATGGTCGAGCGTGAGGCGGCGGCGGAGCTGCTGGTGCGGGTGGGGTGACCCCCGTCCCTTCCCACGGTCGGTGCGGCGGCCGCGGGCTGCTGTCCTGAGCGAGCGCCCGGCACGGCCCGCACTCGGCCATTCGGAGTCGCTGGTCCCCCAGGGGTATGACCAGAACAAGACCTGGGGCGGTCGGCCGGGACAGGATCGCTGGCATGCGCTCATCTCACCGTCTTCCGCTGCTGGTTCCGGCCCTGCTGTCTGCGGTCCTGGTGCTGGTGGCGCGGCCCACGACCGCCGACGGGGAGCCGGGCGGTGACGGGCCGGGCGGACCTGGCTCCGGACTCAGCGCGCAGGTGGCGCGGCTGTACGAGGAAGCGGCCGTGGCCACCCAGCGGTACCAGGAAGGGCGCGTCGAGGCCGGGAGACAGCGGGCGAAGGCCCAGCGGCTGGAGCAACTCCTTGTCCTCGAGCGGCAGGAGATCACCGTGCTGCGCGAGGACCTGGGCCGGATCGCGCGCGCCCAGTACCGCGGCAGTGGAGGGTTGCCGGTCGCCGCGCAGCTCGTCCTGTCGAGCAGCCCCGACGCGTTGATGCGGGGTCAGCACGTTCTCTCGCGGACGAACCTGGTGGTGGACAACGCGATCGGCAAGAGCCGGCGGGCCGAGAACCGGCTGGCCGCCGACGAGGCGAGGGCGGCGCGGGTACGGAAGGCGCTGGAGCGGCGCAACACCGAACTCGCCGTGCTGAAGACGGGCATCGAGCAGAAGCTGGAACAGGCGCGGTGGCAGTTGCAGGGGCAGGCGGACGCCTCGGTCGCCGCCGGTGCCTGTCGTGGTGCCGAGCGGTTCGACCGGCCGCCGGCCCATGACCCGCGGGAGTGGGTCGTGCCGGTCGACGGCTACACCCTGTCCGCGAGTTTCGGCAGTGGCGGCGCCCGCTGGGCCAGTCGGCACACCGGTCAGGACTTCGCGGTGCCGATCGGTACGCCGGTGAAGGCGGCCGGCGCGGGCCGTGTGGTGCGGGTGTCGTGCGGTGGGGCCTTCGGCATCGAGATCGTGCTCCAGCACCCGGGCGGCTACTACACGCAGTACGCCCACCTGGCGTCGGTGGCCGTCGACCAGGGCGAGAGCGTGTCGGCCGGACAACGGATCGGTCAGTCGGGCACCAGCGGCAACTCCTCCGGCCCGCACCTGCATTTCGAGGTGCGGGTCACCCCGGACATGGGGTCTGCCGTCGACCCGGTGCCGTGGCTGGCGGCACACGGGGCGCCCGTGAGGTAGCGCCGCGGTACCTGGTTCAGCCGGAGGCCTGGAGCCGCTCGGCGATCAGCCGCTCGATGACGACGGCGACCCCGTCGTCGTTGTTGGCCACCGTCTGCCCGGAGGCTGCCGCGATCACGTCCGGGTGCGCGTTGCCCATGGCGTACGAACGGCCCGCCCAGGTGAGCATCTCGACGTCGTTGGGCATGTCCCCGAACGCGACGACCTCCTCGTGCGAGATGCCCCGCTCCGCGCAGCACAGGGCGAGCGTGCTGGCCTTGGAGACGCCGGGACCGCTGATCTCCAGCAGCGCGCTGGGGCTGGAGCGGGTGACGTTGGCGCGGTCGCCGATGGCGAGCCGGGCCAGCGTGAGGAAGGCGTCGGGATCGAGCGTGGGATGGAACGCCAGGATCTTCAGGACCGGCTCACCGGCTCCCGGGGCGTCCGGTGCCAGCAGCTGTTCGGCGGTTGCGAGGAAGTCGGGGATCTCCAGATGCATCTTGGGATACTGCGGCTCCTGGTAGAAGCCGTACGTCTGCTCGATCGCGTACATGGTCCCGGGCGCCGCCTCGCGCAGGAGCCGTACGGCGTCCAGCGCGTTCTCGCGGGCCAGCTCGCGCACCTTCACGAACTGGTGGGTGCCGGGGCCGCCGTGCAGATCGACCACGGCGGCGCCGTTCCCGCAGATCGCCAGGCCGTGCCCGTGGACGTGGTCGCTGACGACGTCCATCCAGCGGGCGGGGCGGCCGGTGACGAAGAAGACCTCGATGCCCGCCTCCTCGGCGGCGGCGAGGGCCGCGACGGTGCGTGGGGACACCGACTTGTCGTCGCGCAGCAGGGTCCCGTCGAGATCGGTGGCGATCAGCCGCGGCGGGGTGGCGGCGGCCGGGGTCTCGGGCTGTCGAGTCGCTGAGGTCACCCGGTCATTCTCCCGTATCGATGCGCACGGCCGTGCGAGGGCCCGCACAGATGAGTCACGCCGGCCGGCGTCGCAGGTCGGCGGGGGTGACCGGTACCCAGGTCAGCGCAGCTGCGTCGGGGCTTCCATGGCGATCCGCTCGAAGACCTTCCGGTCCGCGGCGAAGTCGGACTCCGGGATGGGCCAGTGGATGACGATCTCCGTGAAGCCGAGCGCCTGATGGCGGCCCGCGAAGTCCACGAAGGCGTCAAGGGACTCCAGCGGCCGGCCACGGTCCGGGGTGAATCCGGTGAGCAGGATCTTGTCCAGAGTGGTCACGTCCCGGCCGAGTGCCACGCAGGCGTCCGTGAGCTTCTCGACCTGTCCGCGGATGGCCTCGACCGACTGCTCGGGGGTGCCGTTCTCGTACAGCTTGGGGTCGCCGGTGGTCACCCAGGCCTGGCCGTGGCGTGCGGCGAGCCTCAGTCCGCGCGGGCCGGTCGCGGCGACGGCGAAGGGCAGCCGGGGGCGCTGCACGCAGCCGGGGATGTTGCGCGCCTCGTGCGCCGAGTAGAAGTTGCCCTCGTAGGACACCGAGTCCTCGGTGAGCAGCCGGTCCAGGAGAGGCACGAACTCGCCGAATCGGTCGGCACGCTCGCGGGGCGTCCATGGCTCCTGGCCGAGGGCGGTGGCGTCGAAGCCCGTGCCGCCCGCGCCGATCCCGAGGGTGACCCGGCCGCCGGAGATGTCGTCCAGGGAGATCAGGTCCTTGGCGAGCGTCACCGGATGCCGGAAGTTCGGCGAGGTCACCAGGGTGCCCAGACGCAGTCGCTCGGTGGCGGACGCGGCGGCGGTCAGTGTCGGGATCGCGCCGAACCAGGGGCCGTCCCGGAAACTGCGCCAGGACAGGTGGTCGTAGGTGTACCCGGTGTGGAAGCCGAGCTGCTCGGCGCGTGTCCAGGCCGAACGGCTGCCCTCGTGCCAGCGGCGGTACGGGAGGATCACGGTGCTCAGTCGCAGACTCATGTCATCGAGCGTATGCGGCCGACGGTGTTTCACGTGAAACCGTCACCGTGCGTGCCGGGCGAGCCACGGCGTGAGTCCTCGGCCGGCCTTGTGCACGTGATCGCGCGGCAGCGGCATGATCAGGAACTGCCGAGGCTCAGTGCGGGCCGGGAAATCGCAGGTAACGCGGCGGTGCGGCCTTCGTCAGCCAGACTCCGTTCGCACTCACGTGAAAGACATGTCCGTCGCGGTGCATGGCCGCCGCGTCCACGGTGAGCACCACCGGCCGCCCCCGGCGCGCGCCCACCCGGGTCGCGGTCTCGCGGTCGGCGGAGAGATGTACGTCGTGCCGGTTCATGGGTCGTAGCCCCTCGGTCCGGATCGCCTCCAGATACCGGGCCACGGTGCCGTGGTAGAGATACGGCGGCGGGGTCGCCGCCGGGAGGGCGAGGTCCACGTCGATGCTGTGGCCCTGGCTGGCACGAATGCGTGTGCCTTCGACCGCGAAGCGCTTCTTGTCGTTCGCGGCGACGACGTGATCCAGTTCGTCCCGCGTGAAGGGGAAACCGTGGGCCGCTGCTGCCGAGATGAGCGCCTCGATCTCGACCCAGCCGGCCTCGTCGAGGGTGAGGCCGATGCGCTCGGGCTGGTGGCGCAGGTGCTTCGAGAGGTACTTCGACACCTTCACGGTGCGTCTTTCGTCCATTCGATCAGCATGACGGGAGAGACAGGGATCACGCATGGAGTTTTGCGCTCGATGTTTGATCCACAGCCAACTGTGTTTATCCACAGGCAACTTGGCGAATCTGTGGACAACCACCTTGCCGGTGAGAGCGTTTCGTCAACATCTCCGGACACCAAAGGGTTTGATGCGCCGGGCCCGAACGAGGGCACATGCAAACCGACTTCAGCGTCATCTTGGTGACTGGCCGGCAAGTCGTCTACAGACGCGGCTCCATGCGCGCGATTCGCCTCAACACCCCCGGGGCGAAACGGGACAGAGCATGGGAAACCCTCGCCTCCGGTGTCACCGGGACCACCGCCTCGTTGCGGGACACCGCACGCAGAATCGCGTCGGCGACCTTCTCCGGAGGGTAGTTGCGCAGCGCGTACAAGCGTGTCGAGCGCTTCTGCCGACGCTTCTCCTCCTCCGCGTCGACACCGACGAACGTCGCCGTCGCGGTGATGTTGGTGTTGACCAGACCGGGGCAGACCGCCGTCACCCCGATGTCCTGCCGGGCGAGTTCGGCACGCAGACATTCGCTCAGCATCAGCACCGCGGCTTTGGACGTGCTGTAGGCGGGAAGCGATCCGGAGGGCTGGAAGGCCGCCGCGGAGGCGGTGTTGACGATGTGGCCACCCTGACCACGCTCCGCCATCTGCCTGCCGAACAGGCGGCAACCGTGAATGACTCCCCACAGGTTGACGTCCAGGACCCTGCGCCAGTCCTCCGAAGTGGTGTCGAAGAACGAACCCGACAGCCCTACGCCCGCATTGTTCACCAGGACGTCCACCACACCGTGCTCGGCGAGCACCTTCGCCGCCAGCTTCTCCATGGCCTGTTCGTCGGAGACGTCCACCGTCTCCGCCCAGGCACCCGCGGCCCCCATGAGACGGGCCGTCTCCGCGGCATGGAGGGCACTTTCGGTATCGCGGTCGACCGCGATCACCCGAGCGCCGGCCTCGGCGAACGCGAGCGCCGTCGCCCGTCCGATGCCGCTTCCCGCACCGGTGACCAGCACCAGCTGCCCACCGAAGCGCTCGGCGTACGGGCCGGCCGCCTTCGGCCGCGGTTCTCCCTCCCGCGTGTTCCGTTTGCTGTCCGCCGAGTTCACGAACTCCGTGATCCAGGAGGCCAGCTGGTCGGGGCGTGTGCGCGGCACCCAGTGCTTCGCCGGAAGCGTCCGGCGCGTCAACCGTGGAACCCACAGGTCCAGTTCGTCGTACAGCCGCTCGGACAGGAAGGTGTCGCCCAGGGGCGTGATGAGCTGCACGGGCGCGTGCGCGTGGGCGTCCGGGCGTGGACGGCGCAGCCGGGACCGGACGTTGTCGCGGTACAGCCAGGCACCGTGGGCGGCGTCGGAGGGCAGCGACGGCGTGGGGTACTCGCCACCGGGCATCTTCTCCAGCCGCCGCAGGATTCCCGGCCAGCGCTTGCCGAGAGGCCCACGCCAGGCGAGTTCGGGCAGCACGGGGGTGTGGAGCAGATACACGTACCAGGACTTCGCTCCCTGGCCCAGGAGTTGGCCGATGCGGCGCGGAGTGGGCCGGGCGAGACGCTTGTTGATCCAGTGGCCGAAGTGGTCGAGGGACGGGCCGGACACCGACGTGAAGGACGCGATCCTGCCCTTGGTGCGCTCGACCGTGACGAACTCCCAGGACTGCACCGAGCCCCAGTCGTGCCCGACCAGATGCACCGGACGGTCCGGGCTGACCGCGTCCGCCACCGCGAGGAAGTCGTCCGTCAGCTTCTCCAGGGTGAACCCGCCCCGCAGCGGCCGTGGTGCGCTGGACCGGCCATGGCCCCGGACGTCGTAGAGGACGACGTGGAAGCGGTCGGCCAGCCGGGACGCGACCTCGGACCACACCTCCTTGCTGTCCGGATAGCCGTGCACCAGGACCACCGTCGGCCGCCCGGGATCCCCCAGTTCGGCCACGCACAGCTCGATCCCGCCGGTCCGCACCCGGCGCTCGCGCGCGCCCTCCAGCATCGTCACTCCGCCTCCGCCTTCCCCTGCGCCCGGCGCCGCACCTGCGGCGGATCGTTCCGGTACCCGCTCCACTTCCGTCCGCCCGTCCTGGAGCGGCCCCGCGCGCGGTCACCCGCGCCAGGTGCGCGCGGCCTCGCGCTCCGTGACCCCCGGCTCGGCCGGGCCGTCACCGCCCTGGCGCACCCGTCCGCCGGGCGCTGCACCCATCGGGATCCCCACCGGCCGGGGTGGGGTCCACGGGGCCGTGCCGTCGTCATGACGGCTCGTCCCGCAGGTCCGCGCCGGCTGCGTCACGTGTCCGTAGCGTGACCCCGCCGAATCTGGCACTTGTTAGAGAGAGCGTCAATAGGGCGGACGGGGCGTCTGATCCCCGTGTCGTCTAGATCTCAGGATGGGGAACCCCTACGGGCCCGTACGTCTCGAGTCTGAGACGAGGACAGCTCTGCGGTCTGACGACCGGCGTGGTCCGCGTCACTATCGTCGAAGACGTGACTGTGATCGCGACCGAAAGCCTGAGCAAGCGGTTCCCCCGGGTGACCGCTCTTGACCGGCTCTCCGTGGACGTCGGGCCCGGTGTGACCGGACTCGTCGGTGCCAACGGGGCCGGCAAGTCCACACTGATCAAGATCCTGCTGGGTCTGTCCCCCGCCTCCGAGGGCCGCGCCGAAGTGCTCGGACTCGACGTCGCGACCAAGGGCGCCGCCATCCGGGAGCGCGTCGGGTACATGCCGGAGCACGACTGCCTGCCGCCCGACGTCTCGGCCACCGAGTTCGTCGTGCACATGGCCCGCATGTCCGGCCTGCCGCCGACCGCCGCGCGTGAGCGC
The DNA here is from genome assembly GCF_044750845.1 of Streptomyces sp. NPDC088766. Lineage (NCBI taxonomy): Bacteria > Bacillati > Actinomycetota > Actinomycetes > Kitasatosporales > Streptomycetaceae > Streptomyces > Streptomyces sp. NPDC088766. The sequence continues at coordinate 161,890 of NZ_JBIVKQ010000003.1, read as the reverse complement.
ACCGCCGACACGCTGCGTCACGTCGGGCTGTACGAGGAGCGCTACCGTCCCATCGGTGGCTACTCCACGGGCATGAAGCAGCGCGTCAAACTCGCCCAGGCCCTGGTCCACGACCCGCAGCTGGTCTTCCTCGACGAGCCGACCAACGGCCTCGACCCGGTCGGCCGCGACGAGATGCTCGGCCTCATCCGCCGCATCCACACCGACTTCGGCATCTCGGTCCTGGTCACCTCCCATCTGCTGGGCGAACTCGAGCGCACCTGCGACCACGTGGTCGTCGTCGACGGCGGCAAGCTCCTGCGCTCCAGCTCCACCACCGACTTCACCCAGACCACCACCACCCTCGCGATCGAGGTCACCGACACCGACGAACATCCGGACGGCACCCGCGCGGTCCGCCGGGCGCTGCACGCGCGCGGGGTCGACGTCCTCGACGCCGAGAGCGGACTGCCCGGCGCGGGACACATCCTGCTGCTGACCGCACAGGGCGAGGACACCTACGACGTCGTACGGGACGTGGTCGCCGACCTGGGTCTCGGCCTGGTGCGCATGGAGCAGCGCCGGCACCACATCTCCGAGGTCTTCCACGACAGTGACGAGCAGCGGAAGGAGGCCGTCGGCCATGGCAGTTGAGCACCCGGTGACCACCCCTTCGGGCGACCAGACCCGCATCCACAACATCGGCTACCGCAGTTATGAAGGCCCCCGCCTGGGCCGCGCCTACGCCCGCCGTTCCCTCTGCTCGCAGTCCCTGCGCGGCGCCTACGGCCTCGGCCGTTCGGTGAAGTCCAAGGTGCTGCCGATGCTGCTGTTCGTGGTGATGTGCGTGCCCGCGGCCATCATGGTCGCCGTCGCCGTCGCCACGAAGGCCAAGGAACTCCCGCTGGACTACACCCGCTACGCGATCGTCATGCAGGCCGTCATCAGCCTCTACGTCGCCTCGCAGGCACCCCAGTCCGTCTCGCGCGACCTGCGCTTCAAGACCGTGCCGCTGTACTTCTCCCGGCCGATCGAGACCGCCGACTACGTCCGCGCCAAGTTCGCGGCGCTCGCCTCGGCCCTGTTCATCCTCACCGCCGCACCCCTGCTGGTGCTCTACGCGGGCGCCCTGCTGGCCAAGCTCGACTTCGCCGACCAGACCGAGGGATTCGCCCAGGGACTCGTCTCCGTGGCACTGCTCTCGCTGCTCTTCGCCGGTCTGGGGCTGGTCATCGCGGCAGTCACCCCGCGCCGCGGCTTCGGCATCGCGGCCGTCATCGCCGTCCTGACCATCTCCTACGGCGCCGTCTCCACGCTCCAGGCCATCGCCGACGCCCAGGGCAGCACGGGCGCCATCCCCTGGATCGGCCTGTTCTCGCCGGTCACCCTCATCGACGGCGTGCAGTCGGCGTTCCTCGGCGCCGGTTCCGCCGCTCCGGGCGGGATCGGCCCCTCCCACGGGGAGGGCGTGGTCTACGTCCTCGTCTGCCTGGGCCTGATCGCCGCGTGCTACGGCCTCCTGATGCGCCGCTACAAGAAGGTGGGACTGTGACCACGCTCTCCCTCGACCACGTCTCCCGCTGGTTCGGCAACGTGGTCGCCGTCAACGACATCACCATGACCGTCGGCCCCGGGGTCACCGGCCTGCTCGGCCCCAACGGCGCCGGAAAGTCCACCCTCATCAACATGATGGGCGGCTTCCTCGCGCCCTCCACCGGCACCGTCACCCTCGACGGCCGGCAGGTCTGGCGCAACGAGGACATCTACCGGCACATCGGCATCGTCCCCGAGCGGGAGGCGATGTACGACTTCCTCACCGGCCGCGAGTTCGTCGTCGCCAACGCCGAGCTGCACGGTCTCGGTGCCAAGGCCGCCCAGAGGGCCCTGGCCACGGTCGAGATGGAGTACGCGCAGGACCGCAAGATCGAGACGTACTCCAAGGGCATGCGCCAGCGCGTGAAGATGGCCAGCGCCCTCGTCCACGACCCGTCGCTGCTGCTGCTGGACGAGCCCTTCAACGGCATGGACCCGCGCCAGCGCATGCAGCTCATGGACCTGCTGCGGCGCATGGGCGACGAGGGCCGCACCGTGCTGTTCTCCTCGCACATCCTCGAAGAGGTCGAGCAACTGGCCTGGCACATCGAGGTCGTCGTCGCCGGACGCCACGCGGCCAGCGGTGACTTCCGCAAGATCCGCCGGCTGATGACCGACCGCCCGCACCGCTACCTCGTGCGCTCCAGCGACGACCGCGCGCTCGCGGCCGCGCTGATCGCCGACCCGTCGACCTCCGGCATCGAGGTCGATCTCGCCGAGGGGGCGTTGCGCATCCAGGCCGTCGACTTCGGCCGCTTCACCTCGCTGCTGCCGCGCGTCGCCAGGGACCACGGCATCAGGCTGCTCACGGTCTCGCCGTCCGACGAGTCCCTCGAGTCCGTGTTCTCGTACCTGGTCGCGGCGTAGGAGGCCGAAGATGTACGACCCCACAGTCGCCCGACTCACGTACCGGGCCCTGCTCGGCCGGCGCCGGGCCCTCATCCTGGGCGCGCTGCCCCTGCTGCTGATCGCGATCTCGGTGGTGGTGCGCGGTCTCGCCGGCGCCGACGACCAGACCGCGTCCGACCTGCTCGGCGGGCTCGCGCTCGCCACCATGGTGCCGATCATCGGCGTCATCGCCGGCACGGGTGCGATCGGGCCCGAGATCGACGACGGTTCCGTGGTGTATCTCCTGTCCAAGCCGCTGAAGCGGCCGACGATCATCTTCACCAAACTCATCGTCGCCATCGCGGTGACGATGGTGTTCTCGGCACTGCCCACTCTGATCGCCGGGTTCATCCTCAACGGCAACGGACAGCAGATCGCCGTCGCCTACACCGTCGCCGCGCTGGTGTCCTCCATCGCCTACGCGGCGCTGTTCCTGCTGCTGGGCACGGTGTCCCGGCACGCGGTGGTCTTCGGCCTCGTCTACGCCCTCGTGTGGGAGGCACTGTTCGGTTCGCTGGTGCCGGGCGCGCGCACGCTCAGCGTCCAGCAGTGGTCGCTGGCCGTCGCCGACAAGGTCGCCGGCGGCGATCTGATCACCTCCGACGTCGGGCTGACCACGGCGACCGTCCTGTTGGTGACGGTGACGGCGCTGGCCACCTGGTACGCGGGCCAGAAGCTGAGGGCGCTGACCCTGGCGGGGGAGGAGTAGGCGGCGGGCCCCTCGCAGGGGCCGTGAAGGGACTCTGACGAGGGCTTGATCTCCGCCCGGGCACACTGGGCGGACGGATACGGCCGTGAGGACGGCAGGAGGCCGGGATGGCGGACGAGTCGGCGCGGTTCGGCGGTCGTGGGCGCGGGGACGACCGCGGGCGGTCGGAGGGCGGGAAGCCCGACAGGGCTGCGGACCAGCCCTCGGAGCGGCCCCCGTCGGGCCGGCGCCCTCGGGACCGGGCTTCGGACCCGGCTGCGCAGCAGGGGCCGGACGGAGGCCGGGACGACGTCGTTCTCGACGAGGACTTCGTACGGGCCGCCGAGACCTCCGAGCCGTCCGCCCGTGCCCGGATGCTTGCCGCGCGCTGGCGCGCGGAGCAGCCCGAGCCCCAACCGTGGCGCTCGGACGAGCCGCCGGCGGGGTGGTTCTTCAGCAAGGCGCGCCGACGCAGGTGGCGCCGCCGGTAGGGCGGCACCCGGACGAGGCGGCTCGGCCGGATGCCGGACCCGGTGAATCCCGGCGCTCGCACAGCTGTTTTATTCGATGGCGTTCAACCCGGCCCACGGGCAGGATGGTTGTCGTCCGCAGCGCCGGGGAACACGGCGCCACACGCTGGGAGAGGAGCAGGGCGATGTCCATGCACGGCAGTACGTCCAGCTCCCGACAGGGCAGCCGACGGCGGTCTCCGGAGTAGTTACCCCTCCATGGAGTCCGCCCCACACGGGGGCTGTCCGGGGCGGCCGCTTCGAGCACGCGATGTCGCTCTCGCGTGGGCCGCCCACCCGGAGGATTGGCCGAGTGGTAAGGCACCGGCTTGCTAAGCCGTGGTCGGGGGGAACCCCGCGCACGTTCGATCCGTGCATCCTCCGCCGGACGTTGTCACTTTGGCCGGGCCGAGGGCTTGGTTGGGCCGGGGTGTGCCGGGAAGCCCGGTGGGCCGGCGCCTCGCCGCCCCGCCGCCCTGTCAGCCCGCTGCCGCAGCCGCTGCCGGGCGGGGGTCCGGTCGGGTGCGGGTAGGGGGTGGCTGGTCGCGCAGTTCCCCGCGCCCCTGGTCGCCTGCGGCGATCCGGGACGCCGGCGGTCGGCTGCGGTGATCCCCCCGGCAGCCTCCCTGTGACGGAGCCTTGCCGGTGGCCCGGTGGCCCGGTGGCCCGGTGGCCCGGTGGCCCGGTGGCCCGGTGGCCCGGTGGCCCGGTGGTGCCGGCCCCATAGGCAGGTGGCCCGCCCGGGGGTCCGCCGGCCGGCACTACAGCCCGTCCGTCGGGCCCGTCAGACCTGCCGACCGGTCGGGCGCTCTGGCGTGTCTACGCCAGAAGTCTTTCCAGCACCACCGCGATGCCGTCCTCCTCGTTGGAGGTGGTCAGTTCGTCGGCCACCGCTTTCAGGTCCGGGTGGGCGTTGGCCATGGCCACGCTCCTGGCGGCCCAGGCGAACATGGGGATGTCGTTGGGCATGTCGCCGAAGGCGATCGTGTCGGCGGCCTTCAGGCCCAGGCGGCGGGCCGCCAGGGAGAGACCGGTGGCCTTGGACAGGCCGAGGGGGAGCAGTTCCACGATTCCCGCGCCGGCCATCGCGACCGAGACGAAGCCACCCGCGGCCTGGCGGGCCGCCTCGGCCAGCTCGTCGTCCGACAGCTCGGGATGCTGTATGTAGATCTTGTTCAGCGGGGCCGACCAGAGGTCCGACGCGTCGGTGAACGGCGTGGAGGGAAGCGTTTCGGTGACCGCGTAGCCGGGGCCGACCAGCACCTCCCCGTCCAGTCCGTCCCGGCTCGCCGCCAGGTACAGCGGGCCCACCTCGGCCTCGATCTTGGCCAGTGCCACCCCGGCCAGCTGCCGGTCCAGGGTCACCGAGGTCAGCAGGCGGTGCGCGCCGGCGTCGTAGACCTGGGCGCCCTGACCGCAGACCGCGAGGCCGTCGTAGCCGAGGTCGTCGAGGATGTGCCGGGTCCACGGGACGCCGCGGCCGGTCACCACGATGTGGGACGCGCCCGCCGCGGTGGCCGCGGCGAGGGCGTCACGGGTGCGGAGGGAGATCGACTCGTCGGAGCGCAGCAGCGTCCCGTCGAGGTCGGTCGCGATCAGCCGGTAGGGGAACCCCGGGGCGGCCTCGCTCACTTGGCCACCGGCGCCAGGACTTCCCGGCCGCCGAGGTAGGGCCGCAGCACCTCGGGCACACGCACGGAGCCGTCGGCCTGCTGGTGGTTCTCCAGGATCGCCACGATGGTGCGCGGGACGGCGCACAGGGTGCCGTTGAGCGTGGCCAGCGGGCGGACCTGCTTCCCCTCGCGGACGCGGATCGACAGGCGGCGGGACTGGAACTCGGTGCAGTCCGACGTCGAGGTCAGCTCGCGGTACTTGCCCTGGGTCGGGATCCAGGCCTCGCAGTCGAACTTGCGGGCGGCCGAGGAACCGAGGTCACCGGAGGCGACGTCGATCACGCGGAACGGCAGCTCCAGCGAGGTCAGCCACTGCTTCTCCCACTCCAGCAGGCGCTGGTGCTCGGCCTGCGAGTCCTCCGGAGCGACGTAGGAGAACATCTCCACCTTGTCGAACTGGTGGACGCGGAAGATGCCCTTGGTGTCCTTGCCGTGCGAGCCGGCCTCGCGGCGGAAGCACGGGGAGAAGCCGGCGTAGCGCAGCGGCAGGCGCTCGGCGTCGATGATCTCGTCCATGTGGTACGCGGCGAGGGCGACCTCGGAGGTGCCGACGAGGTAGAGATCGTCCTTGTCGAGGTGGTAGACGTCCTGGGCCGCCTGGCCGAGGAAGCCGGTGCCCGCCATGGACTGCGGGCGGACCAGGGCCGGGGTCAGCATCGGCGTGAAGCCGGCCGCCGTGGCCTGGGCGATCGCCGCGTTGACCAGGGCCAGCTCCAGCAGTGCGCCGATGCCGGTGAGGAAGTAGAACCGCGAACCGGAGACCTTGGCACCGCGCTCGACGTCGATGGCGCCCAGCAGCTGGCCGAGCTCCAGGTGGTCCTTGGGCTCGAAGCCCTCGGCGCCGAAGTCGCGGATCGTGCCGTGCGTCTCCAGCTCGACGAAGTCCTCCTCGCCGCCCACGGGCACCTCGGGGTGTACGAGGTTGCTGAGCCGGAGGACGAGCTCCTGGGTCTCGGTGTCGGCCGCGTCGCGCTCGGCGTCGGCGGCCTTGACGTCGGCGGCGAGCTGGCTCGCCTTCTTCAGGAGTTCGGCCTTCTCGTCCGGGGAGGCCTTGGGGATGAGCTTGCCGAGCGCCTTCTGTTCGGCGCGCAGCTCGTCGAAGCGGACGCCGGACGACCTGCGCCGCTCGTCGGCAGACAGGAGAGCGTCGACGAGCGCGACGTCCTCTCCACGGGCGCGCTGGGAGGCGCGCACACGGTCGGGGTCCTCACGGAGCAGGCGAAGGTCAATCACGTGCTCAAGGCTACCGGTGTGGGGTGACGGCTCACGACTCACTATTGCGGAACACGTCTCACGGTCCGCTATGAGGCAAATGCCGCGTGTATTCCCGCACATTGGCCGTACGGGGCGGCGCCGTGGCGCCGCGGCTGGGGGTGACTCGACTTCCTTCTGCGGAACGGTACTTGAAGGCAGTTGTCCACAGGCGTGTGCACTCCCGCAGAGTTATCCACAGGCTGTGCGAAAGATCTGTGGACATCGAAATCGATCATTCCGAAGGGGCGTCGCGGCAGACGAATTCCTTGGCCGAACCCCTTCCGCACTCACTTTCGGGTGGAAAAGGGTCGCCCCAAAGGGTTGATCGAAGGAAGCGGGTGGACGAAGAGGGGCGCGATGCGCGGGAAGCCCGCCGGGAGGCTCCAGGGGGATTTGTCGACCGAATGACGCTTCCGTGTCGACTTGTCCCCAGGTCGAGATGGCTTCCTGTGGATAACCCCTGTGGATAACGACGATATGCAGGTAGGACCGGTCCGACGTGGTTCAGAACCGGCCGTCCTGGCAGCGCGTCACCCATTCCGCCGCCGCCATGAACTCGCCCTCCGAGGTTCCTGGCAGCGGTGCCCGCACCTGCGCCGCGGTCACGTCCGCACGCGGGTACGAGCCGAGGAAACGCACATCCCGGCAGATGCGCTTCAGGCCCATGAGCGCCTCCGCCATCCTGCGCTCGGAGATGTGGCCGGCCGCGTCGATGCAGAAGCAGTAGTTGCCGATTCCGGCGCCGGTCGGCCGCGACTGGAGCACCATCAGGTTGATGCCACGGGTGGCGAACTCGCCCAGCAGGTCGCGCAGCCCGCCAGGGTGGTCGTCACGCTGCCACAGCACGACGGACGTCTTGTCGGCGCCGGTCGGCGCGGCGGGCCGGGCCGGACGGCCCACCAGCACGAAACGCGTCTGCGCGTTCTCCGCGTCGTGGATCTCCGTCTCCAGCGCCTCGAGGCCGTACCGGGCGGCCGCGAACTCACCCGCGAAGGCGGCGTCGTAACGTCCCTCGCGGACCAGGCGCGCGGCGTCCGCGTTCGAGGCGGCCGACTCCCACACGGCGTCGGGGAGATGGGCCTTGAGCCAGTTGCGCACCTGCGGCTGCGCGGCCGGGTGGGCCGAGACCGTCTTGATCTCGGACAGCTTCGTGCCCGGCCTGACCAGCAGCGCGAAGGTGATCGACAGCAGTACCTCGCGGTAGATCATCAACGGCGCACCCGCGACCAGCTCGTCGAGGGTCGTGGTGATGCCGCCCTCGACCGAGTTCTCGATCGGAACGAACGCGGCCTCGGTCTCGCCGGTCCGGACCGCGTCAAGGGCGGACTGCACGGACACGTACGGAATCAGCTGCCGGGTGGCTGCTTCCGGAAGCGTGCGCAGGGCGACCTCCGTGAAGGTGCCCTCGGGGCCGAGATACGCATAGCTCGCTGGCATGACCTCACCCTAATGGGCCTTGCGGAACGAGGAGCCGGCGTCTCACGTGCGCCGCTCGCGCGAGTGAACCGGCGTGACCCGCCCCCGGCGTGTCTCATCCCTCCAGCAGCCGCTGCCCCACGTATTCACCTTCCAGCGCCCCGCCCGGCACCGCGAACAGGCCGCTCGACTCATGGCGGACGTACTTGGACAGCGCGTCCCCGCGGTCCAGCTTGCGCTGCACGGTGACGAATCCGCGCAACGGATCGGCCTGCCAGCAGACGAACAGCAGCCCCGCGTCCGGAACCCCGTCGGCATCGATGCCGTCGTGGTACGAGAACGGCCGGCGCAGCATCGCCGCGCCCCCGTTCTGGTCGGGGCGGGTGATTCGGGCGTGGGCGTTGATCGGGACGACCAGATCGCCGTTGGCGTCCGTCTTCTCCAGGTCCATCTCGGTCGTCTCGGTCCCGCCGGACAGCGGCGCCCCGTCGGACTTGCGGCGCCCGATGACCTGCTCCTGCGCCTTGACCGACAACTGCTCCCAGTCGTCGAGAAGCATGCGGATCCGGCGTACGACGGCATAGGAGCCGTTGGCCATCCATGCCGGGTCGTTCGACCCCGACTCCGGCACGAAGATCCGCTGGTCGAAGTCGGCGTCCGCCGGCTTCGGATTGCGGGTGCCGTCCATCTGGCCCATCAGGTTCCTGGCCGTCATGGGGTGGGCGGTCGCGCCCGGTGTGCGGTTGAAGCCGTTCATCTGCCAGCGGACCTTCGCCGCCCTGCCCGCGTCCTTCTGGATCGCGCGCAGGGCGTGGAAGGCCACCAGGGCGTCGTTCGCGCCGATCTGCACCCACAGGTCGCCGTTGCTGCGGGACTTGTCGAGCTGATCGGAGGAGAAGTCGGGCAGGGGGTCCAGGGCGACCGGGCGCTGCTTCTCCAGGCCGGTGCGTGCGAAGAAGCTGTGGCCGAAGCCGAAGGTGATCGTCAGCGAGGACGGGCCCGCGTCCCGCGCGATGTCGGTGTCGTCGTGTGCCGCGGCCTCGCCTGCCATCAGCCGTCGGGCCGTCTGCGACCAGCGGCGCAGCAGTGCCGCGGCTTCCTTGCGGCCCGCGCCCGCCGCGAGGTCGAAGGCGACGAGATGGCCGCGGGCCTGGAGTCCCTGGGTGATGCCGGGCTGATGTTTCACGTGGAACATCGCCTGGTTCGAGCCGATCGAGGACAGCGGAGTGGCCTGCGCGGGCGCCGCGGCATAACCGGCTGCCCCGCCCGCGGCGCCGACCACGATCCCGGTGGCCCCGGCGGTGCCGAGCAGCTTGCGCCGTGTCAGGCCCGCCCGGGGTGCGTCGGGGGACAGGGGCTTCTCCGGGGTCTCCGGAAGGGTCTGGTCAGACATGGGTCGTTCAGCCGATCTGCGCGTTCTTGGAGACGGTCACCTGGTCGATGTCGGAGGTCCGTACGGTCACGGCGACCTGCCATTCGCCGGCCATGGGAATCTGGACCTCGTTCGCCGACCAGTGGCCGGTGGTGATGTGGTCGGGGGTGACGGGCAGCGGCCCGATCTTCTTGCTCTCGAGGGTGAGGGCGACCTTCACCTCGGGCACGTCGAAGGCGCGCCCGTTGGGCCGGGTCACATAGACGTGCATCTCGTTGGCGCCGGTTCGCGCGGGGTCGATGTCGACGCTGACGACGCCCTTGCCGTCGGTACCGCCGGTGTCGAAGGACATGTCGAGGGTCACGGCTCCGGAGGTGTCCGGCGAGGACGACGAAGCCGCCGCGGCCGCCGCGGCCGCCTGTTCCGTACGGCCGGGTTCGGTGGAGGTCAGCGCCGTGGCGACGGCGAGCAGGACGACGGCGACGCCCGCCTCGGCGAGCACCGAACGCCGCAGGCCGAGCCGGTGGGGGTCGGCGTCACGCAGCCGCTTCTGCCGCGTCGCGTCCACGGCGGCCCGCTGCCGCGCCAGCTGGACGGCCCGCTCGGCGTCAGTGGACCCGACTCCCGACGCGGACCCGGCCCCTGACCCGGACCCTGACCCGGCCACGGAACCGGCCGCCTTCCCGGCACCCGTCTTCGCCGCAGTCCCTGCCCCCGCCGTCTCCGCAGAAGTCGTCTCCGCGGTCGCCGTCCCCGTGGCTGCCGCCTCCGCGGTCGCCGCCCCGGTCTCCGCCGTCTCCCCCAGTCGGTTGGTCCACCGTCGCGAGATCCGGGCGACGCCGACGAGCAGTGCCACCAGCCCGATCTTGATGAGCAGGAGCTGCCCGTAGCGGGTCTCGGTGAAGGCGGACCAGGAGCCGAGCTGGCGCCAGGACTGATAGGTGCCGGTCACGACGAGGGTGACGACACTGCCGAAGGCGACCCGTGAGAACCGGCGGACGACCGACGCCTCCACCGGAGCGTCGCCCCGGTACAGCGCCACCAGGAGCGCGCACAGTCCGCCGAGCCAGCAGGCGACGGCCAGCAGGTGGACGACGTCCACCGGCATCGCGATGCCCGGCTGGAGCCCGGTGGACGCGTGCTCGGCCATCGCCCAGCTTGCCGCGAGCCCGGCCGCCACGACGGTTCCGCCGATGGCGAGTCCGAAGGTCAGGTCCCGCTTCTCCTCGCCCTCCCGCTTGTCGTACGCGCCGAAGAGCACCGCGATGAACAGCGCGGCCGCGGCGAGCAGCAGCAACCGGGAGACGAGCGCGGCGCCCGGCTTGGTCTGCAGGACCTGTCCGAGCAGTTCGAGGTCGAAGACGTCGCCGATCCTGCCGGAGCCGGTGTAGGAGCCGCGCAGGAGCAGCAGGAGGAGTGTGGCGGAGGTGAGCGCGAGCCAGCCGGAGACGACGAGCCGCTGCACGGCCCGCACACCGGCGCCGCCCGGCCAGCAGCCCAGGACGAAGGCGGCCCCGCCGGCCAGGACGACGAATCCGGCGTACGACAGGTACCGCCCGAAGCCGTACAGTCTGCCGACGAATCCTCCGCCGGCCTCCCGCGCGGTCGCCGGGACGCTGGTCGCGGAGGGGGCGCCGATGGAGAAGGTGTAGGCGCCGGCGACGGGATGGCTGTCCGCGGACACCACCTGGTAGGTCACCGTGTACGTGCCGTCGGGCAGCCCCGAGTGCAGCCGGACGGCGTAGGTGGTGCCGCCGACGGCGGACGGCTCGCCGGTGTCGACGCGCCTGCCCTTCGGGTCGAGCACGCGCACGGAGCCGGCGCCCGTGGAGACCTGCTCGGAGAAGGTCAGCGAGACCTGGGCGGGCGCCTTCTCGACCACCGTCCCCTGCGCGGGGTCGCTGCCGGTCAGCGCGGCGTGCGCAAAGGCCTGTCCGGCGCCGGCGAGGAGCGCGCCGGTGACGGCCAGGAACAGCAGCACCAGCGTCCGGATCCTGGGGGCGATGGTCGTGGGCAAGGCGGTCCCTCCCTCAGCTTCCGGTGTTCGGGGTGTAGGTGGCGGACTCCACCGGCATCTCGACCTCGACGGTCCCGGAGTGGGCGAAGTGCAGTTCCACGGTCACCTTCTCGCCCTGCAGCGGCTTCCGCTTCAGCTTTTCGAACATCAGGTGGTTCCCGCCGCTGGCCAGCTGGAGCCGGCCGTCCGCCGGCACCTCCAGGGAGTCGACCTCCCGCATGGCTCCGCCGACGGTCTCGTGGACGGTCACGCTGCCGGCGACATCGCTGGTGACGGAGGTCAGCTCGTCCTTCGTGCCGCCCTTGTTGGTGATGGTCAGGAAGCCCGCGGCCATGGAGGCGGAGACCGGCTGCGGCATGTAGGCGGCACTGACGGACAGCTCGGCCGCGGTGTCGACGGAGCCGGATCCGGAACCGCAGCCCGCGAGGACCAGGGCGGCGGTCAGGGCGCCGGTCAGCGCCGCGGCGCGGGCGGCGGGTCGCTTCACGGGTTCTGCCCCTTGACGATCCTGGGCAGGTCCTTGACGTAGTCGTCGACCTTGGCGTCCTCGCCGTAGAGGAGGTACCCGCCGTCGGTCTTCGGGGAGAAGGCGATGACCTGGGTGCCGTGGGTGGAGACGACCTTGCCGTTCTTGTCCTTGTGCGGCGGTTCGATGGAGATGCCGAGGGCGCGTGCGGCGGTCTGGATGGTGGCGAAGTCACCGGTCAGGCCGACCACCTGGGAGTCGATGCCCTTGAGCCAGGCGCCGAGCGCGGCCGGGGTGTCGCGCTCCGGGTCGGTGGTGACGAACACGACGCGCAGGGCGTCCTGGTCCGCCTCGGGCAGCTGCTTCTTCGCGACGGCGATGTTGTTCATCGTCAGCGGGCAGACGTCCGGGCAGTGGGTGTAGCCGAAGTACACCAGCGTCGGGCGGCCCGCGGTCTCCTTGCGGAGGTCGTAGGGCTTGCCCTGGGTGTCGGTCAGGACCAGGTCCGGCTTGGTGAAGGGCTGGTCGAGCACGGTCGCGGCCTGCTGCGAGGGGTTTTCGGAGACGACCGCGACGGGGCCGGCGCCGCTGTCGTCACCGCCGCAGGCGGAGAGGGTGAGGGTGGCCGCGGCGAGCAGTGCGGCCGCGGCGAACGTCTTCTTGCGCATGGAGAGATGTCCCAGTGGTGTGAACTCCGGTGCGCGCCGGGGGTGTGGAGACCCCCGGCGCGCACCGCGGACGAGCGGGCCTCAGGAGGCGTCGGTGGCCCGGCGGCGGCCGGCGAGGACGCCGTAGGCCACACCGGCGGCACCGACGACGATGCCGACGACGCCCAGGACCCGGGCGGTGGTGTCGGTGCCGTCGGAAGAGTCGGCGGCCTCGGTGGCGGCGGCCGGCTCGGCGTCACCGGACTTGTCGGACGACTCCTTTGCGCCCGAACCGTGGGAGTGGTCGTCCTCGGCGGCGGACAGGGCGAGCACCGGCGCCGGGTTCGCCGGCTCCTCGGCACCCTCCTCCTGCACCTCGATCCAGCGCACGACCTCCTTGTTGGAGTACGTCTGGATCGCCTTGAAGACGAGCTGGTCGGCGTTCTCGGGCAGCGCGCCGATGGAGACCGGGAACTGCTGGATGAAGCCGGGCTCGATGCCCTTGCCGTCGGCGGTCCAGGTCACCTTGGAGACGGCCTCGGAGATCTGCCGCCCGTGCACCTCCAGCGGCTTGGCGAGCTTGCTCTTGGTGATCGTGATCTTCCAGCCGTCGATCTTCTGCGGCATCACCGAGGAGAGGGGGGTGTCGGCCGGGAAGTTGACCTCCAGCCCGGTGGTCGAGGCGTTGTCGCGCTCGTTGGGGACGCGGAAGTTCACGACGGCGTAGCCGCCCTTCGCGGCCGTGCCCTCCGGCTGCACGCTGACGTGCGCGAAGGCGGGCGAGGACAGGACGAGAACGGCGGACCCGGCGACGGCAGCGGCGGCGGCGAGGCGAGAAACCTTCAGGGCAGGCTTCATGACAGTGAGCACTCCACTTCGAGTGAGGTACGACAGTGAGGAACGGTGAGGTCCGACCGCGAGGGGTCGGGCGTGGGCACGAGGAAACGTGCGCACGCGCGCGTGCCGCACGACGGCGGCCGCCCCTCCCCGTGAAGTGGAGTGCTGGTCGCGTCGTGTCAGGCGGCGAGGACGAGAGGGGCGGCGGCCGGTGGACCGCGCCTGATCACCGTGTGCTGGAGTGCCTCGGCGGGCGGCCTGGGGGAAGGCAGCAGCGCGGTGCGCGGAACGCGCGGACCGGCCCCCGGGAGGGCGGGCAGTCCGGCGAGCAGGGCGCGCACCAGGGCGAGCGCCCCGCGCAGGGACCGTACGCACGCGGCTTCGGCGACGCCGTGTGCGGACAGGTCCATGAGCCGCAGCAGGGCCGCGTCACCGTGCCGCAGCAGCCATCCGGCGGCGACGGCCGCGAGGACGTGGGCGAGCAGCATCGGCAGGGACGGCAGCAGCGCCATCGACGAGCCCGTGGTGTCGGCCAGGGCGTCCGCCGGGTGGTGCATGGACCCCATGCCGGCCCCGGTACCCGTGCCGTCACCGCCAGGCTGGAGCCGGGCCTCGACGAGGATCTTCTGGGCCTGCGCCGGGCTCAGTGCGGCCGCGGTCGCCCCGCACACGAGCCGCGCGGCCCGCTCGATCAGTGCGGCGTCGGAGGCTGCGGTGGTCGTCGTGGTCGACGCGACGGCCGTCGATGCGTGCTGGCCGAGGCCGAACAGGGTGTGCAGGACGGTCTGCCCGACGGCGAGCAGGGCCGCGATGCCCGGCAGCGACCGCTCGCGCCCGGCGAGCGGCAGCACGACCGCGAGGGCTCCCAGGAATCCGGCGCCCAGCGTCCACAGCGGGACGGCGGCGCAGGAGGCGAGCGTGTGACCGGCCCCGGCCAGCACGACGCAGACCGCGGCGAACACCGCGGCCCGCAGCAGCCGGAGAGCGACTCCGGAGCGCGCCGTGCGCTGGTGGGGGTCAGTCATGGCGGGCTCATCATCGCACTGGCCCTGCGGCGGCCGTACGCCAGGTCCGCAGGATTCCCCCCGGACCGGAAGATCACCTTCTGATGCGACGGGTATGGGTGGTCCCCGTGGGACGCGCATACACCGTTCTCCGCGGACCTCACACCCGCCATATGGGCGGCATCACGCGGAAATCGTGCTTACTCACGGTTCAGGGCGGCAATACGTATCGGTATGTCGAGCCGCGGCCTGGAGGCTGGAGCATGAGCATCTGGTGGTCACTCCATCTGCGGCGCGAGGCCGCGAGCGTGCCGCTGGCCCGGCGTCTGCTGCTCGGCACGATGGAGACGGCGGGTGTCGACCCCGACGTCTCGTACGACCTCTCCGTCGCCCTGAGCGAGGCCTGCGCCAACGCCGTCGAGCACGGCGGGAGGAGCGCGGCGCACGGTGGCTGTTCGGAGGCCTACCGGGTCACCGCCTACCTCGACGGCGAGAAGTGCCGCATCGAGGTCGCCGACTCGGGCCCCGGCTTCACGGCCGAACGCGCCGCCCCCGCCCCCGCGCACGCGGATGCCGAGGCGGGCCGCGGCCTGTACCTCATCCGGGAACTCGCCGACCACGTCCACATCGGCAACGAGCCGGGTCTCGGCGGTGCCGTGGTCAGCTTCGACAAGATCCTCAAGTGGCGCAAGGGCGCACCGCTGATGGCCGTCTGACGTCCCGTCGGCAGGACGGACCCGGCTCCGACGGCACTCACAGCCGCTTGCCAGCTTCCACCCACGTCCCTGACGGGTCGCCTTCCTAGGTTTCGTGTCCATGACGGGAAACCACAAAGACACCTCCATCACCCGGCGCCGCGCCCTCGCGGTGACCGGCGGCACGGTCGCGGCCGGCGGCCTCGCCGTCGTCGGCTACCAGTCGGCGTTCGCCGGCACGGCGACGGAAACGGAAGCCACGACGGCCGCGGCTTCGGCGACCTCGGCCGACGGCGCCTGCATGACGCTGATGTCGAGCGTCACCGAGGGGCCGTACTACCTCGACGGTGCCTTGGTGCGCAAGGACATCACCGAGGGCAAGAGCGGCGTCCCGCTGACCCTGCGCCTGACCGTCGTGGACGCCACCGACGGCTGCACTCCGGTGCCCGGCGCGGCGGTGGAGATCTGGCACTGCGACGCGTGGGGCTACTACTCCGGCTACACCACCGCCAACCCCGGCGGCTCGGCCCCGGCCGAGAGCGAGGACGGTTCGACCGCCGACGACGACACCTACCTGCGCGGCTACCAGATCGCCAACGCAGGCGGAGTCGTCAAGTTCGAGACGATCTTCCCCGGCTGGTACACACCCCGCACCTGCCACATCCACCTCAAGGTCCACACCGGCGGCGAGAAGGAGGACGGCACCTACGAGGGCGGCAAGGTCAACCACACCGGCCAGCTGTTCTTCGCCGACGACATCGCCGAGGAGGTCTTCACGCTGGAGCCCTACGCCCAGCACTCCGGCACCTACACCAGGCTCGACGACGACATGGTCTACGACGGCGGCGGCGCCGCCAGCGGCCTGCTGACCCTCAAGCCCGTCAAGAAGGCCGACCCGTCCAAGGGCTACAAGGGCTCCCTGACCCTGGGCGTCGACCCCGACGCGGAGAACACCGGCGCGGGCAGCGGCGGCGGCACCCCGCCGGGCGACGCCCCGACCGGCACCCCGCCGAGCGGAGCCCCGAGCGGCACCCCGACCGGTGCTGCGCCGAGCGACGCCCCGACGGCCTCCGCGTCCTCGTAGGTACGGCGATGAACAGCCGCGAGGACGAGAGGCTCGCACGGGCTGCCGTGGCCGCGCTGACCGGTCAGCTGGCCCTGGTTCCCAAGCCCGGGCTGCCCGACCCGCGCGACCTCGCCGCCCGCGTCACCCGCCGCGACCACCGCCGACTGCGCTGGTCGGCGAAGGCGCTCGCGCCCGGCCTCGCGGCGATGGCCGGCGCCGCCCGCCGCACCGGTGAACCCACCCCACGGCTGCGTGCCGAACTGGGCGCGATCGGGCGGTGCGCCGAGCACGCGGTGGGGCTGGCCGGAGGCGGCCACCGGGGCGCGCTGTGGACCCTCGGCCTGCTGGTTTCGGCGGCCGCGCTGGATCCCCGCGCGCGGGGTGCCGAGGTCACCCACATCGCCAAACGGATCGCCGCGCACACCGACCGGGGCGCCCCGCGCCGTCCGTCGCGCGGCTCGACGGTGTCGGCGAGGTACGGCGCGGCCGGCGCCCGGGGCGAGGCGCGGGCCGGGTTCCCGCACGTCCGGCGGGCGCTGGCCGCGCTCACCGGGGCCCGCTCGGCGGGCGCGAGCGAGGCGGAGGCCCGGCTCGACGCCCTGCTCACCGTCATGTCCACGCTCCAGGACACCGAACTCCTCCACAGCGCGGGCCCGGTGGGCCTGCGGCACGTCCAGGCGGGCGCCCGTGCCGTCCTCGAGGCGGGCGGCACGGCGACGGGGGCGGGCCGCACGGCCCTGACCGCGCTCGACGCCGACCTCCACGCGCGCGGGTGGAGCCCGCGCGGCAGCGCCGGCCTGCTGGCGGGCGCACTGTTCGCGGACACCCTGCCGCTCCCGCCGCGCAGCCCCCGCTGACCGGGGCCGGCCGGGCGGCGCCGGGTCCTCCGGCGTCCCCCGCCCGGCCTCAGCCCGCCGCGCCGCCGGGCCCATGCCGTACGAGGCCGTCCGCAGCTCCGCCCGCCCGCGCGGATCGCCGTAGTCGTACGCCAGGGAGGGTGCCGTGGCGATCGCCCGGCGCAGCGCGCGCAGCCAGGCCGCCGCCGGGAAGGCACCGACGTCGGGGCTGCCGGGCCGCAGGTCGAAGCGGGGCTCACGCGCGCGTGCCGCGACGGCCGGCGGCTCGGCGGCGGCGGAGGACAGCGCGGCGACCCGGGTGCCCGACCCCTGGCGTGCGGTCAGGTAGCCCTCGGCGACCAGCTGGTCGTAGGCGGCCTTGACGGTGTTGCGCGAGATGCCGGCCTCGGTCGCGAGCCGCCGGGTGGCCGGCAGCCGGGTGCCCGGGGCGAGCCGCCCGCCCCGCACGGCGTCCCGCAGCGCCCGCTCCAGCCCGGCCCGCCGCCCCTCGTTGCCGTCGGTCTCCAGATGCAGGTCGACACCGGCCCCTGACCAGAGGCCGTCCACGAAGCCCTCCCCCCGGGTACGTGCACGTGTACGTGAAGCGGACACGGCGATGGCCGGGCACCGTACCGGTACCCGGCCATCGGCCCGGTGTCAGCCCTTGAGCGAAGCCATCCACGCCTCGACCTCGGCGGACCGCCGCGGCAGACCGTCGGACAGGTTGCGGTTCCCGTCCTCGGTGACCAGGATGTCGTCCTCGATCCGGACGCCGATCCCGCGGTACTCCTCCGGCACGGTCAGGTCGTCGGCCTGGAAGTACAGCCCCGGCTCGACCGTCAGCACCATGCCCGGCTCCAGCGTCCCGTCGACGTACGACTCCACGCGCGCGGCGGCACAGTCGTGGACGTCCATGCCGAGCATGTGCCCGGTGCCGTGCAGCGTCCAGCGGCGCTGCAGGCCCAGCTCCAGCACCCGCTCCACGGGCCCCTCGACCAGACCCCACTCGACGAGCCGCTCGGTCAGCACGCGCTGCGCGGCGTCGTGGAAGTCGCGGTACTTGCCGCCCGGCCGCACGGCCGCGATGCCGGCCTCCTGGGCGTCGTACACGGCGTCGTAGATCTTCTTCTGGATCTCGCTGAAGCGGCCGCCGACCGGCAGCGTCCGCGTGACGTCGGCGGTGTAGTACGTGTGCGTCTCGACGCCCGCGTCCAGCAGGAGCAGGTCGCCGGAGCGCACGGGCCCGTCGTTGCGCACCCAGTGCAGCGTGCAGGCGTGCGGGCCGGCGGCGGCGATGGTGCCGTAGCCGACGTCGTTGCCCTCCACGCGCGCGCGGAGGAAGAACGTGCCCTCGATGTAGCGCTCGCTCGTCGCCTCGGCCTTGTCGAGGACCTTCACGACGTCCTCGAAGCCGCGGACCGTCGAGTCGACGGCCTTCTGCAGCTCGCCGATCTCGAACTCGTCCTTGACCAGGCGGGCCTCGGAGAGGAAGACGCGCAGCTCCTCGTCGCGCTCGGCGGTGACCTTGTCGGTCAGCGCGGCCTCGATGCCGGCGTCGTGGCCGCGCACGACCCGCACCGGGCCGGTGGCCTCGCGCAGCAGGGCGGCCAGCTCACGGACATCGGCGGCGGGGATGCCGTACAGCTTCTCGGCCTCGGAGAGGGAGTGCCGGCGGCCGACCCACAGCTCGCCCTGGCCGGAGAGCCAGAACTCGCCGTTCTCACGGTCGGAGCGCGGCAGGAGGTAGATCGTCTCGGCGTGGCCCTCGCCCCTGGGCTCCAGGACCAGCACGCCGTCCTCGGTCTGGTTGCCGGTGAGGTAGGCGTACTCGACCGAGGCGCGGAAGGCGTACTCCGTGTCGTTCGAGCGGGTCTTCAGGTTGCCGGCGGGGATCACCAGACGCTCGCCGGGGAAACGGGCGGAGAGCGCGGCGCGGCGGGCGGCGGTCTCGGCGGCCTGGGCGATCGGCTCCAGGTCACGCAGCTCCGTGTCGGCCCAGCCGGACTTCATGTTCTCGGCCAGCTCGTCGGACACGCCCGGGTACAGGCCGTTCTTGCGTGGCTTGACGGTCTCTTCTTCAGCGGTCTCCGGGGTCTCCGGGAGCTCTTCCGCCACGGTCATCCTCCTCGATACGGCACTGGGCCCCCTCCATCGTACGGTCGTACAGAAGGGGGCCCAGGGGCGAAGGACCTCTTGCCGTTCCGGGAAGGGGGCGGGCCGGACGCCCTGCTCCGGTCCTCACTCGAAGCGCGCCGCGAGCAGGACGACGTCGTCCGCGACGTCGGCCGCGTCCAGCCCTTCCGGCAGTACCGTCCGCAGCACGTGGTCGGCGACCGCGCCCGGGTCGTGCCGGATCGACCGGGGGACCCCGGCCGCGGCCGCGTGCAGCCGGGCGAAGGCGCGGTCGACGGGGTCGCCGGTACGGTGCAGCAGGCCGTCCGTGTAGAGCAGTACCGTCTCCCCGGCCTCGGCCTCCAGCTCCACGCTCGGCGCCTCCCAGCAGGCCAGCATGCCCAGCGGCGCGGACACGGACGTCTCGACGAACTCGGTGCGCCGCGCGCCCACCAGCAGTGGCGGGCAGTGTCCGGCACCGGCCAGGGTGATCTTGCGCAGTGCGGGCTCGCAGTAGGCGAACAGCGCGGTGGCCGACCGGGCGGGCTCGGTCAGCCGCAGCAGCAGCTCCAGGTCGGACAGGACGGCGACGGGGTCCTCGCCCTCCATCACGGCGTACGCCCGCAGGGAGGCGCGCAGCCGTCCCATCGCGGCCACCGCGCTCGGCCCGGAGCCGGTGACGGAGCCGACGGCCAGGCCCAGCGCCGCGTCGGGCAGCGGCAGCGCGTCGTACCAGTCGCCGCCGCCGTGCGGTCCGGTGCGGTGCCGGGCGGCGAGCTGGACGCCGGCCACCCGCGGCAGCCGGGAGGGCAGCAGCTCCTCCGTCATCGTCGTCATGCACGCGCGGGCGCGTTCGAGTTCGAGGAGGCGTGCGAGGTGCTCGGCGGCGTGGCGCACGTACAGCCCGACCAGGTGGCGCCGGCGCTCGACCGGCTCGGCGGGCTCGTCGTAGAGCCAGACGGCCGCGCCCAGGCGGTCGGCGCCTTCGCCGGCGGTCAGGGGCAGGGCGTAGCTGGCGGCGTAGCCGAGGCGGGCGGCCACCTCGCGGTGCCGGGGGTCGAGGCCGTCCTCGGAGAGCAGGTCGGGCTGGGCGATCTCGCCCTCGCCGCCGGGCAGCCCGTCGAGGATGCGGCCGTACGGCATGGAGCTGCGCGGCACGGTCTCGATGTGGCCGAGGTCGGCGCGGCCGAGGCCGAGGCCGATCGTGGTGTCGGGGCCGAGGCCGTCGGCGGGTTCCAGGACGACGAGCCCGCGCCGGGCGCCCACCAGGGCGGATCCGGCCCGCAGCACTTCCTGGAGGGCGTCGGGCAGGGTGGCCGTACGGGCCAGGCGTTCGGTGAGTTCGTGGAGGGTCGTGAGATCGGAGACCCAGCCGGCCAGCCGGTCCTGGAGGAGGGCTCCCGCGCCGGGGGGAACCGGTGGGGCGGCCGGGGCGGCGGATGCGGGCGCGACAGTGTGTGCGGGCGAGGGAACCGTTGAATCGATTCCGGCCACTTTGGAGGGGTGAGGGGCGTTCATGGCGTCCGGCTCTCGGACCGGTGCGTATTGCTCAAAAGCATCGCAAACCCCCATGTCGTTCTGCGCTGCCAGCGGTGTCTCCACATGTACACGCACTCGTGAGGGGATGTCCAGCATTGTCCTGCTGGGATCGCTGGTGTCCGCGGGGTCGGAGGGTTTGTCGGTCACGCTTTGTCCGGCTCCCTTGCGCAATAGCGAAGTTGGCTGAAAACTGCATCAGGTAACAGGTGTTTGCGGTCGACTGGGTTTGCTCCACGGAGCGTCACAGCGGTCGTGATGGGTACGTACTCGGTTAGGACCAGGGGTCGTTGGGAGCCACCCGGAACCTGGTGACCCGCCCCGGCGTCCTAGCCACCGACGACCGTGCCCCATCCTCCCGTGGTGGAGGCGGAGAGAAATACGCGCACGGCAAAACGCCAGACTTCGCCACCCCACGCCAGGCCCATGCTCGAGGTGGGCGCAGTATTGGACGGAGTGGCCGCGCAAGCGCAGCCAGTGCTCGACCCCCAGGGGGTTTCCCTTGTCTCGGACAGGGGTGTGATGCGCCAACAGGTACGCACAGTGAAGTGATCGACACATGGTGTGATGTGACCCACGGTGTTGCCAGCGGTGCAACGGAAAGGAACGAGCGCTCATGCGCGAGATCCTCGGAAGGCGACGCAGGCTCCTGTCCCGGCGCAGCGACGGGGGGCCTGAACTGATCGACGCGGCCCTCACCTTCGCGACGGAGTGGCAGTGGCCCGTACTCCCGGGCGTGACGGCGAACCCACGGGGCACCTCCCGGTGCGGCTGCCCCGACCCGGAATGCTCGGTGCCCGGCGCCCATCCCTTCGACCCCGGCCTTCTGACGGCCACCACCGACGCGCGCATGCTCCGCTGGTGGTGGGCCAACCGCCCGACGGCACCGATCGTCCTGGCCACCGGCGGGAAGGCGCCCTGCGCGGTCAGCCTGCCCGCCCTCGCGGCCTCCCACGCGCTCGTCGCGCTCGACCGGCAGGGCATGCGCCTCGGTCCGGTGGTCGCCTCGGCCACCCGCTGGTCGATCCTCGTCCGGCCCTACTCCATGGAGCAGTTGGGCGAGCTGCTGTACGCCAAGGACTTCGTCCCCGGCTCACTGCGCTTCCACGGGGAGGGCGGCTACCTCGCCCTGCCCCCCTCGGAGACCGGCCAGGGCGACATCCGCTGGGAGCGCGCGCCGCTGCCCGGTTCGGCCTCGCCCTGGGTGCCCGACGTGGAGGCCGTGGTGGACGCGGTCGTCGACGCCCTCACTCGTACGGGTGTGAGCGCGCCCGAGTTGTAAGGGTGTCGGGCGCCCACCGGAGGGCATGCCCGCCTCCGCTCGTTATCTTCCGCACCATGCAGCGACATTCTGGGGGACCGCCCCCGGGCCCCCGATGGCTCCGTCTCCTCGGCCTCGGGGGCACCGTGGTGTGCGTGATCGCCCTGCCCCTGGCGATGGCGTCCGCGGGGCCGGCGGGCGGCGGACCCCGCCCGGCCGAGCGGCGGGACGTGGCCCCCGGCACCGACTACCGCGCCGGCCGGCCGTCGGCCGGCCACGGTACGGACGCCAAGGCGCCCCCCGCCGAACCCTCCCGCACACCTCTGCTGCTCGGTCTCGGGGTGGCCACCGCGGCCCGCTGCGGTCCCGAAGTCACCTCGCCCGAGGGTGTCGAGGCGCAGACCTGCGTGCTCACCCAGGGCGAGGCCACCTGGGCGCGCACCTACTACCGCAACGTCACCGGCAGCGCCCTGGAGGCCGCCCTGAGCTTCATGGGGCCCGACGGGCGCACGGTGCAGACGCGGTGCGCGGTGGGCGCCGACGACGAGCCGGGCACCTGTGAGACACCCCGTGGACGAAGCCGGGGCGGGCCCGCGGACCACACCGCGGTGGCGGAGTTCGCGCGGGCGGCCGGTGCCGGACCGCTGCTGCTGCGTTCCGCCAGCAACTCCGGTGCGGATGAGAGCAGTTGAGGACATGCGCCGGACGGGCTCGGGACGGGGCGCCGGGCCAGGTGACGGGGCCGGGACGGGGCCGGGCATGGAAAGACCCGGTTGCTGGCGACGGGGGATGCACCAGCAACCGGGCTATTGGAACGGTAACAAGAGATCGGCTCCAAGCAAATTCGATCTCATGTTTTCATCGGCTTTCCGGACACCGGCAGATCGGCGCTTATGGCGTCGACTCGCCTTGTTTCAACGGGAGTTGTGAGCGGAGTCACGCCGCACCGGGCCGCGTCCGGGCGTCAGCTGAGCGTCACCTGCCGGTTGGTCAGGCCTCCGCGCGCGCGGCGCTCGTCGGTCGTGAGCGGGGTGTCCGAGGCCAGCGCGGTGGCGAGCCGCTCGGCGAACTCGGCGGCCGGCTTCTCCACGTCCGCGGCCGAGACCCCGCTCGGCAGGTCCCAGACGGGCACGGTCAGGCCGTGCGCCCGGAAGGAACCCACCAGCCGGGTGCCCTCGCCCAGGCTCGACCGACCCGCCGCGTGCAGTCGCGCGAGCGCGTCCAGAAGCCGCTCCTCCGGATGCGGCATGACCCAGCGCAGGTGGTTCTTCTCCGGGGTCTCGCACCAGTACGCGGCGTCGACGCCGGTCAGCTTCACGGTCGGGATCGCCGCCGCGTTGGCCCGCTCCAGGGAGGCGGCCACCTCCGGCGTGGCGTTCTCCGGGTCCGGGACCCAGAACTCGAACCCGCTGTGCACAACTGGCTCGAAGGCGCCTTCGGGGTCGAGCAGATCCTGCATCCGCGGGCCGTCGGCCGGCGCGCGCCGGGCCTGCACGGGCGTGCCCGGTTCCGCCTCCAGCGCCCGCAGGAGGGTGTCGGCGAGGTCGCGGCTGATGTCGCCGGAGGGGGTGTCGTTCTGCAGCCCCAGGAGGACCGAGCCGTCGTCGCGGCGCAGGGCCGGCCAGGCCATCGGCAGCACCGTGGCGAGCGTGACGGAGGGGACGCCCTCGGGCAGGCCGTCCTTCAGGGGCAGTTCGACCGTGGCGGCCGGGACCAGCTCGCGCAGCGCCACCCAGTCGCCCTCGCCCGGCAGGCCCTCGAAGGGGCGCTGGACCAGCTCGGTCACGGCGTGGGCGGCGGCCCGGCCGTGGCAGGCCTTGTAGCGGCGGCCGCTGCCGCAGGGGCAGGGCTCCCGCGCGCCGACGACCGGGATCTCTCCCTCGGTGAGCTGCGGCCGCGTGGCCTTCGTCTGAGGTCGCTTCTTGGCCATCTGGGTGTCTCCCGGGTACGGCTCGTCTGGTACTGGCGGGAGCCTAGCCGTTCGCGCCGGGAGTCACGGGACCCTGTGGACGACGACCGGGCCTGTGGACAGCCGCGGCGGGCCGCCGCAACGGCCGGCGGGCGGTCGCACCGGGGCCGGTCACCCGGCCCGGTCGCAGCGCCCGCCGGACGGGGTGCCGGACGGCGGGAACGCGACGGCAGGGCCTAGTCGAGGTCGTCGAACGCGTCCGTGAAGTCCAGGCCCGGCATCGAGGCCACCGGCGGTGCCCCGACCCGGGAGGCGAAGTCGTCCCGGCGGCAGCCCGCGTCTGGGTCGTACACATCCGCGTGGACCACGACCCACACCGTGACCTCACCGCGGGCGTCGTCCCGGACGCCCCAGTCGTCGGCCAGCGCAGTGATGATGTTGAGTCCGCGTCCGCCGTGCGCCGTGACGGAGGGGGTCGCCGGGGCCGGCCGGGTCGGCCCGCCGCCGTCGGTCACCTCGACGACCAGCCGGCCGGCGGGGTCCACCCGCCACGCGGCCCGCACATCCCCGTCCCCGGCCAGGGCGTCGCCCAGCGGACGGCCGTGTTTGCACGCGTTGCTCAGGAGTTCGGAAAGGATCAGTACGGCATCGTCGATGATCGCCTCCGAGACCCCGCCCGTACGCAGTTGATCGCGCATACGGTGTCTCGCCTCACCCACGCCCGCAGGGCCATAGGGTACGGCCATGCTTGACGACGTGGGCACCTCTTGTGCCACCACCAACGCCACCCCCGAGACCTCCTTCGCCCCACGCCACGGTGTGGATGCCCCATTGGCCTGTACCGGAAACCGGCCAATCCCCGTCCCGTGACGCACTCACAACGGTCGAACACGGAGCGAATGCGCCGGAGCACTCCTGGTGAGCAGAAGGTCGTCGTGTGGCTGGATTTCTTCAGTATGGCTGAGAAGCGAGGATGGTTCAGGCGGCGCTTGTGGTCAAGAGGTGTGGATGGGACCAGTGGGGCTTCCGAGACTTTCTGTTTCTTCCCACGGAAGCGGCGCGGGTGCCGACCGTGAGACCGGGCGCTCAGCGGCCCAGCTGGTTCAGCACCCCGCGCGGGCGGTTCGTGATGATGGCGTCGACGCCCAGCCGGACACAGAGGTCCACGTCCTCCGGTTCGTTCACCGTCCATACGTGCACCTGGTGGCCGGCCCGTTTCAGCCGCTCCACGTAGGCGGGATGACTGCGTACGATCCGCATCGAGGGCCCCGCGATCCGCACGCCCGCCGGCAGCCGGCCGTCGCGCAGCCGGGGTGAGACGAACTGCATCAGATAGACCGTGGGCAGCGTCGGCGAAGCGGCACGCACGCGATGCAGCGAGCGCGCCGAGAAGCTCATCACCCGCACCGGGGAGGCGTCGGCCGTGGTGGGCGCGTCCAGGCCGAACCGCTTCAGGAGCACCAGCAGCCGCTCCTCCACCTGTCCCGCCCAGCGCGTCGGATGCTTGGTCTCGACGGCCAGCTCCACCCGGCGCCCCGCGTCGGCGACCAGTTCCAGCAGTCGTTCCAGGGTGAGGACGGAGGTGGCGTCCCGGTCTTCCGGCCGTACCTCCCAGTCGGGCTCCTCGTCGCGCGTGTTCCAGGCCTCCCGCGCCGCCCGCGTCTTCCAGGAGCCGAAGTCCAGGGCCGCCAGGTCCGCGAGCTCCAGCTGGGAGACCGCGCCGCGGCCGTTGGACGTACGGTTGACGCGGCGGTCGTGGACGCAGACGAGGTGGCCGTCCGCGGTCAGTCGTACGTCGCACTCGAGGGCGTCCGCGCCGTCCTCGATCGCCTTGCGGTACGCGGCCAGGGTGTGTTCGGGGGCATCCTCGGAGGCCCCGCGGTGGGCGACGACCTGGATGCGTTGCTGCTGCCGTGCATGGGTCACCGCGTCATGGTGCCACCGGTGCGGGGTACGCGTCCGGCGGGCCGGATCGCCGGCGTCGGCGAGCGGCCGTCTGAGAACCCTGTGAGAACCCGCTGAGATGTTCCGACGATGTGCCGTTCATGTAGAAAAATGCACCATATAAAGAATGGTCAAGGACCCACAGGCACCGCTTATGGTGCTCTGACGGCCCGTGGGAAAAGCTGACACGTACAAAAGCACATGCACAGCTGCATCGCGCGGGGTCGACGACAAGCGTGAACGAGCGTGACCGAGTGCGACCGAGAAAAACAGCCGTGGACCGAGGAGAAGAGCTGTGAGCACCGAGAACGAGGGCACCAACGAGGGCACCCCGGTTCCCCCGGCCCCGTCCGCACCCCCCGTGCCGGTGGAATCTCCCACGGCCTCCCCCCATCAGGCCGCCCCCGACACCGGCGCGCCCACCACACCACTGCCCGCCGCCCCACTGCCCACGACGCCTCCGCCGGCCGCGCCCCACGCCTCGCCGGGCAGCACCCCCGAGGGCGACTGGCCGCCGCCCACCGCCCCCAGCGCGGCCGCCCCGGCGGACGCCGCCTGGCCGCCCCCGCAGTCACCCGCCCCGGCCTACGCCGACGACGGCTTCGGCGCGCACTCGGCGCACCCCGGGAACCCCGGTGGCCCCGGAGCCGGCACCACCGCCTGGGGCGCCGCCCACCAGCAGCCCGTCCCGCCCAAGGCCCGCCGCGGCCGCGGCGGCCTCGCCGCCGCCGTCCTGGTCGCCGCCCTCGTCGCGGGCGGTCTCGGCGGCGGTCTCGGCTACACCCTCGCCAAGAACGACGACACCGGCTCGACCACCGTCTCCGCCTCCGACAGCGGCGGCTCCGTCAAGCGCGACCCGGGCACCGTCGCCGGCGTCGCCGCCAAGGCACTGCCCTCCACGGTCACCATCCAGGCCGAGTCCAGCGACGGCGAGGGCGGCACCGGCACCGGCTTCGTCTTCGACACCCAGGGCCACATCGTCACCAACAACCACGTCGTCGCCGACGCGGTCGACGGCGGCAAGGTGACCGCCACCTTCCCGAGCGGCAAGAAGTACGACGCCGAGGTCGTCGGCCACGCCCAGGGCTACGACGTCGCGGTCATCAAGCTGAAGAACGCCCCCTCCGACCTCAAGCCGCTCACCCTCGGCGACTCCGACAAGGTCGCCGTCGGCGACTCGACGATCGCCATCGGCGCGCCCTTCGGCCTGTCCAACACGGTCACGACCGGCATCATCAGCGCGAAGAACCGCCCCGTGGCCTCCTCCGACGGCACCGGCAGCAGCTCCTCCTACATGAGCGCCCTCCAGACGGACGCCTCCATCAACCCGGGCAACTCCGGTGGCCCGCTGCTCGACGCCCAGGGCAACGTGATCGGCATCAACTCCGCGATCCAGTCCACCGGCAGCGGCGGCCTGGGCGGCACCACCCAGTCCGGCTCGATCGGCCTCGGCTTCGCCATCCCGATCAACCAGGCCAAGTACGTCGCCCAGGAACTGATCAAGGACGGGCAGCCGGTGTACGCCAAGATCGGCGCCTCCGTCTCCCTGGAGGAGTCCACGGACGGCGCGAAGATCACCGACCAGGGCGCGGGCGGCGCCGCCGCCGTCGAGGCGGGCGGCCCCGCGGCCAAGGCCGGCCTCAAGCCCGGCGACGTGATCACCAAGCTCGACGACAGGGTGATCGACAGCGGCCCGACCCTCATCGGCGAGATCTGGACCCACAAGCCGGGCGACAAGGTCACGATCACCTACGAGCGCGACGGCAAGACCCGCACCGTCGACCTCACCCTCGGCTCCCGCAAGGGCGACAGCTGACGCTCCGGCGCCCCCGCAGGGCACCACGCGCTCACGGCCACCCGTTACTCTTGTCCCCGCGTCGTCCGGCCGAGGCCGACGCGGGGAGGCGTGCCCGAGCGGCCTAAGGGAACGGTCTTGAAAACCGTCGTGGCAGCGATGTCACCGTGGGTTCAAATCCCACCGCCTCCGCGCAGGTCAGAAGCGTTGCAGGTCAGAAGGGGTGCCACTCTCCGGAGCGGCACCCCTTCTGCGTGCACCTTGTCTCACCCTGGCCCGCCGGTATCCCACCTCTGACCAGCGCGTGCGGCCAACCTGCGGCCAAGATTTACGGCTCCTCGGTCCCGCCCTCGTGCTCCGCCAACCCCTGCTCGATCAGCGTGTTCATCCTCGCCTCCTCGCCGTCCAGGACTTTGGCGTAGTAGCGCTGGAGTACGGCAACGCTCT
Organism: Streptomyces sp. NPDC088766; assembly: GCF_044750845.1. NCBI lineage: Bacteria > Bacillati > Actinomycetota > Actinomycetes > Kitasatosporales > Streptomycetaceae > Streptomyces > Streptomyces sp. NPDC088766. Next base: position 133,946 of record NZ_JBIVKQ010000003.1, on the reverse strand, counting down.
GGCCCGCGCGCCGGGCTGTCTCGGCGAGGCTCACCCCAGAGCGGAGCCAGAAGGACACGCAGGCGTGCCGCAGGTCGTACGGGATGGCGGCCAGAGGAGAGGCGACCTGCGCGGCGGTGAGCGCCTTCCTTCGAGCCTCCTTCCACACTGCGCCATACTCCTGCGACCGGACGGGCCCACCCCGTACGGCGCTGAACAGCCGCCCCTCGGTCGTGGTCCCGCACTCTTCGAGGTGAGCGCGCAGGATGGCGACCAACACCGGAGGGATGGGCACCGGTCGGACCGCACGGCGGGCCCGGTGCTTGAGCTGCCGCTCCTCGTACGGCTTGCCGTCGTCCGTCCAGGCAGATCCCACCTGCGGCCGGGCGCCGGCGAGCATGAGCCGTCCCCACCCTTTCTCGGGGAGGTCGCACTGCTCAGCGCTCAGCATGGACACCTCCTCAGGGCGCATGGCCGCGTAGTACATGCACGCGAAGAACGCGACCAGGTGGGCGCCGCGCGGGCCCTGAGCGCGGACCGCATCCAGCAGCGCTCGCGCTTGTGCCGGTGTCGCGACGCTGCGCACGTCCAGCTCTTCTACCGCCTTGGGTGTCTCCCAGTGCACGCGGTGCAGAGGGTTGCCGGGCAGCAGCTCGTGTTCCACGGCGAGGCGCAGGCAGTTGCTCAGAACCGCGCGGCGGCGCCGGAACGTGTTGGCGGCGGCCGGCTTGCCGTCCTGCCGCTTGGCCAGGTGTTCCAGCACGATGCGTACGCGCTTCGCACTGTCCAGGTCGACCACGGCCGGCGCGTTCCGTTCCACCCACGCCAAGGCCTTGGCCTCTGCTTCCGGCGGTTCCTGGTCGTGGCGTCCGGCGTTGAATCCCCACTGATAGAGCGCACGGCGCAAGAGGTCATCTGCCGGACGTCCCTTCCCTGTCGGACACAGAGCCATCGTGGCGATGGTCAGGCTCTCCGCGATGCTCGCACGGTGCTTGGCCGCCGCAGTCGGCCACTTCCGCGCAGCGTGCGAACGCGCGTGGGCGTACCAGCTAGTACGGTTCCGCTCGCGCACCTCCGACACCGGGAGTCCGGTCTCGGTGTCGAACGGCTCGCCCTTGCGGGCTGCGGTCAGCAGCTCCGCGCGGCGGGCGTCGGCGAGCGTCTTGGTTGTGAACTTCTCCTGACGCTCCGTCCCGTCGACCTGCCAGCGGAGTTGGAACGGAGCGGCTTTGCTCGGACGCTTCCGGACGCTCCAAATGCGCACGTCGTAGCTGTGCATTGTGCTCCTTCACGGGGAAGGGGACCCCGCCATACAGCGGGGTCCCCTTCGGGTCGGTCAATGGTCAGGCTGCGATCTCGTGCTCGGCCCACCACGCGTCCAAGTCGCTGCGTCGGCATCGGATCTGCCCGTTTGGCAGCTTGATGAGCTTCGGCGCCTTGCCACGGGCGCGCATGCGGTAGAAGGCGGCGCGGCTCATGTCGATCTCTTCGAGGACTTCGGGGAGCTTGAGCATCTGGGGGCGGGCCAAGGTGCGACTCCTTCTCTGGTCTCTCTCCTCTGGGGAATCCGCCACGTCCGCCACGCCGCCACATCGCAGGTCAGAGCCTTGATCGTGTGGCGGATAGCGGTTTTGTGGCGGATAGATGCCGCCACACCCGGCAGGTGCGGCGGCATTGGGGAAGTTGGTTCGGTCAGCCGGTGAAGGCGGGCTGTGTGGCGGTTTCCGCGGACACGTGGCGGATCGCCGTGGCGGTATCCGCCACAAGTTCACCCCTGTTGACCTGCGATGTGGCGGACGTGGCGGACGTGGCGGATTCTCCGGGGGGCGGAGGACAGTAGCGGGTCCAGGCGTCCGTGAGGTCTTCCGCGTAGTACCCCTTGGGGAAGCCCGAGGGGGTGCGGATGCCGCGGGGCTTGATCGGCTTGTTGGCTGGGGTGACGTACTGCCCGAGCAGCCGGGCGAGGGTGCGGGAGTTGATCGGCTTATCGTCCAGGTCTCCCCACGGGCCGTCGTCCATGCGCAGCAGGCATTCGATGATCGCGGCGGTGGGCATGCGGTCGGCGCCGCAGAACACCTTGTCGCGCAGGTCGGTCAGCAGCCGGACCCCGAGGGAAGCTTCGTCGTTGTCGTGGGCTGCGCTGATCAGTTCCAGGCAGGCGGCGCGGGCGCGGGCCGGCCAGTCGTCGCCGGCCGCGTCGGCGACGGCGAGGAGGGGCTCCCACACGTCGGCGGGCCGGTCGGTGACGCCCTCGGGCATCTCGGGCCAGGCGTCGGTGACCTGCTCGCGGACGGTGTCGGCCCACTTGGCGAGGCGGTCCCGCAGGGCGTGTCCCTGCTTGTCATGGATGCGCTGCCGGTAGGGCTCCACCTTCTCGTTCGGGGCGCGCTTGCGCATGCGGATGATGACCGAGCGGGTCAGGACGGTGTCGGGTAGGGAGCCGAGTCCAGCCATGGCCACGGCGCAGTAGGAGCCGAAGACCTGCGCGTTCTGGTTCGAGCCGTCGCCCACGCAGCGCAGGGCGCCGCCGATGCGGCGGTAGCCGGCGTTCAGGAAGCCGCGCAGTGCCTCATCGGCGCCGGCCTTGGGGCCGAAGATGGTGTCGACCTCGTCAAACAGGACGGTGGGCAGGCCTTCGGCGGATTCGACCAGCCGATAGAGGGCGTTGGCGGACGCGGAAACGGTGGTGACTGGGCGAGGGGTGAGGAGCTCCACGATCTCCAGCGCGCGGGACTTTCCCGATCCCGGCTCGGGGGAGAGGAAGGCGATCCGGGGTGTGGTCTCGAAGCAGTCGATCAGGTGGGCGTGGGCGTCCCACAGAGCTACGGCGACGTAGGCGGCCTCGGTGGGGAAGACGTTGAAGCGGCGGTGGAATGCCTCCACCTCGTTCAGCAGCGCGGCTCCGTCGATGGGCGGCGTGGTCGTGCTGGTCGCGTTCATGCGGCGTTCCTCCCTTCCTGGGAGCTCCGGAGCGGGCATAGGTCGCGGTGAGCGGTGTGCGAGGCGATCAGGGCGAGCACCCGGCCATGGCCGACGGCGCTGCGGTCCCGGCCGCACGCACACCTCGAGGTGGCCGTCGGTGTCGCACCGCGCGGCGCGGCAATGTGCAGCCATCCGATCGGGTACCGGCCGTCGCCGCAGTGCGGGTCAGAACCAAGGGCAGAAAGGACGCCCTGACGGGCGGCGACCTTCCCGCCTACGACCGCAGTCGGCGCGGCCGGTACAGCGTCCTGCGGGCCGTCCGTCGGGGTGTGCGGCTGATGAGTCATGCTGCCGCTCCCTGGTTGGCGTTGAGGCCGTTGGCGACCGCCCTGCGCGCGTACGTCTCGGGGACGCCGACCATGACGGCGGCGGCCACGATCTCCTCGCCGAGCAGCTCCAGCCCGCAGGGGCCAGGGCACGCGGTGTGCTGGACGGCGAGGAACCGCGCAACCCCGAAGGCCTGCGATCCCGCCCCCGACTCGATACGGGCCCGTACGAGGGCGAGACCACGTTCGAGGCCAGTGCGCACGAAGCGCTCGGTGTGCCGGCATCCGGTGGCAACCGTCCGGTCCCAGGTGGCCCGCCGGGGGAGGGAAGAGACCACCTCCCCGCGGGCGGGGGTGGTGTCTTCCTTCGCGGTCAGCGCGCGGACGGCCGGCGGGAGCTCCCGAAGAGAGCCGGTGCCGTGGCCCAGCCATCGGGCGTATGACATGTGGGACTTGATGTCGACTCCGGGCCGCACGGCGTTGGCTGAGCGCATCACGCCCCGGTAGATCCAGTGCTCGCCGCGGGGCGTCGGCACAACGCGGGTCGTGGGCAGGGTGGTGCGGGCCCAGGTGACAGCGTCCGCGTTGTCGAGGTCGACCACGGTTACTCCGGCCCCGCCGGGGTGGTAGCCGACCGCCACGGCATCCCGCCACGCGGACGCCCACGACGGCGAGGTGAGCACGTGCGGGTCGGTGGTGGCGGCGGCCCACGCGTGGCAGACGCCGGGACAGCGGCAGGGGCCTGGGGCCTTCATGTTCGGCCGTCCGCCGCACGCGTTGCTGGTGCAGGTGGGGCAGTTGCCGAACGGGACCTTTCCCGCTCGTAGGGGCAGCACTGGCACGTCGTGCGAGGCGAGCATGAGCGCGGTGTCCATCAGGGTCGGAACGGCGGTCACGCGGCCACCTCCAGCGCGGGGGAGAGTAAGGCGAGAACTCGCCCAGGGACGGTGGGTTGGGTCATGCTGGATGTCTCCAGTTCGGTGAAAGCGTGCTGGATTGGCGGCGGCCCCGGTTCTTGGTCGGATGGGGGCCGCCGTTGCCGTGTCAGTGGTGAAGTTCGTTGCGGTTGCGGGCGATCAGCCCATACGCGGGCGCCGTGATCGTGTTGTTCTGCTGTTGGACGGGCCCGGTGTAGTGGTGGTGGGTTTGGTTGTGGGTGGCCTTGATCGCGCGCACGGCCGAGCTGATCGCGGCGGCCACGGCGGCGACGGCGCCGATCGGGAGGGTGACGAACAGGACGCTGGTCAGGGTCACGGCGGCGAATCCTTGGCAGGCGAGCCAGATCCCGCACCCGAGCCCGACGCAGCCGGCGCCAACGCCGATCCCGACGACCGCGGTCCCGGCGGCCCAGGCGGGCACGATCCGGTTGTCCGGCTGGGGGACGGGCGGGGTGGTGCCGTAGGCGGGCGGCGGGGTGGTGTCGCGGTAGGCGGTGGGGAACTGCGGCACGGGCCGGTAGGCCTCGGCGATGATGCGGCGGGCCTCTTCGGTGGCTTCGGTGTCGCTCATCCGCGTGTACGAGGGGAGCGGGTCGGGGGTGCTCTCGGCGGGGGTGTCGGCGTGCACAACGGGGTCCCTTCGACTCAGGGTTCGGTGACGTTGCGTGACTGATCTAGTGGGGCGTACTGGGTAGTGGGGCCCCAGTGGGGGATTCCTGTTCAAAGCCCTGTGCGCCCCAGTAGGACCCTTTAGTGGGTAGTGGGGCGTCCCCCCACTACCCACTACTCAGTAGCGCTGTGTGAGGGCGCTCAGGCGTGGTCGGGGTGGACGTAGACCGAGTGCGGCCCGTTGTCGCGGTAGACCAACTGGCCGCGTTCCACGGCGGCCTGGAGAGCGGCGCGGACGGTCTTGCGGTCCTTGCCAACAAGTTCGGCGACCGCGGACGGCTTCATGCCCTCCGCCCCGGTCGCCTTGATCGCTTCCAGCACCTGGGGCAGCCACACCGGGCCCTGCTCGCGCTCCCGCCGCAGCGCGGACAGGTTCAGGCCCTCCGCGGTCGGCGCAGCCTGCTCCTCGACGGTGTGGGGGTCGGGGGCGGTGGCGAACTCGGCGTCGATCTGCTCGCGGAAGCGGCGCAGCATCTCGTCTTCCGGCGAGCCCTGCTCGGTCTGCGGGCTGCGCAGGGCGGACAGGTTCAGCCCTCCCCCGGCGGACGCCATGGGGTCGGCGTCCGTGTCGTCCGCGGTGAGGTCGCGCATCCATGCGGTGCGGTCGGTGTCCCAGCGGCGGGCGTAGGCGGGCCCGGCCGCCTTGGCGGAGATGTCGTCCAGCCTCGGGTGCCGGTCGGAGGTGGCGGCGGTGATCTCACGGATCTGGTTGGGCAGGATCCGCCACGCCTTGAACAGCGCGGCCGGCGACTCCGGGGTGCCCATGAACCCAGCGCCCTTGTAGGGCGCCTGCTCGACGCGCAGCCCACGGCGGCCGGGGAACATCTTGCCCAGGTCCATGCCCTCGGTCTCACCACCGGTCAGGGCAACACGGACCTTGCCTTCCCGGCGGATCATCAGGTTGCCCAGCACACTGCCGGTCGCGCCGAGGGCGGTGAGCACGGTGCGGACGCCCATGGCGCGCAGCATGCGGATGACTTCAAGGATCTTCTTCGCGAGCTGCTTCATCTGTCGGTCGGTGCTGACCAGGATCTCCGCGCCCTCATCGATGACCAGCAGGATCTGAGGGATCTTGGCGCTGATCGGGAGCAGGTCCGTGTTCGCCTTGGCCAGCAGGTCCTGATACGCCCTCTTCCGGTGCAGACCCACGGCCAGCGCGGCATCGAGCATCAGCATGGCTTCCTCATGCGAGGCGGCGAGCCAGTCGATGCCGGGCCGCACGGGCTTGCCGTCGGCCTGCTGGAGCTCCCCGTTCAGCGCAGGCAGGACCCAGGGCAGGCCTGCACTGCCGGCGTTGAGGTCGATCACCCACGTGAGAACGTCCTCGGCGCGGGCGAACCCGGCCAGGATCGTGTGGACCATGTTCGTCTTGCCCGATCCGGTCGGCCCGACGACCAGCGCGCACTGTTCACGCAGGTAGGCGGAGACGATCTCACCGTTGGTCCGCACCCCCCACGGCAGACCGGTCAGCACCGACAGTGGCCCGTACTCGCTGGGGTAAGGGCAGTCCTCCTTGAGGACGTTGACCGTGGTCACGTCCAGGATCGCCCTGCCCTGGTGGATGCCTGGGCTCGCGGTGGCGGTGCAGCCGTGCGGGAGCTTGGCATCCGCGGAGAGCTGCACTGAGAACTGCGCGATGCGGTCGTAGGTGATCCCGCCCTGCGGCTCCAGATCCAGTGAGTAGCCCGCGCCGGTCGGCCATTTCTCCACGGCGAGCACGCGCACGGTGATGTTGCAGATCCGCTGGATCCGCTCCACCCACTCCGCGGCGATCGCACGGCGCTCCGCGGAGAGCTCCCGTGCGATGGCCCGCTGCTCGGCGGCGATCGCCTCCTCTTCCCGCGCCTCCTCATACAGCGCGACTGAGCGGGCAGCGGCGCCCATGCCGACGCCGATGGCGGCGAGGGAGCCGAGGGCAGCCCAGGTCAGCGGGCCGGTGGTCATGGCCCAAGTGGTCCAGCCGGCCCCGACCAGCCAGGACGCGGCGCGGGTGGCAAGCGTGCGGCCGGCGTTACGCACGCGCAGGCCCGCGACAGTGTGACCGAGGGCGCCGGCCGCACCGACAACCACAGCCCAGCCAGGCGGCATGCCGGTTGCGGCGCCGGTGGTGGCGACGGCGAAGGCTCCGGTGGTGGCGGACAGGGCGCCGGTCACGGGTCCGTGACCGGCCGCCCAGTCCAGCACCGGGCCACTGCTCGCGTTCTTGTTGGCGGTGGCGGTGCTGCTCATCTCAGACGTTCCAGCCCTTCTCTGCCTCGGTGCCGTTGCGGGGGTCCTCGTGGCGGGCGATGTCCTGCTCGTGGGCCTGCCGGAACAGCGGGCCCATGTCCTCGGCGACCGCGACGGCGCTCATCAGGGCGCCGAAGATGTCGTTGAAGCCGTCCGCGACTTCCTTCTCCAGCGGGAACTCGGAGTCGGAGCGCTCGGCGAGGATCTTCATGACGTTCGCCACGCTGGTCAGCGCGGCCGGCAAACCTTCGACCATGGCGAGGATCTCCATGGCGTTCTCGGGGTCGTACTGTGTGGCGGCCTGCTCCATCTCGGCCGCGGCCTCTTCGAACCGGAAACCGGACACGTGCTCTCCTTCACTCACCTCGGGTGTGCTGCTGGCGGGGGTCTCGATGGCCGGGCGCTCCACCTGCTCACCCGGCCCCTCCGTGCCGTCCTGCTCGGCCTCCGCATCAGCGGCGGCCTCCTGCTCACGCAGGGTCTTGCGGGTGTTCTCGTCCCGCTCGGCGCGCTGCTCGGCCGCCGTGCGGACCATCTGCCGGTACAGGCGGCGGCCAGGGTTCATCAGCCACGGGATGCCGAACTTGCGCCCGATCGGAGTGGTCAGGCAGCCCAGTAGGCCCACCGGCAGAGCGAGCAGGGCGGCGAGCAGACGGCGGCCGTGGAAGCGGGCCGCGGACCGGCGCAGCGCCTGCCGGGCCGCCTTCCGGGCCGGTGCCTTGCGCACAGCCCTGCGCTTGGCGGCCACCTGATCGGCGGTCTTCGCGTCGCGCCGGGCCCGCTGCTTGTCGACCGCAGCCCGCTGTGCGGCACGCGCCTTGCGGGCGGCCCCGCCCAGCAGCCGCCCGGTCACGCCGCGGCGAGCACCCGAACGGTTCTTGCTGGTCGGGGTGTTGGCGTTGCGGCGGGCGTCGGCGACCGCACGGCGCGCGGCCGTGGTCTGCGCTCGCCGTGCGGCCCGCGACCCACCCGCGGCCTGCTGTGCCGCCCGCAGCGCCCGAACCTGACCGGCACGGCCAACGGCCTTGGCACCGGTTCCGCTTGAGGCGGCACTGCGTCGGGCGCCGGTGCTGTGCTTCGGCGAGCCGGCCGCAGCCCGGTTGGACTTGGCGCCTGCTGTGCCGGTGCGGGACGCGCTCGCTGACCCGCGGCGGGAGGACTGGGCGGGTATGCGTCCGGCCACGCTGCCCGAACGGGTCGGACGGCCGCCGCCCGCCGCGCGACCGGCGGTGCGGGCGGCGGTGCGGCGCGCCTCGTGACGCGGGCCCGCTTTGCGGGAGCGGGAGGCCGCGGCGACACCGAGGGCGACCATGCCGGTGCTGGCGACAGCCGCGGCGAACGGCCCGCCGAGCAGAGAGGCGGCAGCGAGCACGCCCACGGTCGTGTTCGCTCCCGACAGGGCGAGCGGCACCACCGGCCACCCACCGGGGGTGTGATCCACCTCCGTGGCGGCCGCGGATGGTGCGGGGGGTGCCTGCGAGGGTGAGGGCGGTGCGGCGGGAGCCTCAACGGCTACCGGTTCCATGCTGACTTCCGTCATGCTGCTTGCACTCCTCATCGGGGAGTAGGGCCCGACCGGAGCCCTGGAAAGTTGCGGTCGGGCCTGCTGACATGGGGTTTCTAGGCGGCGCGCTGTTCCTCGGTGGCCAGACACATGCCGCAGATGCCGTGCGAGGTCGGGATGCAGTAGCCGACATCGAGCCGGCAGCGCGGGCAGGTGCGGCGGGCGAGCATCGCCAACGCGAGAGCTCCCCACTTGCGCGACGTCATCGGCCGGACCGGCTTGGCCAGGTCGACGCGGTAGAGGTAGGCGACACGGGGCGTGCCCTGGCGGCGGTTGACCACCATTAGCTGAGCAGCGACCGGTTGTCCGCCGGGCCGTAAGCCGCGGGTGCGGAGCTGGCGGCGGGTGGCGTAGCCGTCCGGTGCCATGCGCCACGGGTAGGTCGGTATGCCGTAACGGGCACCGGTCGGGTCGAAACAGCGGCTGTAGGCGGTCGGCATCAGCGGCTCGCGATCGCGAGTTCGGCGCCACCGTGGCCGGGGTCGCGCAGCTCGGCGTAGCGGGTGGAGACCCACCCGACCGACCAGCCGCACAACTCCGCCGCGGCCCGCACCGACAGCCCCGCCTCGAACGCGGCAGTCACGATCGCGCGGGCCTCGTCCTCCGGGAGCTTGCCCGCAGCCGGACCGCGCTCCAGCAGCGTGGCGCGTTCACGGGCGGTGCGCTCCTCACGCTCGCGTTGTTCACGCGCGAGAGCCTGCTCACGCTCACGGCGCTCGTTCTCGGCGCGCTGGGCAGCCTCGCGTTCAGCGCGTTCACGCTCCCGCTCGCGCTGTTCACGCTCGCGTTCACGGCGTTCACGCTCCACCCGCTCCGCCTCCTCGCGGGCGGCCCGCTCCTCGCGCTCCTCCCGGCGCCGGCGCTCCTCCCGCTCCGCCGCATCCGCGGCAAGGCGGGCTTCGTGTTCACGCTGTTCACGCGCCAACAGGGCGGCGTGCTCGCGCTCCTCCCGCGCCTGCCGGCGTGCGGCCTCCGCGCGCTCGCGGGCCGCCTGCTCGGCCGCCTCACGCTCGGCCCGCTGCTTCGCTTCCAGCGCGGTCACGGCGGCCGTGATGGCGCGGCGGTAGGCCAGTCCGGTCTCGGCGGTGACGATCAACAGCAGCGGCGCCACCGAGTGGACAGCCACCCCGACCAGGTCTTTCGCCAGGGCGGAGTCGGCGGTGTTCAGGGCGAGCGTCATGGTGCCGGTCATCCACCGCAGAGCCACCGGCCACCGTCCCCCGTGCCCGCCCAGGCGGGCCAGGACCGAGTCGAGACGGACCACGATGACGACCGCGGCGTCGACCACCAGCGGCAGGATCGGCGCCGTCCACGCCCACCGGGCGGGGGTGTGGGAGGCCATGAGCGGGGTGACGGTCAGGACCGAGTACAGCATCGCGCCGCACACGATCAGCCACGTGCCCACCGACAGCGCGCGCTCCGCTGAACGGATCTGAACAGTGTTCACGCGGCGGCCTCCGGCCGTGAATCCACCCAGGTGGAGGCGAGCAGCCACACAGGCGAGGCGGGGTCGGCGGGGTCCGTGCTGAACTCCGTCCACTCCCACTGCGCGGCCGGCGCTTGAACGAACCCGAGCGCTTTGAGCGCCTGCGCGCGTTCCGTGAACGTCGGCACCCGCCCACCCGGTCCGAAGCTGTGCTCAGGCCACGGGTCGAGGGAGCCGTGCACCGCCACGAATAGGCGCCAGCCGCCCTGGCTCATGGATAGTTGCGCTCGGAGCTCCCGCGCCATCACGCCACCTCGCCCGGGACGGCGCGGTTGGCGAGGGCGGCCCGCTCGGACAGCGTCCGGTGCCGGTCGCGGCGCGCGCGCCGCTCGTCCAGCGCGTTCGGTGCCCGGTCGAGCAGGGTGATCTGGTCGTCCAGTGTCTCGATGTCCGCCAGGATCCGCGGCATCTCCGACTCGATCGCGTCCAGCTCGGCGTCGGTCGGCTCCATCCAGTCCGCGAACGCGGTAACAGCGTCCTGAACAGTCACGATGTGGTTCATGGGTCGTGTCTCCTTAGCCGGTGGAACGGCCCGAATCGCGGCCCCGGGTCTAGCCACCCGGGGCCGCTCGTCGTTGTGGAACCAGTGGATTCCAGCTCCCTGCAACCCCGCCCGTACGACCCCGCGGGGCCGGACGGGCGGGGGAGGCAACCGGCCGCAGCGCTAGCCGCTGCGATGGCAGGTAGAGGGGTGGATCGGATTGGTCGTGAGCGTGGTTCCGCTCACGGCTGGGAGGGGGTTTTGGCGCTCGTCGGCCGATCCGTCACGGCGGCACCCACCGTCTTCGTTGGTGCACTGGATGTCCCATCAGTTGCGGCCACCAGGGGTGAAGCAGTGCAAGAAGGCCGCGTGAGCGCTGAAGCGCGGCGGCCGTGATCTCTTCCGGTGACATCGCCCGTTTCAGCTCTCACGCGCAACGTGAGGGAGTGCCTAGTCCGTTCGTGGCGACAGTTGGAAGCTTCGTCGCCGCGGTCCTATCCACCGACCGGTCATCGCGGGGAGTCGCCCTCGCTCGGGATTCGGTGTCTCAGTGCCAGTGCACTCACGAGCCCGCGGAGTTCGGTTCCGCGCTCGTGGACCGCTGTCCAAGTTGTTCGCACCGGGTCTGACAGCCAACGGGCTGCGTCTGCCACTCCCCTCCGACGACGGCCAAAGGGCGGTGCTGCCGCTCTCCTTCAAGGCCGGGCGGCGTTGCACCACAGACTGGACCGGTGGACCGGTCCAGTCAAGTGATGGAAACGGAGTTGGTGGATGGAAAAAAGAGTTTGCGCAGCTCAGAGCGCCTAAAATGGCGTCAAAAAAACTGGACCGGAGGACCGGTCCAGCTCCGGGTTGCGATGTCTCTACATGGAGTAGGTGTCCACCTGCTCGAAGAGCGAGGAAGGTGTGACTCCCTCTTCGCAGACCAGCGGGCGACCCTCCTGGTCGTAAGCCGTGTGAAGGAGTACAGCCACTGCGCTTGCTGGCGGCACGCCCAACCGGTCCGCCTCCTCGTCTGTGGCGAGCCGCACTGTGGTCACATCCACCCCCTCGACCGGAAACCGTCCGGTCTGGCGACGGACGTAGCGTGTCGTGCCTTCGGCGATGGGGGCGGTGTCGGCGAGGCGTGGAGACGCCTCTGCGATCTCGGGAGGGAACCACGCTTCGACGCAACTATTGGGCGTTCCGTCGGGTAGCTGCAGAACACGGATGCGTCGAAGTGCCTGGACCCCAGCGGAGAGCTTGAGCGCGGCGGCGATGCGGGCGGGAGGTTCTGACCAGTCGGGCGCCCCGACGCGCAGGAACGGCATACCGCCCAAGATGCGGGCCGAGCCGGCACGACGGGCGCCGGCAGGGCGCGCCACGGGCGTCTCCGTGACGACGAAACCGGTGCCTTGCTTGGCCACCACAACGCCATCATTGCGCAGCACGTCCACGGCCTTGATGGCAGTGGCTCGTGACACGTCCCACTGCTCAGCCAGGTCGCGGCCGGACGGGATGGTGTCCCCGGGAGCGAACTCGCCAGCGGCGATGCGGGCGCGCAGAGACTCGGCGATCTCTTCGTACTTCAGAACAGCCATGGCTTCCCCTATTCCGCACGCTGGACTGGTCCACCGGTACACACGATACTGCGGGCATGTCGAATCTCGAATTGGCTCCCTCCGTGATGCGGTTCTACGGCGAGACAGTGAACGAGGACAGTCGTCTGCGTAGCTCGGCAGACGGGCGCATGGAGTTGATCAGGACGCAGGAGCTCCTCCGACGCTTCTTGCCCCCCTCGCCGGCGCGCGTCCTCGACGTGGGAGGGGCGACCGGGGTCCACGCTGAATGGCTGGTCAAAGACGGCTACGACGTCACGCTTGTGGATCCGGTGCCGCGCCATGTCGAGATCGCCTCAGCTGTGTGCTCGGCGATCGTTGGGGACGCTCGTGATCTTCGTGAGCCGGACGACAGCTTTGACGTAGTGCAGCTTCTTGGACCTCTGTACCACCTGCCCGATCCCGAGGACCGGACTAGGGCGTTGGCGGAAGCCAACCGAGTGGTGAAGCCGGGTGGGTTGGTGGCTGCAGCGGCGATCAATCGGTACGCGTCGCTCTTCGAGCACGTGACATATGCCCACCTGCACACTGAGCGGATTCGGGATTCGGTCTCCGAGATCCTTGAAACGGCTGTCTACGACGGGGTGCGCGGGTTCACTCTGTCGTACTTCCACCGCGCTGAAGAGCTGGTGGCGGAGTTGGTGGCCTCCGGTCTGGAGGACGTGCAGGTCTTCGGGATCGAAGGGCCAGCGTGGTCACTTGTAAAGACAGTCGAGCAACAGCCGGGCGAAGGGCCGACGGACGACCTCATTGCGTCTGCCATGGAGGCAGCGCGCATGGCGGAGCCGTACCCAGAGCTGCTAGCCGCCAGTTCGCATCTGCTCGCCGTAGGGCGGGCTCCCTCCCCGGCGTCGTCTGCGGCGCCAACGGCGCCGCAGACTGCCGAGAATGGGAGCGCCCGCTATTCCTGACGGCGGTAGCGGGTATACGGCGTCAAACAGGAACTGATCAAGCCCGGGACTTAGGTCCCGGGCTTATCAAGCTTGCTTGCAAACAGGGGAATTACGCCGTCTTGTCTATCTACTTCTTGAGGCTCAAGAAATAGATCTTCACGCACGGGGGACCTTGCTGTCACTGTTCGAAAGATCCCCGGAGTTACCCGAGATTCTTTGGCTAGTGAAAGTTCGTCCATTCCTACGCTCGATAGAATTTCCACCGCCTTGGGATAGAGTGACGGTTGCTCCACGGCGGGCATTTCTCCTGGTTCTCGGCGGCGCCATCCCTTCGATGACAAATAGGCGACAGCGTTGCGATATGTCACGTCACTCATTATGCCGAGAGCCCTAGAGCGATACAGGAGAGCCTGAAGGCTTACCCCGTAAGTCTCCTTCAGTCTTGCGAGGATTCTCCAGTCTGCCTTACTGGGCAAAAGGTCACGCAACTCATCCTCCGGGAGGAGGAGTTCAGCCGCGAACCGGTGCGCCTGGTTTTCGACGACCTTGCTCCCTGGTTCGGCATCTACGTGCATCACGAGGTGCCCAATTTCGTGAGCAACGTCGAAGCGTTGACGGTAATAATCTTCCTTGGCAGGATTCAATACGACCGTCGGCCTGTAACCGTCGTCAAAAGAATAAGCGTCAACTGCGGCAGTTTGCGCGGGGCTGAACACCACCACGACGCCATGGTTTTCCGCTAGGCGCACCAGGTGGCCAACCGGACCCGAGCCAATGTCCCAATGCTTGCGAAGAAGGCGAGCCGCCTCCTCGGGGAGCGTGCTCGACTCGTCTTCCACGTCGACGCTTAGCCGCGGCAGATCGGGTTCCGGGAACTCGACGTGCCGTTCGAGAGCGGCGCCCACATCTCCAGCGATAACTCCGTACGCGAAGGCTTGGTCTCGCGCCAACTGCGTTGTCGAACGCAACGAGCGGAAGTGAGGTACGGAGTCGCTGGCTGTCGATTGGTGAGGACCCGGGAGGAAGAAACCCGGATCCACTCCAAGTGTCAGGCATAGCTGAGCGACCGTCGCGGGCGCTGGGCGTTTCGTGTTGTTTTCATACGCCGCGACAGCGGTAGCGCTTTTGTCGATCTTCGTCGCGAGTGCGTTCTTTCTAAGGCCGATCAGTTGTCGCGCGAGCGTCAAACGTCGTCCGTCGAATAGGCGAGAGGCGTCACTAACCTGCACATCTGTGCGGCGTGAGGAATCCATGACCATCCACTCGTTTCATTGCTTGTCGTTCTCTCCCGACGTCAGGCGACGCTCTCCGCTCCCTTCCGACGACTGGCGGCGAAGGCGAACGGGTGCGTCCTGGATGCCGGACAATCCGGGACGAGGGTCGGGCGAGGTGGGAATCGGTACCGAAGTAGGAGTACCCGGTTCGGCTGCAAGTAGATCATGCTTCCAGTACCAGGCATCTCCGCCCCCACGATTCAAACGAGAGCGCCCCAAGTAAAGTTCTCGGATGTTCAGCTCGCGTTCGATGCTGTGGGCGACGATCAGCGTTGTCGCGTTGAGCTCCGCGTTCTCTTCCCTCAGGGCCTGGATGGTGGCGGCGACCGACTCGGCCTCGTCCTCCCAAAGGGTGGGGTGAGGGTCCAGCCATCCTGCTGGCTTCCCCTGAGAAGCAACACGCTGCTTGGTGGGGCTCTTCTGGGGCCACGGGATGCGATTGCTCTCCCCGAATACGAACGACGTGAGCAGGAACCGCCAATCCCCGCACCGCCACCCCGGTGACTGGTTGAGGTCAGACCAGACGACTGTGCCTGGGGCGATGAGCGGCATCTTGCGGTGCTCGCCCGGGGCCAGTCCGGCAGCCACGAGGTCCAGGCCGGCTGAGGCAGACTCGGGTGAGTCCACGCTGTGCTTCCCTGTGGAGAATGCTCGGTGCAGTCGGTCAACGAAGAGCTTGTGGGCGGTAGAGCCGACCCAGCCCTGGTCATGCCCCGTTTCGGGGTCGTAGTCCTCCATGGTGCGTCGGTAGGCCGACGCGCTAGCCCATGCGAGGGTCGCGAGAACACCGCTGGACTCAAGGTCCTCAAGCGCATCCTGCTGTTCGCTCATGCTGCATGACTCTACCCCATCCCAGTAAGTGGCGCGTCAAAATGAACCAACCGCCCGTCGCGGTGCGCCCAAGTAAACCGAACACGTGAGCTAATCTGGGCTGAACCTATCGTCTTGCTGGCCGACCCACCAGTACCCCGCCCGCTCCTGCCGGCAGCTTGGCGTCGGGCGGTGACAGTCGAGGCGTTCGCCTGATCAACGCCGTGAGCGGCTGCGACGATGTGGTCATGTCGAAGCCTGGAATGCCTCTCCAAGCCGCGCTCATCCCCGACTGCACCACGCCGGAAGCCCACCGTGTTGCCTACAAAACAGCCAAGGCCAACGATGCGATCTTTGTGTGCATTGCTCGTCACGGGCAGCGCTGGAAGGTGCAACTTGATGCCATGGCCAGCCGCAAGCCTTACGTATCGGATCAGGCGATGACCGTCCTGCAAGCAGCGGCTGAAGCGCTCGTACTGGACGGCACCGTGGAGCAGGCCAACATCGGAGCTGACTACATCTCCATGTGGCCGATTGAGACCGAAGAGAGGGCACGCGAGATCGGAGCCGCGTTCCACGCCGCCATGTACGGTCTCCAGCTCCTGCGCATCGCAGCTCCTAGCCAGCCGGGACCGCATCCTGGGCCAAAAAGGGCCGTTGACACCAATCCCTGACAGCAGCACGGCACGCAACAACCCACGGCGCCAGCACCGGGCCATACCCCGCTGGCGGCCATCCTCTGGCCAACAGTGACCGGACCGAGTGACAGAAACATGCGAAGACGCAGGTCAAAGCGCGCCTGGCCACAGGAACTTGGTTGGTCTTGAAAACCGTCGTGGCAGCGATGTCACCGTGAGTTCGAATCTCACCGCCTCCGCATGGTGAGCAGTGAGAACGGCCCCCCGACCTGGGTTGATGGTCGGGGGCCGTTCGCTTGCCCGGACTCCGGGACTTTCCGCTGCTTTCCGTAGTGCCCCGCTCGATCGGGCACGAGCGGGGCACGGCACTTGAGGTGCGGCCTCATCCTCATCAGGTCGATCACGGACATCGCTCAGCCATGGATCTTCGCCGTTGACCGCAGGCTGGGCGTCCGTCGAGATTCGGCAGTGGCCGGGCTGGTCCGTGTCTGCCGGTGTCAGCTGCTGATGTCACGCGCCGGAGCGGTCGGGCTCATCGACGGTCCCGAAGCAGGAACCGTGGGATGGACATCGCCGCAGACGGCGACACCGTGGTCTCGCGGACGAGGAGTCGACGCAGGGTGCCCCACGCCCGCCACCTGATCCGTCGGACCGGTCACTGGCCGACCTCGTACCGGCCGACCTCCAGGAAGTGGCGCAGCGCTTCCGGGGAGTTGTCGTCGAGGGCAGA
The DNA here is from genome assembly GCF_044750845.1 of Streptomyces sp. NPDC088766. Classification (NCBI taxonomy): domain Bacteria; kingdom Bacillati; phylum Actinomycetota; class Actinomycetes; order Kitasatosporales; family Streptomycetaceae; genus Streptomyces; species Streptomyces sp. NPDC088766. The sequence goes on along the minus strand of NZ_JBIVKQ010000003.1, from coordinate 117,409 downwards.
GCCGGCCGCTGCGCGCAGGGCGTCGCTGATGCCGGGGTCGGCGAGGATGCGGGCTATCGCCACCCGGTCGTCCTCGGCCTGGGCCAGGCGGTAGCCCGTCTCCAGCCAGGCGCGTATCTGCTGGGAATCGTTGGCGTCGAGAAGCTGGTTGACTTCCGCACGGACGCGCTTGCCGCTGTCCGGGTCGGCGAGAAGTCTGGCTATCGCCACCCGGTCGTCCTCGCCCTGGGCGAGGGGGTAGCCCGTCTCCAGCCAGGTGCACATCTCCTCCACGGTGCCGCTGTCGAGGAGCGCGTTCGCCTCCTCGATCACGCGCTTGCCGCTGTCGGGGTCGGCGAGGGTGCGGGCTATCGCCACCCGCAGGTCGTCCGCACTCATCCCGTCGCAGGACGAGCCGGCCGTCGCGACGGCGACTGCGGGGGCGACGGGGGCGGCCATGGACGGTGTGGCGAGTAACAGCGCCGGGACAAGAGCGCCTGCGGCCACAGCAAGGATCACGCGAGTCGATCTCATGAGGTCAACCACCTTTGTCGTCTTCAAGGAGTGTGCGGTGCTGGGATCATCCCAGGAAGGGACGGGCCGGCGCATTGCGCGGATCAGGCAACCTTCGCCGATCACGCCTGCCAGTGGCCCGCATCACTGCGGCTGACCCGCCATTCGACGGGCCGCTCGACGAGGTGGAGAAACGGATGTTCTCTCCGGTGTTGCGGGCCTGCGGTTCCACGAGTAGGTCCGAGCCGGGGGCGCCGAGTTCGAGCGCCCGCTCGCGACAGTGGACGGCTTCGCCTCTCGGCATGCGTTCCCGCGTCGTGGGGCTGGTGGCTCCCGTGAAGAGGAGCAGCGGAGCCATGCCGCGCTTGTACGGGTCCACCGCCGTGTTCGATGCAGCTCGACGAAGGGTTCACCCGGCGGCAGTCGGAGGAGTCTCACCTCGTCGGCCGTGGGACCCGCGCGGACAGCACTTCCTTCATGCGGTCGATCTCGTAAACGGTCGTGGCAGCGATGTCACCGTGAGGTCGAATCTCACCGCCTCCGCTGGTCGCGGACGTGCCGGCCGAAAGGGGTGTCCCTCCGTCAGGGGCGCCCTTTTCGCGTGCCGTCCGCCGTACCGTGGTCCGGCCATGCGGTCCCCGCCTCCCGAGGGGGTGCCGGGCCGGGGGCTCGTGACGGCCGTGGCGGGGGGCCGCCCGGGCCGTCGGCGGTCAGGTGCGGGCGCCGGCGGCCGGGTCGTGCAGACAGAGCGCGATGTTCCGGACCGCGGCGGTGAGTTCCTCGATCACCCGGGCCGCCTGCTCGGCGTTGTGGAAGGCCGGGCGCCCGGCCAGGGACAGGCCCAGCTTCTCCGCCGCCTGGAGGGCCTGCCCGGCGTCCTCGGCGGTGGGGGAGACGGCGGGGACGGCCGCCTCGGCCGCGGGAGACGGTTGCGGCGCGGCGGGCCGGCCCGGCGCGACCGGAGCCGCCGTGGGTGCGTCGGGCAGCGAGTGCGCACCGGGGAGCGAGTGCGCACCGGAGACCGCGGATACGCCGGACGTCGCGGGTACGCCGGAGGCCGCGGGCGTCGGCTCGGGGGTGACCGGCGCCGGCGGACCGGCCGGCATCGCGCCCCTCGTCGCTTCCCCCCGGTACCGGTCGAACGGGACGTGGAAGGCGCCGGAGTCACCGGTCATGGAGACGCAGTCCTCCTCCCCCGGACGTGACGGTGCGACCGGCGCGGGGTGCATGTTCCGGGAGATCTGCTCGGTGTGCGGGCCCAGGTCCGGCGCGTTGCGGGTCCGGGGCAGCACGAAGTGCTCGAAACCGGGGAACGCCATGGTGGCGGGGTGCGTGGCGGGACGCGGGTTGTACTCGGTCTGCCACTGCATGCGGTAGCAGTCGACCTGGTCGGCGCAGGCGGCGCGGGCGTGGAAGACCGCCGTGTCCTCCCCCAGGGGCGGGTACCAGAGGTTCGGCCCCGGGAAGCGCACGGTCCGCACCCGTGGCCTGATCGGCTCGGCGCACCCCATGCAGCAGCCCTCCGGCACCATGAGCGGGATGCCGCCGTTCTGCTCCGGCCAACGGGGGCCGCCCTCCCAGCGGTACTCGCCGTGATGGCAGGGCGGCAGCTCGCCGCAGGCGCGGCAGACGGCGTAGTGCTCCGGGAGGACCTGCCAGTCGTGGCTTGCGGGGGCGCACCAGTGCTTCGGCGTGGACCGGGGCAGGTTCTCGTTGCGCAGTACGAGGACCACCGGGCGCTTGTAGAACTCGGCCCGTTCGGGCGCCGGTTTGCCCGCCTGGTTGTTGGCCCGGCGCAGCTCGTTGGCGTGCCACCACAACTCCACGTGGTCGCGCCACGCCTTCTCGTAGATGTCCGGCCACCGGTCGCCGGTGTAGCTGTTGATCTCCAGGATCCGCCATGCCTGCCGGTCGAGTACCACGATGGAGCCGGCCCGCAGCCGCATGTGTGTTCCGTTGTCACCCTCGTCCGGCCAGTCGTGCCGACCGATACGAGTGGGCTGGTCTGGGTGCCATCTGCGAGCCTGCATGTCATGCTCCTCGGCACGAAACTTCATAGTTTCAACTGGGGCAGTTGATGACATTCTGAACAATCAGGACGTTTAACTCGGTGTAGACACGCGCACACTGTTGACCGAAGAAGGCCGGAAACGCTTTCCGCGACACCGATTCTTTTGGAAACACCCTTGGATGCGGGCTTTTTCGGCCCTCGGGGAGTCACCGGACCCCGGCGTCGCGCCGAGCACGGAACAGTGATCGGGTACCCCGTCGTCCCGCCTCGACGCCCACCGTACGGGTGATGATGCTTCGGTGGACGGCACTCCGTACGTGTGTATTGCACCGTGTCCCCGTCACCGGACGCCGTGCGGACGCCGGTGACGGTCGGTCACGACGGCAGGGCGAGCGGAGTGCTTGACCCTCATGTCACGTGATGCCGCATGGGCGGCGGTGTGGAAGAGCACCTGACCGTGGGACGCGTGGCCGAGCCGGCCGAGGTGACCGTCCGTACGCCGCACCACTACGACGAGATCGGCCTCGTGCGGCCGTCCGCGCGGACGGCGGCCGGGTACCGGGCCTGCTCGGCCGGTGACGTGGAGCGACTGCGGGAGGTGCTCGCCCACCGGCGGCCGGGCTTCGGACTGCGCGAGAGCGCGGATCCGGTGGACGACCCGGCCACCGACGCTGTCGCGCCCCTGCGCGGACTGCGCGGCCTGCTGCTGGAACAGTGCGACCGCGCCGCTGCCGCGGTGACGGCCGTCGACGCCACCGCCGCGGTGACGGCCATCGCCAAGGAGCTGGAGGCGCGGGCGATGCGGATCAGGTCGACGCCGGAGGAACAACTGAGATTTTTCGGGGCGCAGTTGTACGACGCGATCGGGTCCGCCCACCCAGCGACGCGGCGCACGGCAGCGGATCACCGCGAGGGCCTGGGACGCGCTCGGGGCCGCGCGGACGGTACTGGACGTCGGGGCCGGCACCGGCTCCTACGAGCCCCGTGGCCGTGACGTCACGGTGGTGGAACCGCCGGCGGTCATGCGGGTGCAATGCCCCGTGGGCGCGGCGCCGTGTGTGGCCGTCGTCGCGGAGAGCCTGCCGTTCGCGGACCGGTCCTTCGACGCCGTGACGGCCTTCAGCACCGTCCATCACCGGCGGGACCCGATCGCCGGGCTGCGCGAGATGCGGCGTGCGGCCCGCCGCGTGGTGGTGTTCACGCACGACGCCAGTGACGCCGGATGGCGTCTCCGGTTCTGGCTCACCCGTGACCACCTGCCCGAGGTCGCCGGTCTGGTCGCGGGCCGGCCCTCGGCGGACCGGCCGGCCCGGGCGATCGGGGCCCGTGTGGAGCCGGTGCTCGTTCCGTGGGACTGTGCGGACGGCTTCCTGGAGGCCCACTGGCGCAGGCCCGAGGCGTACCTGGAGGAACGTGTGCGCCGCGCGGTGTCGGTATGGGCCGGAGTCGGGCCGGAGGCCGGGGAGCGGGTGGTGAACAGGCTCCGCGACGAACCTTCCTCGGGCCGGTGGGCCGAACGCAACCCCGGCCTCGTCGCCCTCGACGCGGCGGAGCCCGGTCTCCGTCTGCTCGTGGCGTGAGGCGTGGTGAGGCGTGGTGAGGCGTCGTGAGGTGGGAAGGGGTGCCACCCTCCCAAGCGGCACCCCTTCCGTGTTCCCCCGTCACGGTGGCTCGTGGGGGCCGGTGGCCCGGTGGTCGGTGCCGGGGGGCGGGGGCCGGTGGCGGGTCGTGCGGGCCGCCGAGGCCAGGGTCGAGTGGGCCTCTCGGGGCGGGAGTCCGGTGCGGACGGCCGCGTCGACGAGGGCTTCGGAGAGTGCCTCGCCGATGCCGTCCTCGTAGGCCCGGCAGGCCGCCCAGTACAGGCGGGTGTTGCGTTGTCCCCGGTGGGCCGCGAGGACGAACTGGACGAGGCCGTGGCCGTGTGTTCCGCCGGCTGCCGGGGGCGCCTGGCGGGCGGGGCGGGGCGGGGGGAGGAGCAGGCGCAGGAGGGCGCGGGGGCAGGGGGCGGGGACGAGGTGTCCGGTGCCGGGGGTGATGGCGTACACGCCGCGGTCGGTGCGGGAGCCGGGGCCGACGAGGTAGCCGCCGGCGCCGCGGATGTCGATGCCGGGGGCGAGGCGGCCGGCCGAGTTGGGGACGACGACGTCCGCGGGGCCGGTGAGCCAGAGGTGGCGGCCGCCGGAGGGGGTGAGGACGACGATCGTGGGCGGGATGGTGAAGAGGTGCCGCAGGGCGAGTTCGCGCAGGGCGGTGGTGGAGTCGGTGCCGGACTTGGTGTCGAGGTCGACGCCGATCAGGTGGTGCGGGGGGAGTCCGCAGGCGATGCCGTAGCCGGTGGCCCAGGGGGCGGCGGCGAACAGTTCGCGGATGCGCGCGGGGTCGGTGCTGGCGTCGTACACGCCGTGGCCGGGGCGGCCGCATTCGCCGCGGCAGGGCGGGGCCGTGGGGTCGTCGCGGTGGGGGGAACGCAGGGTCGGTGGGTGGGGGGAACGCAGGGTGGGCGGGTGGGGGGAACGCAGGGCGGGGAGCTTGGTCCGGGACAGGGGGATGACGGCCAGGCCGCGTTCGGCGGCCGACAGGGCGTGGGCGAGGGCCGGAGTGGTGGCCTGCCGGGGGTACCGGTCCGTGGTGGCCATGACTCTATTTTCGTACGCGAGTTCGAAAAAGGGAAGAGGGTCGGGCGCCCTCCGGTGCCGGTCCGCCTCCTTCCGCGCCGGGTGTGCTCCGTGGGGTGGGAACGCGTCTGCGCGGCGGTGCTTTGGTGCCGCCGCGCAGACGCTTTCGTGTGTGCGGAGGGCGGCCGGCCCCGACGGCCGCAGCCGCCGCGGCCGTCCGGGGTGCCGCCCGTGCCCTGGACGCGGCGGGTGCGGGGTGCCGAGCCCGGGGCCGGTGCCGCCGGCCGGCGGCTGGGCCGGGACCGGGGTGCGCCGGTGCCGCCGGTGTGCGGCCCCCAGGGGTGATCCCGCAGGAGCGGGCGTGGTCTCGTCCACCTTCAGGAGGTGGAGCCGGCACCACCCCTACAACCTGAGGCGGACTCGCCTTCGGCACCTGCGGCCGATCCGCGGGAGTCCGGTGCGAACCTAGCGTGGAGCCCATGACCACACCCGTCTGCACCCGCGCTTCGAACGGCAAGACGCGGCCATCTCCGTACCCGTCCTTCACGTCGTACGTCAGCGCCCGCCAGCCGGTGCTGCTGCGCACCGCGCGGTCGCTGACCGCGAACCCGAGCGACGCCGAGGACCTGCTGCAGACCGCGCTCGCCAAGACCTACGTCGCGTGGGAGCGGATCGAGGACCACCGGGCGCTCGACGGGTACGTCCGCCGGGCCCTGCTGAACACGCGCACCTCGCAGTGGCGCAAGCGCAAGGTCGACGAGTTCGCCTGCGAGGAGCTGCCCGAGCCGGAGCCGCAGCCCGGCGGCGAGGACCCGGCCGAGCGGCAGGCGCTGCACGACGCGATGTGGCGGGCGATCATGAAGCTGCCGGCCCGGCAGCGGGCGATGGTCGTCCTCAGGTACTACGAGGACCTCAGCGAGGTGCAGACGGCCGAGGTGCTCGGCGTCTCGGTGGGCACGGTGAAATCGGCGGTGTCGCGGGCGCTCGGCAAGCTCCGGGAGGACCCTGAGCTGGGCGTTGTCCGCTAGCGCGCCGACGTCGCGGTACGGCGTGGGCGGCAACGTGACCCGATCGATCCTCGCCCCCTAGTGACATACCGCTTGGTATGTGCGCAGAATCAGCGCAACCGTTACCACCGCGTAGGCAATGTCGCCGCACCTGGGAGGACGCCGTGCTGAGCACCATGCAGGACGTACCGCTGCTGATCTCGAGGATCCTGACCCACGGGTCGACGATCCACGGCTCGTCGCAGGTGACGACATGGACCGGCGAGGGCGAGCCGCAGCGGCGCACCTACGCCGAGATCGGCGCCCGCGCGGCCCAGCTGGCGCACGCCCTGCGCGAGGACCTCGGTGTCACCGGCGACGCCAGGGTCGCGACCCTGGCCTGGAACAACGCCGAGCATGTCGAGGCCTACTTCGCGATCCCCTCCATGGGAGCGGTGCTGCACACCCTCAACCTGCGGCTGCCCGCCGAGCAGTTGGCGTGGATCGTGAACCACGCGGCCGACAGGGTCGTCATCGCCAACGGCTCGCTGCTGCCGCTGCTGGCCCCGCTGCTCCCGCACCTGAAGACGGTCGAGCACGTGGTCGTGACCGGCCCCGGCGACCGCTCGCTCCTCGCGGGCGCCACCGCGCGGGTGCACGAGTACGAGGACCTGATCGCCGGGAAGCCGACCGCCTACGACTGGCCCGAGCTGGACGAACGCCAGGCCGCCGCCATGTGTTACACCTCCGGCACGACCGGCGACCCCAAGGGCGTGGTCTACAGCCACCGCTCGATCTACCTGCACTCCATGCAGGTCAACATGGCCCAGTCGATGGGTCTGACCGACCAGGACACGTCCCTGGTGGTCGTCCCCCAGTTCCACGTCAACGCCTGGGGCCTCCCGCACGCCACCTTCATGACCGGCGTCAACATGCTGATGCCGGACCGCTTCCTCCAGCCCGCGCCCCTCGCCGAGATGATCGCGAGCGAGAAGCCGACCCACGCCGCCGCGGTGCCCACCATCTGGCAGGGCCTGCTGGCCGAGCTGACCGCCGAGCCGCGGGACGTCTCCTCCCTCACCCAGGTCACCATCGGCGGCTCGGCCTGCCCGCCCTCCCTCATGGAGGCCTTCGACCGGCTCGGCATGCGGGTCTGCCACGCCTGGGGCATGACGGAGACCTCCCCGCTGGGCACCATCGCCCGCCCGCCGGCCTCCGCGGTCGGCACGGACGCGGAGTTCGGGTACCGCCTGACCCAGGGCCGCTTCCCGGCCGGGGTCGAGGCCCGCCTCACCGGGCCCGGCGGCGAGCGGCTCCCCTGGGACGGGGAGTCCGCGGGCGAGCTGGAGGTCCGCGGTCCGTGGATCGCCGGCGCCTACTACAACGGTCCCGACGGCGAACCCCTGCGCCCCGCCGACAAGTTCAGCGAGGACGGCTGGCTGAAGACGGGGGACGTCGGCACCATCTCCGCCGACGGCTTCCTCACCCTCACCGACCGCGCCAAGGACGTCATCAAGTCCGGCGGCGAGTGGATCTCGTCGGTGGACCTGGAGAACGCGCTGATGTCCCACCCGGCCGTCGCCGAGGCGGCCGTGGTCGCCGTCCCCGACGACAAGTGGGGCGAGCGCCCGCTGGCCACGGTCGTCCTGAAGGAGGGCGCCACCACCGACTTCCAGGCCCTGCGCGCCTTCCTCGCCGAAGAGGGCGGCGTCGCCAAGTGGCAGCTCCCGGAGCGCTGGACGATCGTCGAGGCGGTCCCGAAGACGAGCGTGGGCAAGTTCGACAAGAAGGTGCTGCGCAGGCAGTACGCGGCGGGCGACCTGGACGTCACCCGGCTCTGACACACCCCGTCCGCCCGGCAGGGCACCTCGCGGCCCCTGCCGGGCGGACGGCTGTTCGCAGAGGGCCGGCCGGTGCCGGCCGGGGGACGCGGCCGCCGACGGGGCTCGACCGGCACCGGCGACGGGGCTCGACCGGCGACGGTGTCCTGCCGGGCCGTCATGCCGCCGCGGTGCCGCAGGCCTACGCGCGCCCGACCGTCGTGGTTCCCCATCCGGCCGTCAGCCACAGTCCCGCGATCGTGACCACGCCGGTCCAGCCGAAGTGGGTGAAGGCGAGGCCTGCCAGGGCCGAGGCGGTGGCTCCGCCGGCGAAGCCCGCGACGACGTAGGCGCTGTTGGCGGTGGCGGGGGCGTCGGTGGTGGTGAGGGCGAGGGTCTGGTTGGCGACGTGGGAGGCGACGAGGGCCGTGTGGATCACGATCGCGGCGACGAACAGCGCGACCATCACCTGACCGCCCAGCCAGAACAGCGGTACCGACACGGCGGCCAGCAGATACGCGTTGCGGACCACCTTCGCGGCGCCGAAGCGGTCGACCAGACCGCCGGCCAGCGGGGCGACGACGCTGGCGGCGAGGCCGAAGAGGCCGAACAGGCCGGCGGTCGCGGTGGAGAGGCCGTACGACCCGCCAGTCAGCAGCAGGGCCAGTGAGGTCCACAGTGCGCTCCAGGCGCCGTACATGCCGGCCTGCCGCACGCACGCCCGCCACAGGTCGGGCGACCGGCGCACCAGGCCGGGCATGGCGCGCAGCCCGGCGAAGAGGCCGCCTTCGCGGGGGCGGCGGCGTTCGGAGGGCAGGGCGGCCGCGGTGAGCAGGCCGAGGACCGCGGTGAGGCCGGCGGCGCCGACGAACACCGCGCGCCAGCCGAAGGCCTGTCCGGCGAGTCCGCCGAGGACGCGGGCGGCGACGATGCCGGTGAAGAGGCCGGCGATGACGGCGGCGACGTGCCGCGCGCGGTGGTGGGCGGGGGCGCGTTCGGCGACCAGCGGCACCAGGAGCTGCGGCACGACGGTGGCGGCCGAGGCGACGAACACGGCGGCCGCGAGCGCGGCCGTGCCGGCCGCCGCGGCACCGGCGACCAGCGCCGCCGTGGTGACCAGCGAGAGGGCCGCGACGAGCGGGCGGCGGTTCACGCGGTCGCCGAGCGGGGCGAAGAAGAGGAGACCGGCGGCGTAGCCGAACTGGGCGACCGACGCGATCCAGGCCACGGCCGAGGGCGCGGAGCCGAAGTCGTGGGCGATGAGGGGGAGGAGCGGGGCGGCCACGTAGATGTTGGCGGCGGTGACGGCGGTGCACAGGGCGATGAGGGGGAGGAACAGGCGGTGGGCGAGCCGGGCCCGCCCGACGGGCCGGGCGTGCTGCTGCCTGACGGTGACTGCGGACGGCATGGTGGATGTGCTCCTTCGAGCCGACTCCAATAACCAACCAGCTGGTTGGAACAGTGGGGGCAACAGTCTCGGCCGTGCGTCCATTCCCTGTCAACCAACCAGTTGGTTACCCGCGCGCTACCCTGGCCCCATGGCAACGACCAGGACCCCCCGCGACCCCGAGGCCACCAAGGCCAGGATCTTCGAAGCGGCGACCGCCGAGTTCGCCCGGTACGGCATCGCGGGCGCCCGCATCGACCGCATCGCCGCCGAGGCCAAGGCCAACAAACAGCTGATCTACGCCTACTTCGGCAACAAGGCTGAGCTGTTCACCCAGGTCCTCGGCCGCAGCATGGTCGACCTCGCCGCCGCCGTCCCCGTCGACCCCGACGACGTCGAGGGCTGGATGGACCGGCTCATGGACTACCACGCCGCCCACCCCGAACTCCTGCGGCTCCTGTACTGGGAGGGCATCGAGTACGGCACCGCCGAGCTCCCCGACGAGGCCGAACGGCAGGAGCACTACACCCGTAAGGTCGCCGCCCTCCAGGACGGCCAGGACCGCGGGGTCATCGACGACGCGATCCCCGCCCGCGACCTGCTCTTCCTGCTGGTCGCGCTCGCCAACTGGGCCACCGTCGTCCCCCAGATGCGCCGCATCCTGGTCGGCGGGGACGCGCCCGACCGCGACCGCCTGCGCGCCTCCGTGAAGGAAGCGGCCCGCAGGCTGGTCGCCCGGCCGTGACGCAGGGGCCGGCCCCTCAGTTGGTGCCGATCCGCGCCAGCAGGTCGACGATCCGGACCTGCACCTCCTCGCTGGTGGAGCGTTCCGCGAGGAAGAGGACGGTCTCGCCGGAGGCCAGCCGGGGCAGGTCCGCCTGGTCGACGGCGGCCGTGTAGACGACCAGCGGCGTGCGGTTGAGCTGCCGGTTCGCCCGCAGCCAGTCGATGATCCCGGCCTGACCCCGGTGCACCTGCATCAGGTCCATCACGACCAGGTTCGGCCGCAGCTGCCCGGCGAGCGTGACCGCGTCCGCGTCGCCGGCCGCCCGCGCGACCTGCATGCCGCGCCGCTCCAGCGTCGCGGTCAGCGCCAGCGCGATCTCCGCGTGCTCCTCGATCAGCAGCACCCGCGGCGGATGCTGCTCACTGTCCCGCGGCGCGAGCGCCTTCAGCAGTACGGCGGGATCGGCGCCGTACGCCGCCTCGCGCGTCGCCTGTCCGAGCCCGGCCGTCACCATCACCGGGACCTCCGCCGCCACCGCCGCCTGACGCAGCGACTGCAACGCGGTCCGGGTGATCGGCCCGGTCAGCGGATCGACGAACAGCGCGGCCGGGAACGCGGCGATCTGGGCGTCGACCTCCTCGCGCGAGTGCACGACGACCGGCCGGTAGCCGCGGTCGCTGAGCGCCTGCTGCGTACTGACGTCCGGAGCCGGCCACACCAGCAGCCGGCGCGGGTTGTCCAGCGGCTCCGGCGGCAGTTCGTCGTCCATCGGCTGCGGCCGCGGCGGATCGGCCACCTCGACGGCCCCGCCCGGCCCGTCCAGCGGCTCCGGCCCCTCGGCGGCGTTCTTGTCCGGCGCCCCTATGGCGTACGACCGCCCCGCCCCCTCGGTCCCGGGTGCGAGCCGTGCCTGACCGGCCAGGGACTGCCCGGCCGTCGGCTGCCCGGGAAGCGGCTGACCCGCGAGGGAGGGATGCGCGACGGGCGCGCCCGGAGCCGCCGGCGACTGCGGTACGGCGGCCTGTTCGGCCACCGGATGCGGACGGGCCGCCTGCTCCTGTCCCGCCGCCGGGTCGGGCCGTGTGCCCAGCTTGCGGCGCCGCCCGGAGCCGTTCGGATGGTGCGGGGCGGGGGTGGCGGAGGCGGAGTGGGTGGCCGTGGGCGGGACGGCCTGCGGGGGCTGCTGCAGCCGCTGGACCGGCTGGGCCTGCTGCGTCGGCTGGGCCTGCGGTGCTTGCTGCACCTGCTGCACCTGCTGCACCTGCTGCACCTGCTGCACCTGCGCGGCCTGCCGGGTGAAGGGCACGCCCTGGCCCAGCGTCCGCACGCTGAACGCGCGGCCCTGGGTGGAGTTGGGGTCGACGGGCGGGACCTGCGCGGTCTCGGCGGGCAGGGGCTGAGCCACCCGCGGCTGTGCAGTGGCCGCCTCGGGCGGCAGCGGGGTGCCCGAACCGGGGGTCGGCGTCGCCGGGACGGCCGCTTCGGCGGGAAGCGGCCCGACGGGCGGGACCTGCGCGGGGGCAGCCGCCTGCCCCGGCACGATCGGTACGGCCTGGGGGGCCGGAGCGCCCGGAGCGCCCGGAGCGCCCGGACCGGCCGGATTGGCCTGGCCGGGGATGACGGGCTGACCGGCGGCCGGCCCACCGGGCAGCGGCTGGGCGGGTACCGGTACCGCCTGGCCGGGGAGCGGCTGGGCCGGGAGCGGCAGTTCCGCGGAGACCTGGACGGGCGCGGCCGGTGCGGGCGCGGGGCCCTGGACCTGAGGCGTCTGCGGAGCCTGCGCCTGTGGAGCGTGAACCTGAAGCGCCTGCGCCTGTGGTGCCTGAACCTGAGGCGGCTGCGCCTGCGGAGCCTGCGCCTGTGCCGGAACGGTGGCGGCCGCGACGCCCTCGGTCCCGGTCCCCGCCTCCGTCACCGGCCGGCCGGCCGCCCGCCGCCGACGGCCCGTGGGCGCGGTGGTGGGGTGCGGCTGCGGCGGGGTGTGGTCGTCGGCCTGGCCGTGCGGGACGGCGTCGTGCCGGCCGTGGTCGGTCGGCGAGTCGTCGGCCGCGGCCTGAACGGGCACCTGAGCCTGCCCGGGAACGGGCAGCGGAACGGGAACGGGAACGGGAACCGGTACGGCGTCCTGCCCCGGAACGGGAGCGACCGGCACCGGCCCCTGCCGCCCCGGAACCTGCCCCGCTTCCCGCACCCCCGCGCTGCCGTCCGTCCCCTCCGCGCCGGCCGTCCCCTCGGCCGACCGGTCCGCCTCCGCGGGCGGCAGGGCGAACACCGTGCGGGGCCCCGCCTCCTGCGCGGCGGCGCGTTCGTTCGCGGCGGCCAGGGCGCGCCGGCGGCGGCCCGTCGGCTGTTCTGCGCCCTCCGCGGGCACCGGGGTGCTCGCGAGCGCGGGCAGGGCGGGCGGCAGGGCCGCCTGCGGCTCGTCGCCGTCGCGCCGGGCCCGCCGTCCGCCCGGCACCGGCACGCCCTGCGGCGGGACGGTGCCGCCGAGTCCCGTGCCCGAGGCGGCGGTGCCCGCCGCGTGCTCGGCGGCCGTGACCACGGCGCCCTCGCTCACCCCGGCGTCCTGGCCGGGTCCGGCGGACCGCGCGTGCCGTCGGCCGATCACGCCGGAGGCATCGGCCTCCTCGGCGGGCGCCGGGGCCGGCATCTCCTCGGCGGCCGGGCCGCGACGGCGGCGCCGGCCGGTCGGTACCGCGGACTCGCCCTCGGCACCGACGGGCGCCGCGCCCGCGACCTCGCCGTCCAGGAAGGCGTCCACGGAGGACCGCCGGGCCCGTCGCCGCCCCGCGACGGCGGTCTGCCCGTCGGCCGGGTCACCCGCGGCGACGCCGTCGGCCGTCTCCGCTGCCCCGCCCGGCGAACCGGCCGACAGCGCGACGGCGGAGCCGACGGCGGGAGCGGCGACGGCGCCCGCCCCTGCGCCCAACGGGACCTCGAGGACGTACGCGCTGCCGCTCATGCCCGGCACCTCGTGCGTCTGGAGCACGCCGCCGTGCGCCCGCACGATCCCGCGCACGATCGGCTCGTGCACCGGGTCGCCGCCCGCGTACGGGCCGCGCACCTCGATGCGGACCACCTCGCCGCGCTGGGCGGCGGCCACGACGACCGTGTTGTCCATGTAACCGCCCGCCGAGACGGGCGCGTTGCCGGTGGCGTCGACACCCGCGACATCGGCGACGAGGTGGGCGAGCGCGGTCGCGAGGAGCCGCGCGTCGACCTCTGCCTCGATGGGCGGCGCGTGCACGGCGAACTGGACCCGGCCGGGCCCGACCAGCTCGACGGCCCCGTCGACACCTGCGGCGACGACGGCGTCGAGCATCACCTTCGTACGGGTGATGGCCCCGCCGCCGGTGTCCAGACGCTGGTAGCCGAGGACGTTGTCGATGAGGGTGGTGATGCGGGCGTACCCGGCCGACAGGTGGTGCAGGACCTGGTTGGCCTCGGGCCACAGCTGCCCGGCGTCGTCGGCGGCGAGCGCCGACAGTTCGCGGCGCAGTTCGTCCAGGGGGCCGCGCAGCGACCGTCCGAGCAGGGTCAGCAGCTGGTCGTAGCGGGCGGCGAGGGCCTCGTACCGGTCCTTCTCCCGCTCGCCGAGCGCGGCGTAGCGCTCCTCGCCGGCCGCCAGCTCCTCCTGGTGCCGCTCGTGCAGCTCCTCCACCTCGGTGACGTGCTGCTGGCGCAGCGCGGTGAGGTCGGAGGCGTGCTCCTCGGAGAGCCGCTCCAGCTCGTCCCGGTGCCGCTTCTCGACGGCGTCCTTCTCCTCGGCCAGGGAGTCGTACGGCCGCCGGTCGGTGAAGGTCATCACGGCGCCGACGAGCTGGTCGCCGTCGCGGACCGGCGCGGTCGTCAGGTCGACCGAGACCTTGTCCCCGCTCTTGGACCACAGCACCTGCCCGCGCACCCGGTGCTTGCGCCCGGAGCGCAGGGTGTCGGCGAGCGGCGACTCGTCGTAGGGGAAGGGGGAGCCGTCGGCGCGGGAGTGCAGCACGAGCGTGTGCAGTTCCTTGCCGCCGAGGTCGCTCGCCCGGTAGCCGAGGGTCTGGGCGGCGGCCGGGTTGACCAGCACGATCCGCCCGTCGGTGTCGGTGCCCACGACGCCCTCGGACGCGGCCCGCAGGATCATCTCGGTCTGCCGCTGCGACCGGGCCAGCTCGGCCTCGGTGTCGACGGTGCCCGACAGGTCGCGCACCACGAGCATCAGCAGCTCGTCGTTGGCGTAGCCGTAGCTGTCGTAGGCCTGCTGGCCGTTCTCGAGGTTGGCGCTGGTGACCTCGACGGGGAACTCGGTGCCGTCGGTGCGCCGGGCGGTCATCCGCGTGGGCTTGGTCCGGCCGCGCGGGTCCATGTGGTCCGGGCGCCGCATCGAGCCGGGGATGAGCTTGGAGTCGAACTCCGGCAGGAGATCGAGCAGTCCCCGCCCCACGAGGGCGGTGCCCGGCGTCTCGAACGCCTCCAGCGCGATGGTGTTCGCGTTGACGACGGTCCCGTTGGCGTTGACCAGGACCAACGCGTCGGGCAGTGCGTCGAGTATGGCTGCGAGGCGAGCAGCGCCTCGGGATGGCCTGCTGCTCACGAGTCGCTTCCTCCCTGTTACCGCACCTTGCCGACCGCTCGGGCCATATTGCCAACCCTCCCGCAGCGTGTCACGCGAGCGAGTCTAGGGCCTGTGGCCGTGCTCGCGGCGCCGGATGAGAGGCAGCTCGCACGACGAAGTGCCCCAGAACGTACGCCCGCCCGCCCCGCCTTCGCGGGACCTTCGCGTGACATTTACGCGACGGGTGCTCCCGCCACGGGAAACCTGTGCGACTTCCGTGGGGCGCGGGGCGTACGGTACGCCGCCCCGGCGGGCGTCCTCGGTCGGCGGCGGAACGCAGCCCCGCCGACCGCCCCGGCGCTCCTCGTCAGGGGCGGGCCGGCGTCCGTCCCGCCCCGGGCAGCAACGGCACGAACCGGTCCCAGCGCTCGATCTGACATCCGTTGCCGCGCTCGAACGTCGTGTCGACGGGCCGCCCGGCCCAGCGGCCGGTGACGTGGGCGGTGGCCGGACCGCCGTACCGCATGGTGCACACACTGCCCTCCGGCACGGGCGCGAAGGGATCCCTCCCCCACCGGGTGTTGCGGTCCACGGCCGCGCAGGCCCCCGACACGTCCGGGTGCGTCCCCCGGTCCGGACGGCACCGCACCGCGAAGGTCCCGTCGGCGCCGCCACCCGCGCCCCGGACGGTCACGGTGAGGTGATCGCCGGAAGCGGGCCGGTCCTCGTCGCGGAGGGGCGGCGGCGCGAGGGACGGCCGGGCCGGGCCGGGTCCGGCGTGGGCGGTGACGGAACCCGCGCCGAGGGAGCCGGTGACGGCGACGGCGGAGACGGCGGAGAGGGTGAGAACGAGCCGCCGCAGCGGTGTGACCTGGACCATGACCTGTCTAACGCCCCACCCCCGGCGACGTTCCGCCCGGCGAATGCCTTTGCCCTGTGGGCCGCCCGCCTAGTACCGTGGACGCCGATTGGTGACACGACGCTCGACTGTGTCATCATCTGCACGCGCCACTCGCAGTCATGCGAGCGGCTGTGTGGAGGCGTCGCCTAGTCCGGTCTATGGCGCCGCACTGCTAATGCGGTTTGGGCCTCAAAGCCCATCGAGGGTTCAAATCCCTCCGCCTCCGCTCGACTTCGAAGCCCCGGTCCTCCGTGACCGGGGCTCCGTCGTTCCCGGCCTCTGTTCCGCACCTCCCCGGATCGGGTCTTCTCGCAGGTCACAAGGGGTGCGGGAATCGGATTTCACATGGCGGCGGCAGTCATGTAATGTTCTTCCTGTCGCCGCGAGCGGGCCGCAAGGGCCGGGAGCGGAGACGGAAAACAGAAGAAGAACAAGCACTCGTAGCTTAACGGATAGAGCATCTGACTACGGATCAGAAGGTTGCAGGTTCGAATCCTGCCGAGTGCACATCGACGAAGAGGCCCCGGAGAGATCCGGGGCCTCTCGCGTTGGACCGATCGAAGCCCTCCGGGAGACGGAAGAGGTGTTCGAGCGCTGCCGGGCGGCCGTGGTCGGGCGCATACTGGGGGCAATGACAAAGCCTGCTGCATCGAAGCGCCATCTGCCCACCAGCCCCTTCAAGGCTCCGGTCGCGCCGCCGCCCAAGCAGTTCGCCGTGGGTGACCAGGTCACGCACGACGTGTACGGCCTCGGCCGGGTGATCGGCATCGAGGAGGGGATCGCGGTCCTCGTCGATTTCGGCTCGGCGCAACAGCGGATCCTCAGCCCATACCCCAAGCTGACCAAGCTGTAGAACCCGCAGTGCCCGCTCACGGCACGTCGGCTTTCTCACGGCCCTGTAACGAATGGGAGTCCTCTCATCGACTCGACCTCGCTGTTCTCCGCTCCGGAAGGGGCGCCGCGCAGTTCCCTCGCGACCTCGCCGCCTCCGACGGCGAACCCCTTCCAGGCACCGGACTTCGGAGACTTCGCAGACTTCGTGGAGTCCGCGGAGAACGACCACTTCCCGCTCGAGGACGTGCCGGAGTTCGTCCCCGAGCGGCGTTCGGCTCGGCGCAGGTCCGGCTAGGGCGTGTTTCGAAAGTGGCGTCGTCTGCCCGCCGGGCAGACGGGACTTTCGAAACACGCCCTAGCTCCCATCCGGGGCTGTCCTGCCCCGGCCTCGGTCCTGGTCTCACGAGCCGTGCGGGTCTTCGACGCGGACGGCCGGGGCGGCGGTGCGGCTCGTGTCCAGGGCGTGCGCCGTGCCGGCGGGACGCGCCCCGCCCTGGCGTGCGTGGCCGGCCGGGTGCAGCCCCGCCGCGCGGCGCGACGGTGTGCCGTGTCCGGTAGCCGCCGCCGGGCCCGGTGGGGATCGACCGCGGCCGGCGGTGCCGCGCGGCGGTGACGTCCGGGACGCCGCGCGTCCCGCCGGTGCGGGGGCCGTCTTCGCTCGACCGGGACGCGGGTCCGTCGTCCGGCCGGTGACCGCCCGCGCGACCTCGGCCCGATCGGGGCGCGGACCGCGCGAAAACCCCGGCCCACAGCATCGGGAACTCCCTCTCCGCGCCGACCGCCGGCCGCGCCGTGATCATTCCGGCGGGCCGGTGGACCTGTGCCGGGTCCGGCTCCGCCTTCGCCGGCCGCGTCGCGACTCTCCGGGTGTCCCGAAGGAGCGCGGTCCCGGCCGCCGGTTGCCGGTACGACAGAGGCGCCGTCCGACGCGGTTCGGTGCGGTCCGACGCGGTCCGACGTGGTTCGGTGCGGTCGCGGTCGGCGGAGCCGTGCGCGGCCCGCTCGGGACGGCCGTGGTCCTCCGGTGCGGATCCGGCGTCCCCGGGGCGCCGTACCGGTACGCCGGGTTCCGGCGGCTGCCTCAGCAGGCGCCGTCGGTCTTGAGCAGGTGCTTCTCCGCCCAGCGGCCCAGTTCCTGGAGGGCGGGGTCCAAGGCGGCCCCGGCGTCGGTCAGGCGGTACGAGACGCGGAGCGGCGGGCCCTCGTCGACCTCGCGCACCACGAGACCGGCGGCGCTCAGTTCGGTCAGGCGGTCGGACAGCATGCGTTCGCTGATGCCGGGGATGCCGCGGCGCAGCGCGGCGAAGTAGACCGGGCCCTGCATCAGCGCGGCCACGATCATGCCCGTCCAGCGCTTGCCGAGCAGCCCGAAGACGCTGGTGATGCCGTCGCCGACCCGGCTGCACGCCCCCGGCTCGTGATCCGTCCTCGTGTCCGCCATGCCTCCAGGGTACCGCCCTGCCGTTCGGGGGTAAAAAAAAGTAAGTAGCTATGTTATTAGTTGTCACGTAGCTATTGATAGCTGCGTACGGAAACGTATCCCGACCTTGGAGTGCCCCATGGCCACGTTGCTGCACCTGGACTCGTCGCTGCTCCCCGCCTCCGCCTCCGCGTCCCGTGCGGTGACGGAGGCCTTCCGCAAGGCGTGGGAGGAGCAGCACCCGCAGGGCACCGTGCACCACCGCGACCTCTCCGCGGAACCCGTCCCGCACCTGGACGCCCTCACCGCCTCGGCCGGCTTCGCCGACCCGGCCACCCACACCCCGGAGCAGGCCGCGGCGTTCGCCGAGCGGCTGAAGCTGGTGGAGGAGCTGGAGGAGGCGGACGCCGTGCTGATCGGCGCCCCGATGTACAACTTCACCATCCCCTCGACCCTCAAGGCCTGGCTGGACCAGGTCCTCCTGATGGGCCGCACGGCCGGACCCGACTCGACCCTCAAGGGCCTCCCGATCACCGTCGTCGCCAGCCGGGGCGGCTCCTACGCGCCGGGCACCCCGCGCGAGGGCTACGAGTACGTGCAGAACTACCTCCGGGCCGTCCTGGTCGACATGGCCGGCGCCGAGGTCGACTTCATCGTGCCCGAGCTGACCATGGCCGCCGCCAACCCCGCGATGGCGGACCTCGTCCCCCTCGCGGAGGCGTCCCGCGAGCGGGCGCTGGTCAGCGCAGCCGAGAAGGCCAAGCAGCTCGCCGCCCGCGTCGCCGCCTGAGCCCTTTCACCCGGATCGGACCGCGGGACGGCGGCCGGGCCGTTCCGCCCCGGCCCGCGGGGCGGTCGCCGAGACTGGGCGCATGGAGTTCTTCTGTCATCACCGTGACCGGCCCGGCTCTCTCGCCCTGCGCACCGAGCTGGTGGAGGAGCACTGGTCCTACATGGACCGGTACGAGGCGGAGCTGATCGCCCGGGGGCCGACCTTCGACGAGGGAGTGCTCAGCGGCAGCGTGCACATCGTCGACCTGCCGGACCCGGCCGCCGCGCGTGCGTTCGCGTTCGACGAGCCGGGCTACCAGGCCGGGGCCTACCGGGACGTGCTGCTGCGGCGGTGGCGCAACCTGCTGGGGCGCACGATGTGGGACTTCCCCGGCGGCCGGGACGGGGGCGAGCGGTACCTGGTCCTCGGGCTCGGTGCGGGGGAGGCCGCCGATCTCGACGTACCGGACGACCGCGACGAGCTGATCGCGTACGGGCCGCTGCTGTCCGACGACGGCGGCGCCTGGCTCGGGACGGCGGTGCTGCTCCGCGCCCCGGATCCGGACGCGGCACGCGCCGTGCTGACCCCGGACCGGTACGCCGGCATCGAGGTCCACGAGTGGCAGTTCGGGGGGCGGCGGTCCTGACCCCGACCCGGCCCCGTCGGCCGGATCGGTGGAACCGGCCCGGTCGTGGTCGCCCGCGGGCTGTCCGGCGGTCTCTCCGGCGGGTGGCCGCAGGGGCGTTGTCAGTGGTGGCGCCTACCGTGGTGGGTGATGGCACAGGCATGGAAGTGCGCGGGGCTGCGCTGGTCGGGGGCCGGCCCCGAGCTGCTGTGGGACGGGGGGCGTCGCAGCCCGCTGTCGTGGGGGAAGCGGGTGGCCTTCGGGGTCGCGGAGGGGGGTGTGCGGGCGTGTACGGGGGCTCGGGGACACGCCTGCCCGGTGCGGGCGGCCGTGCCGGCCCGCAGCACGGGGGCGCGCTGCGAGGAGTGCGGGCGGCTGGACCGGGCGCACTCCGTCGCCGCGGACGGTGTCGCCGACGACCCGCGGCCGTACCGCGTGTACCTGGCCTGGTTCGGGCCCGGCCTGGTCAAGGTGGGGATCACCGCGGCCGGGCGGGGGCCGGCGCGGCTGCTGGAGCAGGGTGCCGTCTCCTTCAGCTGGCTCGGCACCGGACCCCTGATGGCCGCCCGGCGCACGGAGGAACTGCTGCGGGCCGCGCTGCGCGTCCCGGACCGGGTCCCGTACGCCGAGAAGCGGGCCGTACGGGCCGAGTTGCCGCGGCACGAGGGGGAACGGGCCCTGGAGATCCGTGAGCTGCACGCCAGGGCGGCCGGACTCGGCGGCTGGCCCGAGTCGTTGGCGCGGGAGCCCTTCCGGGCCGTCGACCACCTGGGGGTCTTCGGCCTCGCGGCGGCACCGGCGGCCGTCGGCGCGGTGAGCGAGTTGACCTCCGGGGGCGCGGTGAGCGGGGAACTGGTCGCCGCCGCCGGCCCGGATCTGCATCTGGCGACGGCGGCGGGAGTCGTCGTGCTGGACACCCGGCTGATGCGGGGCTGGGAACTCGTCCCGGCCGGGGAGACGGACGAAGTGAACGTGCCGGTGCGGGAGTTCAGAAAGCCGACGGGGCATCTCCAGGACGAGCTGTTCTGAGGGCTGAGCCGCCCCCGGCGGACCCGCGGCAGTCCCGCGGTCCAGCCGGCCCGCCCGCCGCGCGCCCCGTCCCCGCCCCGGCCGATTGCCGATTCCCGTCTGCCCCGGCGGACCCGCGATCCAGCCGGCCAGCCCTCCCGGCCGCCGCCCGCCGCGCGCCCGTCCCGTCCCTGCCGCCCCGCGACCCGGCCGGTCCCGGCCCCCGACCCCGTTTTGCCGAACCGGCAAGTCCCCTCGCACCGCTTCGGACCACCCCCGCAGGATGCCGGTGACGGAGCTCCGCCCGGGCGGAGCTCCACCGGACGGGGGCCGCCCCGTGGCCGGGCGGCCCGGCCCCTTCCGGGCCCGGACTTCTGGAGCTCTCATGTCGCAGCAGACCTTGGACGTCACCCATCGGACCGTTCCCTCCCCCGCGGGCCGGATCCATCTCGTGGAGCAGGGCACCGGCCCGCTGGTGCTCCTCGTGCACGGATTCCCCGAGTCCTGGTACTCCTGGCGCCACCAGTTGCCCGCCCTCGCGGCCGCCGGACACCGCGCGGTCGCCCTCGACGTCAGGGGGTACGGCCGTTCCTCCCGGCCCGCCGCCCCGGAGGCGTACCGCATGCGGGAACTGGTCGAGGACAACGCCGCCGTGGTGCGCGCCCTCGGCGAGGAGCGCGCGGTGGTCGTCGGCCACGACTGGGGCTCGTCCGTCGCCGCCCACTCCGCGCTGCTGCGCCCGGACGTCTTCCGCGCGGCCGGACTGCTCGGCGTCCCCTACACGCCCCGTGGCGGACCGCGGCCCAGCGAGGTCTTCGCGCAGATGGCGGGCGCGCAGGAGGAGTTCTACGTCTCCTACTTCCAGGAGCCCGGCCGGGCCGAGGCCGAGATCGAGCCCGACGTACGCGGCTGGCTCGCCGGGTTCTACGCGGCCCTGTCCGCCGACACCATGCCCGCCCCCGACGCGCCGAGCCCGTACTTCGTGCCCCGCGGCGGCCGGATGCGCGACCGCTTCCCCGCCGGCCGGCTGCCCGGCTGGCTCATCGAGGAGGAACTCGACCTCTGCGCGGCGGAGTTCGAGCGGACCGGGCTGAGCGGGGCACTGGCCCGCTACCGCAACATGGACCGGGACTGGGAGGACCTCGCCGACCACGACGGCGCCCCCGTCACGCAGCCGTCCCTGTTCGTCGCCGGCCGTCTGGACGCCTCCACCACCTGGCTCGCCGACGCGATCGACGCCCACGCCACCACCCTGCCCGGCCTGGTCTCCTCCCACCTGCTCGACGACTGCGGCCACTGGATCCAGCAGGAGCGGCCCGAGGACGTCAACCGCATCCTCGTCGAGTGGCTCGCCGCCCTCCCGGACTGAGCCCCGGGCGGGCGCCGGACCGGACGGGTCTCCTCAGACAACTCCCAGGAGCGCACAGGAACCCCCAGGGGTCCGCCGCACGGAGTCGGGCACCTCACAGGTTCGCCCCGGCCGCGCGACCGGGGCGAACAGCGGCGGACGGGCCGCCGGTCCGCGCCCGCACCGCGCTTCCCTGAGAGCTTCCTGTGTGTTTCTCAGGTAAATCACAGACAGCGGAAAGCGTGTTCTCAGAGGACCCCGACATGGTGTCCTGCATGACCACGACCTCGCCCCAGGGGCGCACCGAACTGCTGAGGCCGGACGGGAGCCCCGTCCGCGTGCTGGTGGTGGACGACGAGTTGTCGATCACCGAACTGCTGTCCATGGCCCTGCGCTACGAGGGATGGCAGATCCGCAGCGCCGGTGACGGCACGGGCGCCATCCAGACCGCCCGCGAGTTCCGGCCCGACGCCGTCGTCCTGGACATGATGCTGCCCGACATGGACGGGCTGACCGTCCTCGGCCGGCTGCGCCGGGAACTGCCGGACGTCCCCGTCCTGTTCCTCACCGCCAAGGACGCCGTGGAGGACCGGATCGCCGGCCTCACCGCCGGTGGCGACGACTACGTCACCAAGCCGTTCTCCCTGGAGGAGGTCGTGGCCCGGCTGCGCGGGCTCATCCGCCGCTCCGGCGCCGCCGACCGCCGCTCCGAGTCGGTGCTCGTCGTCGGCGACCTCACCCTGGACGAGGACAGCCACGAGGTCTCGCGGGGCGGCGACAACATCCACCTCACCGCCACCGAGTTCGAGCTGCTGCGCTTCCTGATGCGCAACCCGCGGCGGGTGCTCAGCAAGGCCCAGATACTGGACCGCGTGTGGTCGTACGACTTCGGCGGCCAGGCCAATGTGGTCGAGCTGTACATCTCGTACCTGCGGCGCAAGATCGACGCGGGGCGCGAGCCGATGATCCACACGCGGCGCGGCGCCGGTTACCTGATCAAGCCCGCGGTGTCATGAGCGGGCGACGACGGCCGCGTGCGCAGAGGCGAGCAGGCAGGTCCCGCAAGCCCCGCACCCTGCGGACCCGGCTCGTCGTGGCGTCGGTGGTGTTGATCGCGGTGGTCTGCGCGGTGATCGGCACGGTGACGACGCTGGCCCTGCGCTCGCACCTGTACGAGCAGTTGGGCGATCAGGTCGTCGAAGCCGGCAAGCGTCTGTCGGGACCGCCGTTCGGCCGGGACGGCGAGAAGAGCACCCTGGCGGAGGACCGCGTCGACGGCTTCGTCACCAACGGTCCGACGCAGGAGCGGACCGTGGCCGCGGAGGTCGCCGCCGACGGTACGGTCTCCAGGGCCGTCGTCGCCGAGCGGGTGTCCGACGACATCCGCCAGCGGATGAACGCCACCGAGCTGAGCGCGTCCCAGCGGACCGCGTTCGAGGGCGTGCCCGTGACCGGAACCCACACCGTGACCCTTCCGGGCCTCGGCGACTACCTCGTGACGTACGTGCACGGCGACGACGGCTCCGGCTACTACGTCGCCCTGCCCACCGCCGCCGTCGACAGCACCGTCAACACGCTGATCCTCGTGGAGATCAGCGTCACCGCAGCCGGTCTCGGCGCCGCCGTCATCGCCGGCTACGTGCTCGTCGGCCTCGCCACCCGCCCCCTGCGCAAGGTCGCCGCCACCGCCACCCGGGTCTCCGAACTCCCCCTGCACACCGGCGAGGTCAACCTCTCCGAGCGGGTCCCCGAGTCCGAGACCGACCCGCACACCGAGGTCGGCCAGGTCGGCGCCGCGCTCAACCGGATGCTGAACCACGTCCACGGCGCCCTGCACGCCCGCCAGGAGAGCGAGATGCGGGTCCGCCAGTTCGTCGCGGACGCCAGCCACGAACTCAGGACCCCCCTGGCCTCCATCAGGGGGTACGCCGAACTGACCCGCCGCGGACGCGAGCAGGTCGGGCCCGACACCCGGCACGCGCTGGGCCGGATCGAGTCCGAGGCCGGCCGGATGACCTTCCTCGTGGAGGACCTGCTGCTGCTCGCCCGCCTCGACGCGGGCCGCCCGCTCCAGTTCGAGCAGACCGACCTCGTCCCCCTCGTCATCGACACCGTCAGCGACGCCCGCGCCGCCGGACCCGACCACGTGTGGCGCCTCGAACTCCCCGAGGAACCCGCCCTGGTGTCCGCCGACCCGGCGCGGCTGCAACAGGTCCTCGTCAACCTGCTCGCCAACGCCCGCACCCACACACCGCCGGGCACGACCGTCACCGCGCGCGTGCAACGGCGCGGCCCCTGGCTGTGCGTGGACGTCCAGGACAACGGCCAGGGCATCCCGCCGGACCTGCTCCCACGCGTCTTCGAACGGTTCGCCCGCGGCGACTCCGCCCGCTCCCGCACCACCGGCTCCACCGGCCTGGGCCTCGCCATCGTGCAGGCCGTCGCCGGCGCGCACGGCGGCGCCGTGACCGTCGACAGCGTGCCCGGACGGACCGTCTTCACCGTGCACCTGCCCGCCCTCGCCCCCGCCGTGCCCCGGCCCGCGCCCGAAACCGACTGGCAACGGGACTCACAGGGCCAGCACAGGGCCGGCACATGGGTGCAACAGGGCGCCTGAGGAGAGTCGTCGACATGCGAACCGACTCTTCTCCCGGCACCCTGCCGGCGCGGGAGCACCTCCCGGCCGCCACCGCCGGTACGCCTGTCCTGGACGTAGTGATCCCCGTCTACAACGAGGAGAAGGACCTCCAGCCCTGCGTGCTCAGACTGCACGACCATCTGACACGGACGTTCCCCTACCCGTTCCGCATCACCATCGCGGACAACGCGTCGACGGACAGCACCCCCGACGTGGCGCGGCTGCTGGAGACGCGGGTCCCGCAGGTGAGGTCCGTCCGCCTGGAGCAGAAGGGCCGCGGCCGGGCGCTGCGGACCGTCTGGTCGGCCTCGGACGCCCCGATCCTCGCCTACATGGACGTCGACCTGTCCACCGACCTCAACGCGCTGCTGCCGCTGGTGGCACCGCTGATCTCGGGCCACTCCGACCTGGCGATCGGCTCCCGGCTGGCCCGCAGCTCGCGGGTGGTGCGCGGGGCCAAGCGGGAGTTCATCTCCCGCTCGTACAACCTGATCCTGCGCGGCTCGCTCCAGGCCCGGTTCTCGGACGCGCAGTGCGGCTTCAAGGCGATCCGCCGCGACGTGGCGCAACTTCTGCTCCCGCTGGTGGAGGACACCGGCTGGTTCTTCGACACTGAGATGCTGGTGCTCGCCGAACGAGCCGGTCTCCGTATCCACGAAGTGCCGGTCGACTGGGTCGACGACCCGGACTCCACGGTGCACATCGTGAGGACGGCGACCGACGACCTGAAAGGGGTATGGCGCGTGGGCCGGGCGCTGGCCACCGGTTCGCTTCCCCTGGACCGGCTGACCAGGCCGTTCGGCGACGATCCCCGCGACCGCGAGATCATGGACGTACCCAAGGGCCTGGCCCGCCAGCTCGTCGGCTTCTGTGTCGTCGGTGGCCTGTCCACCCTCTTCTACCTGCTGCTCTACAGCGGTTTCCGGCAGTTCTCCGGCTCCCAGACGGCCAACGCGCTCGCGCTGCTCGTCTCCGCGGTCGCCAACACCGCCGCCAACCGCCGGCTCACCTTCGGGGTGCGCGGCCGGAGCGGTGCCGTCCGCCACCAGGCGCAGGGACTCGTCGTCTTCGGCATCGGCCTCGCGCTGACCAGCGGTTCGCTCGTCGCGCTCGACGCGGCGACGTCCGACCCGGCGCACGCCACCGAACTGGCCGTCCTCGTCGCCGCCAACCTCGCGGCGACCGTGCTGCGCTTCCTCCTCTTCCGCGCCTGGGTGTTCCCGGACCGGCGGGGCGACGAGGAGCCCCCGGCCCCGGTCCCGTCCCAGCCCCCGGGGCGGACCGCCGCCCCACCGACGTACCCCGCGCCCGGTCCGCTGCCGCAGCGGCCGCACCCCCACGCGCAGCACCCCCACGCGCAGCACCCCCACACCCCGCCGCGCGACAGCGGCACGAACCAGTTCCGCGCCGGCGAAGCCGCGGACGGCACCGTGGGGCTGCCCCCGCTCGAGCGAAGCCGAGAGTGGGGGAGGGACGCCACCATGCGGCTGCAGCCGGTGCGCCCCCACGACACCGATCCGGGGGACGCCCGATGACCACCCACCTCGACGACACGGCGCGGACGACCGACGGCCCGGCCACGCCCACCGCCTGGGGCCCGCCCGAGACCGCCCCTCCCGCGATGCCGCGGGAACCCGACGCCCCCGTCCCCGGCGCGGACGAGCCGAAGCAGCCCCTCGCCCGCAGACTGTGGCGGGGCCGGCCCGAGGACCCCCGCTGGGCGCGCCCGGCCCTCCTCGGCCTGCTGCTCGCCACCTGCGTCCTGTACCTCTGCAACCTGAGCGCCTCCGGCTACGCGAACTCCTTCTACTCCGCGGCCGTGCAGGCCGGCAGCCAGAGCTGGAAGGCGTTCTTCTTCGGCTCGCTGGACTCGGCCAACGCCATCACCGTCGACAAGCCGCCGGCCGCGCTGTGGCCGATGGCGCTGTCCGTGCGGATCTTCGGCCTGAACTCGTGGGCGATCCTCGTCCCCGAGGTGCTGATGGGCGTCGGCTCGGTCGCTGTCGTGTACGCCTCCGTGCGCCGCCGCTTCAGCCCCGCCTCGGGCCTGATCGCGGGCGCCGTGCTCGCACTCACCCCGGTCGCCGCGCTGATGTTCCGGTTCAACAACCCGGACGCCATGCTGGCCCTGCTGATGGCCGTGGCCTGCCACCTCGTGGTCCGCGCCCTGGAGGACGGCCGCACGAAGTGGCTGGTGTGGGCCGGTGTCGCGATCGGCTTCGCGTTCCTCGCCAAGACCCTCCAGGCCTTCCTGATCCTGCCGCCGCTGGCGATCGTGTACGCCGTCTGCGCGCCGGTTCCGCTGCGGAGGCGTTTCTCGCAGCTGGCCCTGGCGACGGCCGCGCTGGTCGTCTCCGGCGGCTGGTGGGTCGCGATCGTCGAGCTGTGGCCCGCCTCCTCCCGCCCGTACATCGGCGGCTCGCAGAACAACTCCTTCCTGGAGCTGACCTTCGGCTACAACGGGCTCGGCCGCCTCAGCGGCGACGAGACCGGCAGTGTCGGCGGCGGTGGCGGCGGTGGCGGCACCGGCCGGTGGGGCGAGACCGGCTGGGACCGGATGTTCAACTCCGAGATCGGCGCCCAGATCTCCTGGCTGCTGCCCGCCGCGCTGATCCTGCTGGTCGCGGGCCTGGTGGCCACGCGCGGGCGGAAGCGGACCTCCGTGACCCGCGGCGCGTTCCTGGTCTGGGGCGGCTCGCTGCTGATCACCACGGTGGTCTTCAGCTACATGGCGGGCATCTTCCACCAGTACTACACGATCGCGCTGGCCCCCTACCTGGCCGCCGTGATCGGCATGGGCGCCGGCCTCCTGTGGGAGAGGCGGACCGAGGTCTGGGCGTCGCTCACCCTCGCCGCCGCCTCGGTGGCCGCCGCGGCCTGGGGATACGTCCTGCTCGACCGCACCCCGGACCATCTGCCCTGGCTGAAGTGGCTGGTGCTGGTCGGCGGCCTGACGGGCGCGCTCGGCCTGGTCTTCGCCGGCCGGCTGCCCCGGTGGCTCGCCCTCGTGGCGGCGGCCGCGAGCATCGTCGCGGCGCTGGCCGGACCGACGGCGTACACGCTGAGCACCGTGAACTCCGCGCACACCGGATCCATCCCGACGGCGGGCCCGGCCGGCGCGTCCATGATGGGCGGCGGCCGGGGCGGTCCCGGCGGAGGTGGCGGCCTCGGCGGCATGCCCGGCCAGCAGGGCCAGGGTCAGGGTCAGGGCCAGGGCCAGGGCCGGCAGAACGGCGGCTTCCCCGGCGGCGGCATGCCCGGCCGGCAGAACGGCAACGGCAGTACACAGGGGCAGGGCCAGGGGCAGGGCCAGACCGCCCCCGGCGGACAGACCGGCGGCGACGGCGGCCCGGCGGGCGGTGGCGGAGGCGGCATGGGCGGCCTCATCAACGGTGCCACCGTCACCGACGAGGCCAAGAAGCTGCTGGACACCGACTCCGACAAGTACACCTGGGCCGCGGCGGCCATCGGCTCCCAGAACGCCGCGAGCTACCAGCTGGCCACCGGCGACCCGGTGATGGCCATCGGCGGCTTCAACGGCACCGACCCGTCCCCGACACTGGCGCAGTTCAAGCAGTACGTCGCCGACGGCAGGATCCACTACTTCATCAGCAGCGGATCCGGCGGCGGCACGGGCGGCAGCGCCGACGGCACGTCCGCACAGATCACCGAGTGGATCGAGGCCAACTTCAAGCAGGTCACGGTCGGTTCGGCCACGTTCTACGACCTGACGCAGGAGGCGACCCGCTGACGTCCGCCAGGTGGCACGGGGAGGGGCGGTGACCGCGGTCACCGCCCCTTTCCGCGTGCCGCGCCGGGGCCGAACCGCCGGGCGGACCGCCGGCCGAACCGCCGGGCGGACCGGTGGCGGCGGTGCCGCGCGGCGCTGTCGCGCTGCCGCGCCGCGGGCCCGCGGCCTTGAAGGCCCGGCCGCCACCTAGCATCGTCATCAGGAACGACCCGGAGAACCCCCAGGAAGGTGCGCCATGGTGAAGGCTGCCGCGCAGGCCGGGCGGACCAGCGTGTGGCTGGAGGGCAAGGCGCGCCGGGGGCGGGGCGGGAGCCAGCCGTCGGGACTCGACCGGGACCGGATCACCGAGGTCACCGTACGGCTGCTGGACGCGGAGGGCCTGGACAGGTTCTCCATGCGCCGCCTGGCGGCCGAGCTGAACGTGACGGCGATGTCCGTCTACTGGTACGTCGACACCAAGGACGACCTGCTGGAACTCGCCCTGGACGCGGCCTTCGGCGAACTGGAACTGCCCGATCCGGAGGCGGCGGGCGAGGACTGGCGCGGGCAGCTGCGGGCGCTGGCGTCGGCGTACCGGGCGCTGCTGGTGCGGCACCCGTGGCTGTCGCCGCTGGCCGGACGGTACCTCAACATCGGGCCGAACTCCCTGGTCTTCTCCCGCACGGTCCAGCGGGTGGTCCGCCGCACGGGCCTGCCCGACCACCGCATCACGAGCGCGATCGCGGCGGTCTTCCAGTTCGTGTACGGCTACGGCACGATCGAGGGCCACTTCTTCGGCCGGGTCGCGGACGCGGGCATGACCCCGGACGAGTACTTCCAGCACTCCCTGAGCGAGGCGACCGAGGCGCCGCGGACCGCCGAGGTCGTCGAGGAGTCCAGGAACCTCATGGCGGCCCGCGGCGGCGACACGGTCGCGGAGATGCTGGACCGCGACTTCACCTTCGCCCTGGACCTGCTGGTCGCGGGCATCGAGGCGATGGTGGAACGCGGCTGAGGCCGCGCCGGACTCCGTCCGCCGGCCGGGGTGGTGGTGGTCAGTCCTGGGGTGCGAGTCGTGCCGGGAAGCCGCCGGTGGCGACGGGGCCCCAGCGCTCGGGCGTGACCCGGATGATCGACTTGCCCTGCTTCACCATCGCCGCCCGGGCCCCTTCTTGTTGCGTCCCTCGCGTTGCTGCGCAGGCTTCGGGACGCCGCGCCGGACTCCGTCCGTCGGCCGGGGTGGTGGTCAGTCCTGGGGTGCGAGTCGTGCCGGGAAGCCGCCGGTGGCGACGGGGCCCCAGCGCTCGGGCGTGACCCGGATGATCGACTTGCC